>CAMUZQ010000028.1 GCA_947165275.1 uncultured Lachnospiraceae bacterium | reverse complement strand
CTGCAAGAGCCATAACTGCAGCTCCCAGTATCAAACCTAGAAGTTTCTTTTTCATAAATCCCACCTCCGATTATTACAGTTTACTTCCATATATTGATTTTATCCTAAATCAGTGTATCAGGGTTGTGTCACTCTGTCACATGCCAAAATACTTCAGGCACAGGGTCGTGCAGTATTGATCACTTTAACAGCCTGTCCATTTCGAAGAAGTCCGGGTATTTCTTTTCCCACTCCTCATCAAAATCGTACTGTATGTCGTCTGAGCTTATATCCTCATCCTCCTGTCTCACCTTTTCGAAGTATTCGGCAAATTCCTTTTTATAATTTTCTTCATATTCACTGATGCGCGCCTTTACCTCCTCTGAGGCCTCCTCACCACCAAGAGACATATCTATCCTCATTCTCCAGCCGTTTAAGGCTTCATCTATAAACCGGAGGTCTCCTTCCGTAAGCTTGTGTTTTTCCATTTTTTCTCCTTTCATCTCTGTCAGGCTCATCTATGACTTGCCGGTCATCATAACTGCTCTATAGGTATCCAGTTTTTGCTGGCTGCGTCGTTATCTTGGCTGTTACGCTCGAATACCACATCATCGATGGACATGGCCCTTCTGTCGGTTGTTACATAATAGTCGATCACATCCTTCACTCCGGCTATGCCTTTTATGGTATTATAACCAAACAATGCCGCTATCATGGTAAGCGCCTCCTGCGAACCGCTGCCTCTGGCAGACCTTTCAGAGTTTATCAGAAAGTTGTAAACCCTGGGGAAGAGCTTCTCCAGCTTATCCTCTATCAGATGATCCAGGCTTCCGGAGTCGATTATTCTGGCATTTCCGTTAAGGACGAGTCCCACCTGCATGGATCCCATTCTCTTTCCGTACTCCCAGCAGTGATTCTGTGTTTTCTCGTCACTTGCGTCTTTATGGTCGGTTGATACCGCAAGATAGGTCCCCTTGCCATACAAACCGTTACTGTAATACTGCCGGCTGTTCCTATTTGACAGACCAAGCAGCTGCTTTACCATCCCTCTCGCGTTTTTCATTTGGGGCAGACAGTTAATGGTATGGAACATCTCTTTCTTAAGCGGCGACCTCTTAATAGCGGCGTACATATCCTTGACGATCTTCGGCTTATGGTCTGACCAGCCGATGGCGTTGAAAAATTTGGTAGCCATGGTATTGCTCTGGTTCTTATCCACCTTCTGGCTGCTTACAGCCTGAAGGATCCTTTCCATCTTCTGGTCAAGCCCGGCAAGCTGCTTCTTCGTAAGTATTATATTGTCATTCAGAACCTGGTTTATCAGATCATAATTGGCCTTGCATGCTTCATTTACACTTACCTCGCTGGACCTCTGCTCAAAAGCCGTGTACTTGGCATCGGCAGTCTCAGTGATCCTGGTCTCCTTCTCCTCAAGAAGGTGATTGACCTTATCGGATATCTGAGAAATTATGGCCTTGCGTATCTTGCCCTTTGCAAAGATGGGGCTTTTATTATTGATATAATTCCTGCAGCTTTCACTGATCCGGTGAAGCAGGGTCATGGCTTCATTTTCATTAAGCGGATCCTCCATGATCCTGTTATACATTTCAAGATCCGTTGCCACACTGTTATAAAGATCGGAATTGGAAGAGCCCTTGTTATTCTCCTTCAGGAAATACTCCAGCTCCTTCAAAGTAAAATTCGCATAAAACGCCTTATTCTTGTTGCTTCCGACCCCTCTTTTACTGAGCTCCCTTACCTCATTCGTATTATCCTTGTGCCAGGCAGCCTCTATCTTGTTTTTTCTTTCAATATGCTCTCTTTCCTTTTGCGTCCAGGCATCTCTTGAAAGGTTTTTCTTCTCCAGATCCAGGAACCTTCTGTTCATATCCCGGTACCCGAGAACGGTCTGTTTTTCCTGCGTTTCCTTGGTTGCGGTGCTCTCATATTCAATGAGACGCGCATTTTCTTTTTTGAATATATCCATATGTCTCCTTTCCTCCGGAAGTCATCTTCCATACTTCATTATATGAAGCTTTATCAGATCGCTTTTATTAAAATATTTCCCGAACCTCTCTTCATCCTCTTCCATGCAGGACAGAAACCGCAGTTCATAATCCTCTCCCTCTTCGCGGACAAGCTGTTTTTTCAGCTTGCTCAGAGCCTGTTTAAGAAACGACTCATTCTCCGAAAATGTCCAGCTTACCTCCAGGAAATCATCCTTTTCCCTCAGAAATAAGGCTGCAGCTATGCCGCCCGCATTCACACACAGAAGACTGGCCTCCGAGAGATCACCCGTATCCGCTCCTGTTCCCGCAAACTGCAGCAGGGTATCGTGGGGGGTGCTGAGTATGAAATTCCTTATGGTCTCCTCATCCACCGAGGCCAGTGTTATGATACGCACATCACCTGCGGACCTGTCCGGGGCAGGAATCTCAGCCATATCCTTAACCTTCCCCGAGATGTAGCTGTATCGGCTCTCCTCTTCCTTAAAGCCCGACTGTATGAGAAGCTTTATATTCTTGTTGAAATCATAAGAAAAATAATACACAGGAAGACCAAACTCATCAGACTTTTCTGTGAGCATTTTTATAAGAATTTCCGCATCCTGCCTCGCTTTACGCCCGTCTGTGGACGTAGCCAGCCTGTTTATCCTGATAAATTCCGGCATTATCTCAAAAATCAGGATCCCCTCCGGCTCACCCTCACCGGAAACCCCCAGCGCAGTGAGGCTTCCTTCACTTAAGCCATAGTATTCCACCGCTGATAAAAACGGAAGGTAGGTATCGATATTCAGTTCTGTGATCAATTCGGTCATCTGCCGCCAAACCTCCTTAAAATCATACGTTTTGACACATATCAAGGAAATATGTGTCAAAACCCTTCGGGCAGGATTCTAAAGAATCCTGCGAAATACGGTTTCGAAATTGCTGATGCAATTTCAAAACCTATAGGTTATGAAACATGCAAAGGAAGCATGTTTCATAATCCGGCTTCACCGGACAGGTTTCTAAAGAAACCTGCCAGGTACGAATTTGAAACACTTGATGTGTTTCAAATTCTATAATTTATAAAAAAGCTCTTTGAAATAATATACGATTATCATTTCATTTTCTTATAAGGCACTTCCTTGTCATTTTTATGTTCATTATATTGTCTGTAAGCATCCATGAACACCTGTGCATATATCTTCAATGCCCCATCAGCCTGCTTGATCCAGTTCTCCCTGGTTTTTCCCGCAAAGACCCGCTGACCGGAAACATCCATGCCATACTTTTTGCTTATATATGTCTTTATATAACTCCCCAGGGCCAGGGCCATATTCTGCTTTGCTTCAAATTTTTTGTTTTTTGTTTTATATGTCTTCAATCCGGGGATCGCCTTTGACATATTGTCAAAAGACAGGGTCTTATCGCTGACAAATTCCAGCTTTGCAAACGCATCCTGGTCTTTAAGGATCGATTCGGCCCAGTCCTGGAGAACCTTCATGTAGCTGTCTACATCCTTTTCCTGCCCGGCAGCAGGCATAGGAGGCAATGGAAGATCATCATATATATGAGATGCATACTGGGTCGTCATCTGCTTTCTGGTCTGCAGGGATTTTTTGTCTTCCTTCTGCAGACATTGGAGCCACCTGAGATTCCATTCATGGTTTTCCTGATCCACCTTGGTCAAAGGTTTGTTGTTTTTGTCATAATTGACATATTTCAGCATATAGCCCGCATCCCGGTCAATGTTCAGCCATTGATGCTTTTTATTACCGTCAACGATCTTCTGATATTCATTTTTCATTACAGGATTGTTCTTCCCAACTGCCTTTGCCTTTATATGACCCATGAATATATCATAGGCCTCCCCGGTTAAGGAAGGATCCGCCTTAAGGAACTCCTCCAATGATATATTGGGATTTATTTCATATGATTCTTTATTCTTTTTCTGTGAAGAATCATTTCCTGTCTCCTTCTTCCCCTCCTTTTTTTTCTCCTCCACAGGAACCAGCGCTTTTTTGTAGGGAACTATGGCTTTTTTCCTGTCAACACTCAAATAGTTGCTGTAGATGCCCATAAGGGTCATTAAACCCACCTGACCCAGCATTTCATTGTTTTGCCGGATGGCCCCGGTTTCATCTTTTGAAAACCGGACGACCGAATCTTTTTCCATCTGAATATGATACTTAAGCAGAATATAACTGTTTGCATAGCTCATGATCGCAGTCATTACATCTTCTTTGGCCTGCAGCGCCTTGTTATTCTCCAGAAATCCCTTTATCCCGGGCATGACAAGCTTTAAGCCATCATATGAATATGGACACTTGTTGATAAAAAGCAACTTTGCAAAATTGCCTTCTTTCATCAGAGTATTCTCTATCCAGCTGTCAATATGTTTCTTAAAGGCAGCCTCATCCTTAAGCATTTCCGGTGTAGGATCCTTGGGAAGAAGGAATTCGTCCATAACATGCCCTATCTGCTCACCGAGCATATCCTCCCTTGTCTGAAGGGACTTTGGATCATTATTATGGAAGGCCTTGAGCCATTTGATATTCCATTCATGATTTATCCTGTCCTCCTTTGTAGCAGGATTGCCGTTCTTATCCATCTTGACATACTTCATCACGTAAAGGGCATTCCTGTCCAGAGTAGTACTCCATTCCTTGATATTTTCAGTTGCCTTCTTATACGCATCCTTCACTTCCGGGTTTTTCAGTATATAATCTTCACATTCCCGTTTCTCCATAAGTACACGATAGGCTTTTTCCGTGACAGCCTTATCAAGCTTATTCACTTCGTTATATGTTCTATTTCCCACCTCTACCAGAATATCATTCTTACCTGCAGGCTTCTCTTTTTTAATATTTGAAGACTTTCTCTGAGTGCTGTGTTTTTCGATGATCTCTTCCTCTTCCGGCTCCTCCATGATGATATTCATGTCCGATCCTGTCTTTGATATGGGAGCACTGTTCTTCGGGACATAAATATCATAGGTGATGCCGTTCCCCATCTCCTTCACTCCGGTCAGTCCGTGCTTATGGGTTAAATTGTATGTGTCCCCGTCTGTATCCCTGGAATAAAATTCCTTTCCATTGTGGCCCAGATATTGGAAATCCTTTACGATATCCTTCGGATCCTTCAGTTTGGAAAGCCAGGTGATACCTATAGCGCCCCGGGTTTTCTCCCTGGAAAAGATATCGTCGATGGTAGCATACCTGGGTTTAGTGATGGGTTTCCCTTCCTCCTGGGTATCATCGTTGGAGTCCATATACTCTATGATATTCCCCTTTAAGCCCGTGATCGTTACATAATGGCTGCCTTCAAACAATGCAACAGGCTCTCCCGAATCAAGGACCTCCTTTACCTGATCTGCAAAGGCCTTTTTCTGTGCGTCAAATACCCTTTTATTTTCATAATCAACGTGGATCTTCTTCTGATGGATCATCAGATCCTTTTCTTCCCTGAGGAAGAAATCACCCAGCTCAAAGATCTCCATTAATCCGGATGTTCCCGGTCCGACCATGTGTTTAAGCTGCGAAACCTCATTACTGTATTGCGCTTCTGAGTTATAATTCTCCCAGGACTCCGCATATGACTGTACATATTCATCAGGATTTATATTTCTCATATCATACTGATTGTACTGAGGGAGCTTTTCACCCGGCTTAAGCTTCCTGTTTTTTGCGATGAAATGATTCAAAAGCGCAGTGCCAGAGCATGCAAAGCAGTTATTGGTTCCCTGACGATCATAGCGGCTCTGCAATTTGATCTGTTTCCCCTTGCCTTTTTCGAAAAGAGTTCTGAGCTGTCTCTGCTCATTCTCATACTGTTGACGCTCCATTGCTTCCATCTTTTCAAGCTGCTTTATCTGCTCCTGCTCCTGTTTTGAAAGAGGTGGGATAGTCTTCTTTTCAGTCTTCTTTTCAGTCTCCATGCCGGATTGCAGCAGAGCAGGCCCGTCTTTTCTTTCCATTATCATCCTGTTCAGGGCATCTTCGCCCTTTTTATCAAGATCATATTTCACGGATCTCGTATAATTTAAGGCATCACGCCAGGTAGGTTCCTGTCCTTTGTCAAAGGGGCCGATGCTTCCCTCCTGGATCGCTCTTCTGTATTCTACTGCTGCACTGCGAAAAGCACTGATCTCTGCCGCGCACTGTCTCTTCATCTTATCCAGCATCAGCCTGCCATGCCTCAGCCCTTTGTAGCTGCTGCTTTTGGCAAGGCATCTGTCCACGCTGCTGCTGACCCTGTTGTACATGTCTTCTATCATGAGGATGGTATAATCAAAACCCTTTTCCCTGTCTGCCGTTTCTGCAAGGGGTATTTTATTCCTTAGCTGCGATTCAAGACTTACTATATCCTTATCAAGCTCCTCGAGCTCAGGGCTGATGGTCTTTCCGGATCTTGCTTTTTCCCTCCTGAGTTCCTTTATTGTAAGATCCAGCTCTCCCTTCATATCATTGACCGTGTCAGTATGCTCCTTGGCCTTTTTCATATCCTCTGTTTTGGCTGTCCTGTATGCTTCCTGTATGCTCTGATGATCGGCAGTATATTTTGCCAGATCTCTCTGAATGGCATTTGCTTTAGCTTCATCGCCCAGCCTGTACTCTCTGTATTGCGCCTGGTTCCTTATATCCACGAAGCCATAGCCATTGCCGGTCTTATTGATCATATACCTGCTCTGTGCGATCTCATTCCGGAGCATTGAGCTCATGCAGAGAGCCATCCTTGTTTTTTTTCTGAAGAGCTCATGACTGTCACGGTATTCTTTTGCAAAATCATTTGCTTCGGCCATTTCATCAAGCGCACTGGTAAAACGCATCATTTCATGGAAGGCAGCCGGATCCTTTTTATAAAAATACATTATCCCCTTGCTTCTGAGTTCTTCGGGAGAGGGGAATTCCATTTTTTCAAAGCGTTCAAAGCTTTCCTTAAGCATTGAATTGATGGTATCCTTGTCACGGTTTTTCACGGCATTCAGCCATTTTTTGTTCCACTCCTCTTTTCTGCGCTCGGCATGGCTTACCGGAAGCCCGTTTCTGTCACGCAGGACGACACGGCAGGGCTGCCGGAGGATCCTTCCAAAACGTTCAACGGTTTCCCTGTTCATCGAATCGACGTTCTCAATGTCTGCTCTGTTATCCTTTCTGTCCTTGAATGCAGGATGTCTGAACAGCATATCCGGGACGGTATCTTCGTATTCCATGCGTTTATCATCAGCATCTAATCTGTTCATGATCCCGACAAGCTTTACTGCCTCGGATTTGACATAGGGGTGTGTTCTCTGCTCATTCCTGAGCTTTGTCCTGATGGAACTGTCATCAAGACCGTTTTCCCTCTCCCATGTCTTAACATGTATCTTCTCCCTGGACATGAGACTGTTTTTTACTCCCTCAAGCTCGCTGTCTATCCTGGCCTTCGCCTCCTTAAACTGTACGATCTCCTGAGCAGACAGACTCTCATCCTGTCCCATTACCTCCAGCTGATCCTTCAGGATGCTCAGGCATGAAAGCTTTCCCTTCAGTATCTTATACGCCTCATCGTCACTGCTGACGGACTTTGCCTTTGCTGCATTCTCCATTCCGCTCATGCGCAGACGCATGATCTTTTCCCTGTGCTGATAGAGCGCGAATCCCTTTGTCTTACTCTCATCCAAAGACAGCGCGAGTTTGGAGGCAGCCTCAAATTTATCTGCTGCCGCATTTGCAAAGTCCTTGCGCTTACTGGCTTTGTGATTATTATATGTATGTGAATATGACTGAAGTCCCCGCTCATCCTTTGCCATATTCCGGTATCTTTTAACCTTGGAATCCATCATATGATAATCTTCAAAATAATACCGGGTGCGGTCTTCAAAGGTCGTATCACCCTGTATCCTTTTCTGATATTTGTCGATCAGCTCGTTTCCGGACAAGGTCTGCGCTGCATTGTATCCCTGCAGGGTTTTGCTGTTTTCCTGCGCATAAACCGGCTCCCTTTCTTTCTTTGTATCCTTTGTTACATACTGCTCTAATTTACCCATGAAGATTACCTCCTCTACACTGCAGTCAATACCATTCTGTCTGGTATATGTTTACAGTATCCGCCCCGGGAAAGATCTTCCCCGCCATTTTTTCCGTCTGCGGTACTACTGCATCGAAAACAAGGCTGCAGCCGGAATAATACCTCTTTATGTCCCTTGCCGTAACACTCACCAGTTTTTTCGTACATACCGGATTGCTGCTGAAAAGATATGAAAATTCCAGATTTCCGTCCTTTCGCCAGAGCACAAATACAGCACCCTTTACCTCCCCTTCAAGATACATCACGCGGCAAAGCTCAGGCACACAGCATTTCTTACAGTTTTCAGGATCCTCTACCACGTAGATGCCGTCTCCTTCTATCTTTTCCAATATCATCTCCTGATCCTGCCTGCTCAGCTTAAGGAAGAATCTTTCATCAAACTGTACCAGCGGATCCTTTTTCAGTTCTTCCGATTTTGATATATCATGATGATCCACATAGTACCTGTGATGAGAAAACACAGTATCCATACCATCTATCGTGAGGAAAAAATCATATAAGGATCTGTCCTCATCGGTCACCTCAAACTGCGCTCTTAAGGGATAGACCTCTCCGGTCCTTCTGATGAAATCAAAGAGCTGATCCATCAGTCCCTTTGCCACCCCTTCCCTGCGCCTTTCCGGTATGACATACAGCCAGTCCATCTCATATTCCACGGCAGACAGTATGAAGGACATGCCCCCCAGGACCAGACCTTCATCATCATAACATCCCAGGATAATGCGTTCAGGTAACAGTGTAAGTCCCGGAGGCAGTATCCCTTTGAAATCATCGAAATTATCCTCTTTTATCAGAATGTAATTAAACACCTTGTCCCCTTTGATCAATAGTTTTTTTTATTTCTTAATCATTATATTATAGGTTATGAAACATGCAAAGGAAGCATGTTTCATAATCCGGCTTCACCGGACAGGTTTCTAAAGAAACCTGCCAGGTACGAATTTGAAACACTTGATGTGTTTCAAATTCTATACGAAAAGAGGTAATTAAAGGCTGTCAGCGCCATAACTACATCTAGTGGGTGTGTCATTATGCCACACTCTATATATTCCGTATTATGTTATAATTTCCCCGTAAATAACCGACACATTTATATGACTCGCTCGTATAAATAAATAGAAAACATCAACTCAAAAGGAGGAAAAAAAATGGGTGACATCAACGAACTTAAGGACGATCAGGTAGCTGAGATCAGCGGAGGCGCAGGCAAGACATCTTTCGGTTACACATATGATAACAATGGCACGGTTGCCTTCTCAAACAACACCGGCTCTCTTGCCATCAGTGCAGCTGACTGGAAGTGGCTTATGACTCTGTATCAGGGCCCTACCATGAGGGATAAGGAAGCTCAGCTTTCAACAGTTCCCGTCAAGGATATCGAAGCAATGATCAACGATCATCATAATCCTTTCAAATAAAAACAGATCACAGATCAGATCCTTCTCAAAAACCGGCATGTCATCAATAACATGCCGGTTTTTTGCTGTGATCTATTTAAGATCCTCCTCTGAGAGCTCATCCGGTGATACTTCAGTCAGATCCATGTCGCCATGATAAAACCTCCAGGCGAGATCCATGGCATTCTCCCAGACTCCGCTCTTTCCTTTTTTTTCAATAAGATCCCCGGTTTTGCGTATCAGTACACTCCCTACCGGGAAGCGGTAATATTTTGTTTCCTCCAAACTGACGCCCCCTGATGTGAAATTATTGCACAACCTTCGATGTATAATCCAGGCTTAAAGCCTCCGGAGGCACAGGTACCTGAGCGTATACTGCATTTGACTCCTTTGTCAGGGCTGCTTTTTCCTCCTCTGAGGCGCTGTCACTGCGTATCTTTTCATATAAGACATGCTCCTTTTCCTTTGTGTCATAACTCTTCTCAGTGTGGAACTGCAGCTCGAAGATAATGCCGTCAGGGGTTCTGATAAATGTATTGATCCCCTGGTAACCTTCTTCTTTCCAGTAGTTTCTGAATTTTGTGATGGCATAGCCTCTGGCAATAAGATCATCCAGGAGCTGTGCGGTTATCCTGGCATAATCCTCTTCATCTATCACCATGGTATACCTCAGCGCATCCTTTATAGTGGGTACTGCCTCCTCCAAAGAGACCTCCATATCCTTTGAATTAGTGACCAGCTTTCTGGATATGCTCTCCCTGGTCTTAAGACGGAAATCAAGTCCCGCCAGATGGGCGTCCTTTGATTTCATGGACTTCATAATAGCAGTAACCTGTGGTTCAACAGCAGAGGTTTTGGAATAGATCCCCTCAGCCAGAACATCTGCCTTTGCCTGAAGAGCCGCAGCATCACTTTGTACGGTATCTGCGTTCAAAGCTGCGCTCTGAGCTTCAGCCGCAGCATTCATCACTGCAGCAACGCCTGCCGGATCATCCTGCTTCTGTGCGTCTGATTCGCTTACAGATGCCTGAGGGATCAACAGATTCTGTCCCTTATATATGATCTTCGGATCTTTGATCTCATTACGGTTTAATCCGTATATCTCCTGCCAGCGCTCTCCGTCTCCGTAAAGGCTTTTTGCTATACCGTAGAGACAGTCGCCGCCCTGTACAGTATATACACTTACAGCCTCCCCGGTACCGGCTGCCAGGGCCTGTGCCTCAGGAATGCCTGTCATGGTAAACAAAAGCATTAATGATAAGATGAGTGAGAATAGTTTCCTTTTTTTCATGATCCTTTTCCTTTCTCTTTTTTTATTCAGCTCATTGCTGTTTTTTCTGTCCCTTTTATTGGATGCTATGCCAGGGCATGCTTTAAGATGCCATGGAAATTGCCCTTGACTCCCATTACGCCCATAAGGTTTCTGAAATGTCCCTTCTTCAGGCTTTGATAATCATTGGCTTCATCCTCTTTGCTGCCGAAGTTCTTGTTGTTCGTAAGGGCCGTCAGGATAGCGGCACCCCGTTTTTTCTCAGGCTTTGTCTCTGCTTCCTTCGTGTATCCATCCGTATTCATGGCCATGAAGATCCTTCCGAGATCCAGAAGATAATCTGTTGAAGCTATTCCTGCTTCACGCCTCAGGACTCCGCTTATCATGCTCTTATTCATTCCCTTGTACTTATCTCCTATCATCTTGCCTATGTCAGCGCGGACTGCAAGCTTATCCCGGACCATCTCCGTCCCCATCTTTACACTGTCGATCACTGTCTCCCAGATCCCGTCTATGATGGTGAAGGGACCGGTCTTTGTTATCTCCTCTCCTGCAAACAGTTTAAAGAAACCTAATACAGTTTTGACTCCGTTCTTGATACATCCGAATACACCTCCCACCCTGTCATTCTGTGCTTTTCTTTTGGCGCAGGACAGACCGTACTGAAGCTGGGAATTTTCTTTCAGGATGTTATACATATTCTTTTCATTGTATGTCATGGTGTTTACATCCTTTGACATCAGGGTATTAAGCTCCGTCTCCTTGGAATTCAGTCTTTTGACGGCCTTAAAGGAGTTCCTCGCCGTCAATGAACTGTTCATTAATCCGGTAATGTTCTTTACCAGACCGAAGGTGTTTTTAAGCTGCTTATAAAAATCCTTGTCATCCTTATAATCAGGATTTTTAGACAGATAATTGGCCAATTCCTTGCCGCTGCCTGCCACAAAACCGCTTACAGCATTAAACACCTGCAAAATTTTATTGTCTAATAATGCAAGATCATTCTCAGGATCATAACTCGGTTGTTTTTTTGCTTTGATCTCTATTTCTTTCTTACGGGTTTTATGGACCTTGATACACTTTTCTATGAAACCATTTACATTCCCCATGAGACTGTATGTAAGCCCGATCAATCCTCTGCCGCCCCATTTTTCCCCGTAATCCTTGGCAAAGGCGTCGGATATTGCCATGGCACCACCCTCAGCCATTACCCCAAAATCAGTCACGCTTTCCAGGACACCGGTATAAAGCTGGGCTGTCTGGAGGTCATCGAGAAGCTCCGATGCGGCATCAAATGCATCAGTGCCTTTTTCCAATCCCTCTGTAAGATAGTCTGTATTATCCAGATAATCGACAGCAGTGAAAAAAACAGCCGTGATCATATTTGTAAATGTTCCATTAAGAGCTTCCTGCGCAAGTCTGGCTTTTATGCCGCGCTTTCCCTCCTGGTCTTCCCTGAACTGCTTAAACCTTGTAGGCAAAAGGGATTTGTTCAGCACCTTCAATGTCACTATATCGCCAAAGGAGGTACTGCGGGAACGATCTGCAAGCAGTTCATCGATAAGAGCCACTCTCATAAGCTGACCGCTCTCGGCTCTCCCCTTCACTACCGCTCTTTTGAATCTTGAATCAAAGGTATTCTTAAACTTTTTCTCAAACGTTGTAAGTCTCAGCTCCGTACATATGGTTTTTGCCAGATTCCAGTACTCGGGTTTGTTATCATTTGAAAGCAGCAGCAATGACACCTGTTCCAATACCTGATGATCATCCTGAACAGATTCCAGGAGCCTTCCGACCTCGGTATGTTTTTGCAGGAGCTCATTAACTAACGGCTTGTCGTCCTTCGTTCTCTTCTCCTGCTCTTTTCTCAGATAGTCATATACGACCTTGATCCTTGCCTCCCGCGGAATGAGCTTTTTTTCTTCGGCAGTGCCGAACATCAGCGAATCCTTCCATAGCACTTCCAGCTCATCAAGAGACTTGCCCGTATCAAGGACATCCCTCTCATGCTGTTCACTGAAAAGTCTTTCGGTCACTTTATTATTAAGATCTTCCAGATCCTTTGCTTTTGTCCCCCCTTTGTATTTCTCCCATCCAAAAAGACCGTCCTTTCCGGCTATCTGCTTTGTCAGCCCTGCTGCAAGGGATTTGTTGATCTTACCGGCATTTACGGATTCTGCTGCGCCGTATCCTGCCATATGCTGGATGGTCCTGGAGTTCAGCTGACGGAAGATAGAGGCTTTAAGGACAGCTCCCCGGACTTCCTCCTCCTGCTTCGTAAGCTCCCAGTTGCGCTTCCTGCTGTTAAAGAAAAGCCCCGAATAAACAAATTCTTTAACACCTGTCACATAGTCGGCATCCACCCTCTTTGAATCCTCTATGCCCTTTATCTTGTCGCGGTCTGTAGATACAAACTGACCGTTCAGGAAGATACCGTTCAGTATCTCGCCGTTCTTTTTGTTCTGCTTTGCCTGGACTATCCTTACATTTTCCCTTGTATTGATATAATTTCCGCCTGCATCCTTCTCATCGACTGCAAGGTCTGACTTAAGCATCTGGAAGGATTTTTTATCACGGAGCCTGTTGAAATCCTTTCTTGCGATAAGCGCAGTGGGCTTCTTTTTGTCCCGGGAAAACTGCCTTTTGGCCTTATATCCCATATAGCCTGTGTTGTCATCGCCGCCCAGCTTATATACCTTGTACCTGATCACATTGCCATCCTGATCCGTCCCCGATGTAAGTGTCAGCTTCTCATGGCTCTTTACAAAATCCTGTATCTTATCGCTGTTTCGTTTGTTTTTATTCGCAATTTTTATGCTTCCCTCGTCTGCTTCCCGATACATATCCAGATTCGTATCGGCAAGAGTTCTGTCAAGCTCCTCCAGATCAAACTCACCCACATACTCCTTGATATCCTTCTGCTGCCCCTTAGGAAGCATCATGCTGCCATTTGTCCTGTTCATCATGTAATAGCTGGAAGCGGCTTTGTCATAATCATCATAGAATTTTCTGAAGGTTTTTCCCTGATGCTCAGTCTGCCTTCTTGTATTCCATTCACTGGCCTTGCTTCTGAGATTATCCTGCAGCTGTTTGATCTGTTCGTTTTTGCTCTTGATATCCTTCTCGATGCCCATCCTTGTAAAGGCCTTTTTGGTAGCCCTGAAAAGGCTCAGGATGCCTTTGCCGTGGGTTGCATTGATATTGCCTGAGATCTCGGTTTTATATGACTCAAGCGTATGTATATCCTCTTCCTTATTTGCTTTGGCCTTGCGGATCCTGGCTTTTTTCTGCTCACTTTTCTGGAGCTCTTTTCCGGTCAGTACACCTCCGTTTTTCTGATCCGCCTGCTCAGTGGGCAGAGAAGCCGCCTGTTTATCTCTTAACATGGCATCAAGCTGCGCCATCGCTTCGGTTGCCTTTTCTCCGGAGCGTTTGCTCTCCTCTACAAGGAGCTTTGCCTTGAGCAGATCCCGCTCTCTGCTTACCTCCCTTATCTTATTAAGGGCTGCCACCATTTCCCGGCGGAGGTCTGCATGAGCCTTCCGCATGGACTCTGCCTCGGTTGCCGAGTTTGCATTGGCTTCCCTCATCTGAAGCAGCAGATTCCTGCTTGTAAGGGTCAATATATCTTCCCGGCTCTGGCCTTTATGGGTCTTATCATGAACCGTGCCGTCGCCTATGTAAGAGGTGAATTTCGTTGAAAAGACCCCTTCATCGACGTTCCTCATTTTTTCTTCAGATGTATATGCTTTTTCGAATTTCAGATCCCTGGGTCCTGGCATATCGTCACCTCACTCAATTCTTTTCATCATGCAAATCAGCCGACTCCTGCGGATCGATGTCCGCAGCATCCATCTCCTCTGTTTCTTCAGGCCCGATCCCGGCCTCACCTTCAATCTCGTTAAAAGCTTCACTCAATAACTGCATTCTTAATGTGAGATCATTAATATCTGTTACCTGATCCAGATAATCCATATAATCCTGTATATACATGCTCCCGGGTACAGCGATCATGAACATCACAAAATCCGTGAGAAGATCAAGCTGATCCAGAAGTGATGAAAGATAATACCGGATATTGTCATATTCTGCATCTATCTGCAGCAGGTTTACCGGCATCCTGTAAGAAAGATAGATCTGGCTTAAGGGCTCATAATAACAGAAGCATCCAAAGCCGGGCATGGCGCCTGCAGATATTACATGATTCAGGGAATTAAGGGAGATGAGAATATCTGCCAGATACTCATCCGGGATATCCTCCGCAAGAGTGGTGGCGAAGTGGAGCACTCCATAAGGAGCATCATCCCTTAAGCCCTCCTCCAGCATGACTTCTATGATGGCATCAGCTGACGAGACTCCCAGTCCGTCGATCCTGGCACGGAAAACACCTTCATTATCTATACACTCACCGAAAAGCTCTTCAAACAGCTGCCGTAAAAAAACACTCAGCTCTTTTACAGGATCCGTCTCAGTTTTCTTTTTTGCCATGTTTCTTCCCCTTTCTTAAACTACAGCTTTACCGGTCGCGCGGCTCGCAAGAAATACCCCCTGCCGGCTCAGTTCCTTGTATTTTGCAGCGAAAAGGATCTTTGTCAGCTTATCAAAACGATCCTCCACTGCAGCTATATAAAAATCTCCCTCGGACTGTATCGTCATGAAAACAGAGCCGAGGCTCATATAAAGAAGACCGAAAAGATCCCCCTCCCTGCCTTCTGCCGAATAAAAATCTGCCAGATACAGAGATCCGTCCGAAAGCCTTGATATGACTGCATAGCTTTCGGGCTCTCCTTTTTCATTGATGGTCATGAAGGACATGTCAGACTCGGGATACAGCTCTTCAAAAACCCTGGCATTCTCAGGAGATCTGGAAAAAGCCCTCACCTTTTTTTCATCTATAAGCCTGACGCACTCTCTTCTCATATCCGAAGCCTTCCTATCCTCCGTGAGCAGATATGCCAGCAGCGAAGAACTGATCACAGATACGTTTGCTTCCTCTTTGAAAGACCTGAATCCGGCTTTTCTTAATATGTCCCCGGTGTAGCCCAATTCATCGGAAGTATAGCGGTATTCGACCTTCTCGCAGCCCTTGCTCTCTGCTATCCTTAAAACTTCCCTTATTATGGCCACGCAGATATCGGCTCCTCCGGCCTTCCTCTCTACCCTGAGGCTCCTTATCATCATGAGAGCATCTTTTCTGTGCACAACAGCTGCACCTGCCGGGGTCCCATCCTTTATGGTACCGATCATATACTCTTCGACGCCATCCTTTTCATACTGGATCCCGGGTATGAAATCCTCAAAAAATCGTCTGTTTACTTTATTTATGCGTACATGCTGATACTTATCGGACATCTGCCTGCCTTAATCCTCATCCTGCGCATATATGGCATCGGGATCTGCTCCCGCTTCCCTGATCAGCTCGTCAAACTGCTCCCTGAATATCCCGCTTCTCTCTTCGATATCATCAAGATCTGACACCTCATCGAGATAATCCATATAATCCTGTATGGTCATGCCTCCGGGGGTATTGACGGTGAAGACGATATAATCCTTCAGCAGATCCAGCTGCTCATAAAGGCATCCGAGATAATAGCGGATATTGTCATATTCGGCATCTATGCGAAGAAGGTTTACCGGCATACGGTATGAAAGATATATCTGATTCAGCGGCTCGTAATAGCAGAAATTTCCGAAGCTGGGAAATGCGCCGGCGGATATGAGATTATTCAGGGCATTCATCGCTATGATCACATCGGCAAGAGCCTCCTCAGGGATCTCATCGGCAAGGGTAGTGACAAAATGCAGCACACCGTATAAAACCTCCTCTGATACTCCCTGCTCAAGCGCCACCTCGACTACAGCATCGCTCCCCATAACTCCCAGATGAGTCACCGTGGCACGATAGGTATCATCTGTTTCTTCGCATTCTCCGAAGAGCTCCTCAAACATCTGACGCAGGTTAACGCCAAGCTCGTTTATGGGATTTGTCTGTTTCTTTTTGCCTGCCATGATATCCTCCTCTAATGCTTTTTCCTGCTCTATGTGAAATCCATCGCTCCTACAATGTCAGATACACATATATATATTATACGACATACGGCATCTTAACTGTCATATCCAGGATGTGTCGCTTTGTCACAGTTTGTCACATCCATGAAGCCTGCCGTCCCTGTCCTGCCCTGATCCATGATCATCATCGGCTATGACATCCGGAACAGGTCGTCTGTATGAAAATGGAAGCCGTCTGAAGAATGCTGTAAAAAAAGATGCCCGCAGGTTTCCCTCCGGGCACAAAGATATGCTTAATAAATGATGCTGATACCGCCGGTCATCTGATGTTCATGAATCCTGAAAAACCTGTAACATCCAGTACGTCCTTTACCGATTTGGGAACATTTGCGAGGATCAGACTCCCGCCTTCTCCCAGGCGCTGCTGGACGGTCAGCAGTACGCGAAGCCCCGCCGAACTTATATACTGCAGTTCGGACATATCAACGATCAGCTCTGTCGCTCCCTCATCAACAAGCTTATCCAGTTCCTCCTGGACCTTATTCGAAGCAAGTCTGTCCACACGTTCCGGTGCCTTATATGTGATCTGTGCCATTTCAACCTCCTGATGTGATGTCATTTCAGATACTCTATTTCCACCCTCTCCTGAAGGATAAGGTATGGAGTCCTCTTCTCCGTAAGATCCCTGCAATAATCCAGTGTGCGCTGCATATTCTTTCTCATCTGCTCTATCTCCTCGGGCACCTCCTTCATATCTGCGCTCAGATACAGGAGCAGGGATGTATCCGTGGTGACAAGAGTCTTTATCACATTGGATTCAAGCTGTTTGAGCAGCGGCATATTCTCGGCTATGTCCTCAATATCGTAGAGAAGCACGGGATTATGTGACGCCGCTACTTCGATCTCATCCGCAAGCCGGATAAGGGCGCTCATATATGGCATACATACCAGATTGCCGTTATCCAGGGCATAATCTGATGGGTATCCCACAGGATCGTACAGATCGGTCTTTCTGTGTCCTCTGGAAACCTGAATTATGGCATGGACATGCTTTTCTGACGGGATATCGAAAAGATCGGCATATTTTCTGATGAAAAGTCCGCTGAGCTCCTGATGGAACTCTCTCACGAAATCCGCTTCCGAGGCATCAGGGTGGGTCCTGTAAAATCTCGAGCTGTCGATCTCTGCCTTAAAGCTCTCGTAATCCCTGCTGCTGACAACCATTCCCGTATCATGCAGATAGCAGGCCATAAGAAGTATATATATCTCATCCGCATTCATTCTCATGATCTGCTCGTCACCTATCAGCAGGTTGCAAAAATCGATCACGGTAACGCAGTGCATCTGAGTATGCTCCGTAAACTCAGGGAATAATATCCCGTATCTGTCCAGTATGCCCTGCAATACAAAGCCTGTGTCAGAAAACCTCCTGTGCAGCTCCGGATCCAGCTTTCTGAGCCTCTTTTCCAAGATATAATCAGTTTTTCTTTTTTCCATTATGAACCGTACCCCCCGACTCCGCCTTTTCCTGTTTTCTTTATATTATACAAGGCTTTGTCCGCAAATTCTATCATTCCTGACATATCTTTTGCATCTTTCATCTTATGGGAATCCACGTAGCCTATGCTCACGCTTACAGGAACCCCTGCCTCTGTGCTCCTTTCGCATATTCTCCGGGAAAGATTCTTAAGTCTTGCCTCTGCTTTTTCTGGAGTACCGGGGACGACTCCTATGAATTCATCTCCTCCCCATCTGCAGATCTGGCTCTGGTATCTGACCATATTTGTCAGCTCCTCCGCCACGATCTTAAGCACCTCATCTCCGGCATTATGCCCCTTCTTGTCATTCACTTCCTTGAAATCATCCACATCCATGATAAAGAGCACCGCATCCTTATAATCCCTGCGCGCATAATTCCTTCCCCACCAGATCATAAAATCCTCTCTGTTGCACAGTCCGGTGAGCTTATCCCTGGATGCCTCCTGCAGATTGCGCCACATCCGTATCCTGGACTGGGTGGATGCATATACTATGACAGCATCCTCTCCCTCATCCTTATTTCCGGAGGGTATCATAAGCTCATCACCGTCCCTCAGTCTTATGTCCGTGAAGGGCTCCGCTGTTTTTCCGTTATATTTCAGCCCGTTAGTGGTCTTTAAGACATGGAATACGGTCTCGTCGCCCCCTGTTTCAAATACGCCGTGATTTCTTGAAACAAACCTGCCATATACCATTATATCGGGGAATACCCCGCTTTCGGGCCTTCCCATATTCTGAAGCCCCTCTAACCTGTACTCTGTTATGGTCTTCTCCTGACAAACGAATACAGTAGGCCTCTTAAGCTCATGAGTCTCGGGCTCATTCGCCTTTTCAATTATCATTACCGTCTTATCTTCCATTACACTGCCCTGTGATCCTGTAGTATTAATTTAAACTGTACAGACATATGCCCCGGAATGCATATTTCATTCCATAAAACCGCTCATTGACATATAATTTTAACTATAACTCAAATCCGGGATGATTATTGTCACATTTTGACACAGAATTATACCCCATCCGCATTTATATTCTCAACCCTTCGGGAGTATAATGTTCTACATGGATATAAATTTCCCGGAGCTGCTCCGCAGCCTGAGACTGAAAAAAAATCTCACACAGCAGCAGCTTGCCGACAGGGTCTTTGTCGACCGTTCGAGTCTGGCTCATTGGGAATTAGGCAGACGCACCCCTGATGCTGTGACCATATCCCGTCTTTCCAGATGTCTGGATGCTGATGTTTCCGAGCTTCTTAATATCGCAGCGAAGGATTCTCTTTTGGAACCCAAAGGCCCCGAAAGTCCCGGGAGCAGGTCAAATGATGATACCCCAAATGCCATCGTTGTGGACCCGGACACGAAGCAGCTCCTCAGATCAGTATCGGTACTATCCGAGAATATCCCCGAATTCAGTGTATCCGGTTTCTTAAGAGCCTCCGAGGCTGTAAACTATGCCAGGACTGTCCCGGTAGTCATAGCCTTCTGCGAGATATCCTTAAAGGAAAAAAACGGCATGGAACTGTGCAGGGACCTTTTGGACGTCAATTCCCGCACTAATGTCATTTTTCTTACAGATTCGCCGGATTATTCCCTGAACGCATGGAAAACAAAGGCAAGCGGCTTTATACTGAAGCCTCTCAGTTCTCTGGAGATTCAAAAGCAGATGAGGAAGCTCAGGCATCCTTTGTCCTGATATTCCCGGGGATCAGGTAAAGATATGGAAGAAAATTTTAGCGAAACACTACGTAATCTGAGAATGGAAAATAATCTGTCCCAGCAGCAGCTCGCGGACAGGCTTTTTGTGTCACGCTCAAGCATAGCCAACTGGGAGACCGGCAGACGGATCCCGGATCTTACCATACTTGCCCGTCTGGCACAGATCCTCAATGTGGATATATCTGTCCTTGCAGGAGCAGTAGCCGACAATCCTCTGTCTCCGGATGTCATAATCGTAGACGACGAGTCCATATTGCTGTCAGGCTCCATCCCCGTACTTGAAAGGATAATGCCAAATGCCACAATCACAGGCTTTTCCAAAGCTTCCGATGCAGTTGATTTCTGCCAGAGGAACAGGGTCTACATAGCCTTCCTTGATATAAATCTGGGAAAGACCAGCGGTATAGATCTGTGCAGAAGGCTGATGGATATCAATCCCTTCACAAACGTGATCTTCCTTACAAGCTACCCGGATTATGCGATGAAAGCCTGGGATACCGCTGCCAGCGGTTTTCTGATGAAGCCTCTGAAGCCTGAGGATATCAGAGAACAGCTTGATAAGCTGAGATTTCCGGTAAGCGGCTTATGATAACCGTAGGCATACTGGATGTGATAAATTTCGCCATTGCCGTCTCAGGTCTTTCCATAGCCCTGATGGTCCTGATACTGGCGGCCCGCGCAGAATATATGGACATCTGGTCAAGGCGTTTTTTCATCTGTTTTTTTTCCATACTTCTTCTGTATGAAGCCTTTGATCTTTTATCTCAGATCTCCCTTGTATTTATGGGCACAGGCATGCACCGCCTCTCAGCCCTTGCAGTCTTTTTCGAATCCCTTTTTTCATCGATCCTTATGCTCATGCTCACCGCATATATACTGCATTTATGCGGTCAATCCTTCAGGGATCCTCTTTTCATCATAAACACCCTGATATGGATCGTCTATATCACACTGCTCCTTATCGCACAGAAGACCACCTTCATATATCAGATCACGGATGAAAACATATATGTCAGGGGACCTCTTTATCCTGTGCTTCTGATACCTCCCTTTACGATAATGCTTCTGAACCTGATCGGTATCTATACCAGAAAAAATCTCCTCCCTGAAAAGGAAAGACGCGCCTTTCTTTTATACCTCCTTATCCCGATGCTGACTATGATCATACAAATGCAATTCTACGGTCTGCTGCTCATAATATTCGGGACTGCTGTTTCTTCACTTATAATGTTCCTCTTTATCCTGAACGATCAGACCGAAAAGGCGATCCGGCTCAGCACCGAGCTTGCCGAGCAGCAGTACAGGATAAGATCCCTTCAGATCCGTCCGCATTTCATATATAATACCCTGTCCAATATATACTATCTGTGCGATATAAATCCGCAAAAAGCACAGGCGGCCATAGGAGATTTCACGGAATATTTAAGGAATAATTTCAGTGCCGTGGTAAGAGCCGGACTGATCCCCTTTGAAGACGAACTCAAGCATACAAGGGCCTATCTTGCCGTTGTTAAAATGTGTTATGAGGATCTGCTCTTTGTGGAATATGATACGGAATACACTTCGTTCTACGTACCCCCCCCTGACCCTGGAGCCCATAGCGGAGAATGCAGTGAAGCACGGACTTGATGTGGAATCCGCTCCCCTTAAAGTCGTGATAAAAACCAGGCTTACGGAGGATGCCTCTGAGATAATAGTAGAGAATTCCGGAATGGAATTCTCACTTGAGGATGAAAAGGAAATGTCTTTGATAAATGATGATGAGATTCATATAGGTCTTAATAATGTCATCAGCCGTCTTGATTCGCTTTGCAACGGGACCCTTACCCTCAGGCCCCGGACAGGCGGAGGCGCAGTGGTGACCATCAGGATACCTCTTTCCTCTCCGTGAGCACGCGCTTCACGAACTCTTCAGTAGTCTCATCCCTGTTGTCAAGCCAGTAGCGGACATCTATTTCATTCCCGGGATCCCTGCGCAATGCTTCCTCCTGTATCATCTGTATGAAGTATTTCAGTGCAGCTTCCCTGTCAACAGAGGAAAGCAGAAGGAAGTCTCCGTCATCCATCCTGAATATGACACTCCGCTCAGGTTTGCAGTCAGTCAGGAGAGCGGCAGTTGCCATTATATCTCCCTTCCCCCTTATGTCAGCCACACAGCCGCCTCTGTATTGCTTCTTTTGCACATGTCTTTTCATGAAGTCTATGAAGCTCTCTTTATAAAACCCGGTCTCGAAGTCCAGATACCGGTACCGGTTCGCCATGGACATATGCAACAGCAGCAGCTCTACTGCAATGGAAATGCAGTCTAAATACAGACCAAAGAAAACCTTCATTACAAAGGCAAAGATCTCCGGTATGACTATCAGATCAAGGCGAAGGAAAAGAGGCTGTTTATTATCCCTTTGATAAGTGATCACGACCCTGAAGGCCTGCAAAAGATATATCAGTTCCGTAAGGACATATGCCGCAAGATACACATATCCCAGCCTTATCAGTTCCTCATCGTAGTTTGCATAATTCCTCTTAAATATATACTCTGTGATCCAGAGAACAACTACCGCCGCAAAGGGAATGATATAGAATACATATCTTCTTTTTGTGCCTCCCGTGCTGTGATATACGGCAAGATCCACAAAAAGCAGGAGCATGAAGGTGTACAGAAGATTTATCAGGTCGGGCCCTCTCTCGATCAGATGCCCGGCAAAGGAATTCCAGCTTATGGCAGCGATATTTTCTTTTCCGGTGAATACCTGAAGCAGGCAGATCAGAGAAAAAAACAGTCCTGCATAGCACAGCTTCCTGAACATCCTGTCCTCGGGCTGTCTGCTCCGGCGCAGGATGGGATTTGAGATGAGCAGGGCAGCTATGATCACTATCGCCAGCGCTTCGGTCCAGTGAGCTGTCCTGTATCTGGAAAAGAAACTAACGGTCTCCATTGAAACGTCCATGATCTGGTCTGTCATCCTATTCCGTCCTTTCTCCGTAAGTCACCTTTCTGCCCTTTTTTAACGGGAAGAAATAAGATGCAAGCTTCCTTGTCTTGTCATCATGTCTGCGTATAAGCACCCTGGTGGTTTTGGGATATTTTTTTATGGCGGCATTTATGGAAAAGCACAGCATATTGAGCATGTTTTTATTTGCATCCACTCCTGATGCAAAAAGAAGAACAGGCATCAATATGCCTCCTGCAGTGCAATGTAAGAGCAGGAGACCGTCAACCTTTCCCTCAGTCAACACACAGCAGGAAAGCTCCTGTTCGTACCATTCCGGAGGAAGCATGGAGATATCCTCATCTATCCCGGTCCTTCCGCAGAACATGCAGTTTGTGATTCCCTGTCTGAACTGAAGTATCTCCAGGATCTGTATTGGCTTGATATAAGAGGGTATCTTCTTTTTGGTAATGGGAAGCTTTGCAAAATCACCCACCGTAACGATAAGATCCCTGCCCTCCTTATCCTTCAGCTCAAAGCCTTCACCGGACAGCAGTTTTTTATTATCTGCAGACAGATCTGCCAGCTCGAAGGAAGAGCTTATGACCTCGCTCTCCTCTATCCTTTCGCCGTACATGTCAAGCAGCTCTTTTCCGGCATTGGGATCATCCGAACGGAAAAAAGTTATCTCGGCCTTATTCTCTTCATAGGAGTCTTCATTCAGGATCTTCCAGACCATGACTGCCAGAGGCTCCTCATCAACAGGTGAAGCCGCCATCAGCCCTTTGTAATATTCCCTGCCGATGTTTTCCGCCTCATCCTCTCCCAGTATATCTATGCAGTCTTCCTGTTCAAACTCCTCTAAATCCAGAATATTCATGAAATGATCCCTCTCTCCGCCTTCTTACCAGCTTGCCTCATATATATCCACATATCTGGCCTTCGGAAAAAGATTATGTGAGATAAGTCCTGCCCTGTCTCCGATGACATCCACGATGAGCCAGCTGTCCGGGTAGGCCTGCTTTAGTTTTTTTGCAGAATCATAGATGAGCTTTTTCATGATGACAGGATTTCTGCTGTAAAGACATGACAGCTCCACATTGCCGTCTGCCCTCCTGCAAAAAAAGACCGCCCCCATGAATTCATCACCGATAAAGGCTGCACGGCAAAGCTCCGGTATGCATTTTTCCTTCCATTCGTCAAGATTCTCCGTTATATAGATCCTGGATGTGATCATATCAAGCACATCCTTCTGTCTGTCCCCGGAAAGAGAAAAAAACGGCTCTTCGGTAAAATCCTCCATGATCTCGCGGCCCAACTCCGGAGAGCCGATAAGCTCCTCCGGTCTCAGATAACAGCGCTGATGAGAAAAAGCCGTATCGAAGTTTTCAAGGGAAAGAAAGAAACCGTGCAGGGATGTATCCTCTTCAGATACCTCAAACCGGGAGACAAGGGGGTAAACCTCAAGAGTAGTACGGATAAAATCAAACACCTGAGCCATAAGAGCCGTGGCTACTCCCTGCCTTCTTGCCGCAGGCGCCACATAGAGCCAGTCCACATCATACCGATAATCCACAAGGGAATAGGATATCGCTCCGCAGATCTCACCGTCGTCCCTGTATGCGCCGATAGTAAGCCTGTTCTTTTCCAATGAAAGATCCATTGGGAGGATCTTCCTGAAATCCTCTATATTTTTCGATGTGATCAATACGTAATTCATATTCCCCATCAGTTTTCAGCATCATCATTATTATCATCATCATCCGGACCGCTGCCATCCTCAGGCCTGCCGCCCTTATCGTCAGGCTTAAGTACCTTGCTGTCGGTAAGCTCCGAAAGCTTCATCCTTGCGCCCTCCTCGTCCAGCTTGTTGCTTATTGCATCATCAAGAAGCTTCATGTCTGTTTCAAGCTCCTTTTTTGCCTTTTTCACGGAATCCACCAGTTTTTGGTCACGGCAGCCGCTCCTAAGGAATGCATCAGCCGCATCAAGGGCGCTCTGACATCTGTTTTTCATCTCCCGGGCGACATTGATATTGATATCATCCCTCCCTGGTATCAGGCCCAGCTTCTGCAATCCTCCGTTATAGTGGTCGAAGCCTTCCTTGAATGAGATATATTCTGCAGGATCTTCCTCTCCTGCTTTTTTCAGCCCGTCCTTCGCTCCCTCTATCCTTTTAAAGCCGTCCATTTTTATGCCGTTCACCTTGCGGTAGGCCATGCCGGTACGCTCTGTCATCTCTCCGTCCAGACGCTTTTTTAAATTATTCCTTACAAGGTTGCCCCTCTCCTTGATCTTCCTGGCCTGGGTCGCCTCGCTGCTCCCAAGATTTGAAAGATCCACAAACATATTTTTATATTCCACTGTAGCTCCGTTCCCCACAAGGTTCGGACGGACAAGGGTTATGACATTGCGTCCTCTGGCTGCGATAAGCGCCACATAATATTTCATCATCTCCTGCTGCTGAGCGGGAGTCCCTGTAGCCTTGTACAGATACTGATCCCTTACGTAGGTCTTTAAGCTCATCCCGTCCACATAGAGACAGTCAAGGACATTGGCTATGCCCATTGTACGGTAAAAGCCCGATCCGCCGTCTTCGAAGGATCCTGCCCAGTCTGTGACCTGCTTGAAAAAGTGACGGCCGGCCTCCTTTGCCTTAGGAGAGAAAACACCCTTCTCCACAGCCTTTCCCATATAAACCTTAAGATCCGGCTGAGCCTTCAAGACATTGCTCTTCTCCTCGGAGCGGACCTTTGAGGCGCTCTCCTCCCTGACCTTCTTTTCCTGAACCGGCCTTACCTCAGGCATGTTTATGTCATTGCGGTTCTGCACATGTATACGGGTCTGCTGGAGAGGGCCGTAGTTTGCAAGCTGCTCCGTGCGGTTCATGTACGGGGAATTCATATTGCTTCCTTCATCACCTGAATTTGTCTGAAATATGGATTTTTCGGTATTTATACCCCCAGTCCTGTTCAGATCCTCTTTCTTTTTCTTCACATCACCTATCTGAAGATTTCCGGTGCTCATGCCTTACCTCCTACTCTATAAAGCCCAGCTTTTCAAGCCAGCCCAACCTCTGCCGCATAGGGTTCGAAATCGGATTTCGTAAACACCTTTCCGACCTTTACAAATTCATATTTTATCGCAAGCAGATAGTGCTTCATATGAACCTGTCCTCCTGCCTCCGGATCAGCCGCCGCAAGAAAGGCGGCATTCAGGATGCAGTTTTTTATATTACCTCCGACGAACTCGAATTGCTCCGCCAGGAATCTTATATCAACATCATCCGCAAGAGGCGTATCCTTTGGTATAGTGGTGGTCCAGAGCATCTCCCTCGTATCCGGATCCGGGAACTGGAACTCAACGATATATTTCATACGTCTGAAGAAAGCGGGGTCGATATTATGCTTATAGTTTGTAGCAAGCACCGACACTCCGTCGTACGCCTCGACCTCCTGCAGGAGCAGGGCTGTCTTGTTATTGTTCGAAGCCTGGTTCGAGCCTCCGTCATCGGATCTCTTTGCAAAGAGGGTATCGCACTCATCAAAGAAGAGTACGACATTACATTTCTTCGCCTCCCTGAAGATCATTGATATGGATT
The DNA here is from genome assembly GCA_947165275.1 of uncultured Lachnospiraceae bacterium. Taxonomy (GTDB): domain Bacteria; phylum Bacillota; class Clostridia; order Lachnospirales; family Lachnospiraceae; genus NK4A144. The sequence goes on along the minus strand of CAMUZQ010000028.1, from coordinate 4,022 downwards.
TCTCTGTCTCACCCACATATTTATCGATGACCTTCGAAAGATCCACACGGTAAAGCTCAAGATTCAGCTCATGGGCTATGACCTGGGCACACATGGACTTACCTGTACCGGGCGCTCCGAAGAGCAGGATCGAAAGTCCCCGGCCGTAAGGGTATTTCTTCGTATAATGCCAGTTCTCATAGACCTGTTTCCTGAAATTCATCTGATCTATGGCATGCTCCAGGGTCTCTCTCTGGCTGGGATTCATCACTATATCCTCGAATCCGAAATTCGCCTTTATCTTGGTGGCCTTCTGGGTAAGCTCCGAGCTCATCTGATTATAGCAGCCCTTGAAGAGGGTATCCCTGCTTATCTTCTCCTGCTGCGCCATGGTAGACAGCGATCTGGCATGCTTTAGGGCATCATGTATCTTGCCCGGTGTGAAGAGGAATTTAGTCGACATCTCAAGCATATCTATGCCTTCCTCGAGAGCATATCCTTTAGCATAATACTTCCAGCATTCCATCCTCTCGCCCGTATCCGGAGTAGGCAGCTCAAGCTCTGTAAATTCACTCCTTGTGATCTGACGGAAATCTATATGCTCCTTACTCATGGAAAAGACCAGTATATTCTGTTCATTGAGCTTGGAGAAGGCAAGATCCATATATCCGAAGAATTTCTCCTTCTCCTCCTCCCTGAAGGAAAGCTCAGTCAGGCAGCAGCAGGAATTCGTAAGTATACACTCCCTTGTGACAGCCCAAAGAGCCCTGTCCACGAACTGATAATCATAATTAAAGAGCTTTTTGCAGTTTATCGCCACTGCCTTGAGGCCTCTTTCACGACAGAAATTCTTAACGAAGAATTTTCTCCCGCTTCCCTCGTCTCCGAAATAATAGAAGATCCTGACACCCTCGTCATAGGATATCTTCATCTCGTCAAGCACACCCTTGTTTGCAAGGATCGGATCCAGCTCCTTGTCATCCGTGAGCATGGAAATAAAGCGGGAATAATCCTCATCAAGCTTGTCGGGATTACGCCCGAAAAGACAGTCTATGACTCTCTTGTCGGGAGATACGACTGTTGAAAAGGGCATGCTCTTCATCACGTTAAGGGAGAGCAGGGGCAGGAGCTGCTCGAGACAGGTGGACATGTCGCCATATGCCCCCGTAATGGAATACTCCTTCCCGTAAAATACCTTGGCCGCAGACTCGATCGTGGGCGAGGAGAGATTCATGTTCTCATTGACTATCTGGAATACTCCCGCATAATCAGTCTGGGTCGAGGACAATATCCCGCAGGCGAAGCAGAAAAGCGTGAAGGGCTCAAAGCCAAGCTTTGTGCTCAGCTCATAGAAGGGAAGATCTATACCCTTTTCCGTGGTTATCTTCGCGCGGGCCTCTATATAAGAAAGACGCTCTCTTACGGGAAGCTTTGCATCGATGCTCATGGCCGCAGTATCTATGCTGGGTGCAGCCTCCTCCGTGCCGCCGAAATCATCATCCTCATCGCTGTCCCCTCCGGTACCGAAGGCATCAAGCAGGGAAAGAAGCTCATCATCCTCTTCCTCATCATCATTATCATAGAAATCGTCATCATCCTCTTCTTCTGATCCATCGTCATCAGAGTCCAGGTCCGCAAGCTCAGAGGCATCCCCGTTATCCTCAGTATAAAACCGCTCGATATGGGTTTTACACATATCTCCGGCAAGCTCCAGATCCGGATAGAGCACGTTTTTATAACCGCCCTCCTGATTTGCATATACGGTCTTCAATCCGTCTATATACCGGTCCATGCTGGTATTTACACAATCGAATATATATTTCATATATTCGTTGTAATCCTTAAAGGGCTCGTTCCTGAGTTTCTCGTCGTATTTTGCGCTCATCAGCCGTTCCTCGTATCAAAAATAGTCGCAGCCTCAAAGACCGAGGGGGCTTTGTTCAATGCCTTTTTATCTGTCTCCGTAAAAACTCCCTTGTCCTTATTCAGCCACGGCTGCTTATCCCTGTCCATATATATGAGCCAGTCCGGCTCCTCTGCATAATAGGGATCAGGTGCAGACGCTTCCTTTACAGAGCGCTGCATATCCCTGTTAAGTCTGTCATCAAGAACCATTCCTAAGCTCCTCGGGATAATCCTCCTCGGATATCTCCTTGAGTGTCAGAAACTCATTGGCACAATATCCCTCATATCCGTCAGCATATACCCATGACCACTCATCCCCGAGATACACCACATAACCGGTGGCTCCGGGACGCAGTTTGTATATTATTTTTGAGTTCTCATTGGCCTCTTCCCTCATCCTGAGATCTGTTTCCACATTATTGGTGATAAAGGAATAATAATGCTTCTCCTCCGGAAGTATCTCCTTGTCCTCCTCCGGCACGGGCTCTTCAGTAACAGGCTCCGTCGGCTGCTCCGGCTCCTCTGCCGGGGGCTCTGTGACAGGCTCCGGCTCTGTGGAGCTTTCGATGACGATCTCATCCGTTTCTCTCTCTTCCTCCTGCAGATCGGAGACCGTATCTCCCAGAAGGGCTTCGAGGCCTTCAAGCTTTGTCTCGCTGTCTTCCTGGCTGAACATCTCGGCCTTTGCCTCTGCCTTTTCCCTTTCCTTCCCGATGTACTCCAGAAGGTTTTCCGCTCCCTGAGCCTTGAATACCGATTCGGAAAGACTGAGTATGCAGACAGCCAGTGCTGCGATCAGGATATAAAAGCCTGCAACGAAAAGTATGATCCTTTTTGTCGTCTTCTCTTCCATTTATTTATCCTCAGGCAGGAAGCTGTATATAAATTCCCATGCCGTTACCTTCAGTACTCTTTGCATATATCGTACCGCCGTAGTTCTCGACTATGGCCTTGGCCTGGGCAAGTCCCAGTCCGTTTCCGCTGATGCGGTTTGATCCCTGGTAATTAAGCTCGAATATATGCTTTGTCTCCTCCTCGGGAAGGCCTTCACCGGTATCCTTGAGCACTATGAAGATATCGTCGCCAATGGTGGATATGGTGATGACAAGAGAGCCTGCTCTCTTCATGTATTTGATGGAATTGTCTATTATATTCCTGAAAAGGATCATAAGCCTGTTGCGATCCGCCCTTACTAAAAGGGTATCGCTCTGCGAGGAGACAGTGATATGCAGATTCGCTGCCTTTGCATCCTCAAAAAGCTCATCCCTGGCCTCCTCTGCAATGGCTATGATGTTTACAGTCTGTCTTTCTCCCGTTTCCTCATCCACGGGCGGCAGGAGTCCCATCACACTGTACTGCACAGAATCAAGCTCATTCTTTATCCTCTCCTCGTATCCTTGATTGTCCTTTTCCAGCTTTTCCACACTCTTTTTCAGCTCGTCTCTTGAGCTTCTGAGTTCCTGATTCTCCCTCTGTACATCAAGAAGCATGGTCTCCTTCTCTATCATACGCTCTGTAAGGTCGTTTATCTCATTATCCTTCTGTGCTATCTCCATACCTACATCCTGATGATAGGTTGCTATGGAAACCTCCTCATGGCTCGCATCAGCGTAGGTCTTATAGGAAAAAAATATCAGACATAAGCTGTGAAGCAAAAGGAATAAGATGATCAGATACAGCTCAAGAACAAAAAAACTGTATATCGTGGCTGCGAAAAAAACGCACGAACCGGCAAGCAACACTTTTTGTATACTGGACATTACTTTATCTCCTCTATAATCTGACAAAAATCATCTTATATCCAAAAGCTTATCAAATCCCGTCACCCTTAAGGTGTCCCTGACCAGGGGCTGAGGGTTTATGACTATGAGTTTCCCTTTTTTCGAGTCGGCGGTCTTTTTTCCTGACATCAGCACACTTAAGGCTGCGCTGGAAATATACGGAACCCTCTCCATATTGATCACTATACTGTTATTCTTCCTGAAGGCCTTGAATATCGCAGCACGACATTCATCACAGCTCAATGCATCCAGCTTTCCTTCTATATTGAGCCAGAGGCTCTCGCCTTCATCCTTTTCCCTTATCTTCATAATACCTGCTCTCCTGTTTTCTCAGAGCAATACAAGTGTGCCATCCAG
>CAMUZQ010000027.1 GCA_947165275.1 uncultured Lachnospiraceae bacterium | reverse complement strand
TCGATCATGCAAACGGTTCGTGGTATCACCAGCTGGACAGACATAACCATGTGATAGGCACAGTCTGGCCGGGCAAGTCTGACCTCTATCATGCGGTTCAGGCCACACTTATCCCTTATAGTGCAAACCCGGGGATATCCATAGCCTGTACCCTGAAATAAAGCATCGGATCTGCACTGTCCGGGTTGATTCTCATTTGTTTTACGGTTTTTTAACACTTCTGTGTGTATAATCTTATTTATCGGGCGGCAGATTCGCCTATGTCGGTGATGAGTACGGTCTTTTCCTGGCATGGAGGCCGGGATGAGGCGTCAGATCACCGACAAGATCTGCTCACAGCTGAGCAGGAGGGCTTCAGCAATAACACAAATACTTTACCCCCGGCTACCTTTCAGGTGTCGTTGCCGAACGCGAACAGAATTCTTAGGCTCTGTTGTATTACAGACAGGCTTCGCGGTAAAGTGAATAATGCAGGCGCCTCCTTATGACAAGGTACTATGTCGGTTAAACAACAGTTTTTTGGGGGAGGGGTGTCAGGAGGCGTACGTTTTGATACCACTCCTGTAACAGGAAAGGAGAAGCCGGTTGGAAACAAGGTTTAAAAAGAAATCGCAGATCATAGATGTCGGGATCACAGCAGTGGCGGTAATACTTTCTGTGGGAATCATGCTTTATGGAGTCAGCCACTTCGGGCTTGCTGATGCATGGCCTGAACTGGTCCTTAATCTGTTTTATATTGCATGCATAGTGATGATGGCGATGTATTTTTTCAATCGTCTGGACAGTCAGCGTTTTAATTACTGGACTTCGGTATGTGTGGGAGTTACGGTGATACTGCGGGACATCCTTTTTCCGCCGCCGCTTGAGAATTATCCGATCCATTTGATATGCCTTACTCTCTCGGTGCTGCTGCTTCTTATGCTTACTTTTTTCTACGCGCGCAAAGACTGGGAGAGTTACACCAAACGCACACTTTGGATGCTTTTTATCATTGACATGGTCATTGCCGGATTGTACCACTATGTCATTTACAACAATCCTGTCAATGAATACACAACCTACCTGATGACGGAAATCTGGATACGTCCGACCATCATCTACGGACTGGTGGCCTGTTTCGTATCAGAGCTGCCGGGAGGCGCAGCAAAGGATACGCCTGCCTGACAGCCATGACACCATGAATATCACACCGTAGGAAGCTTCACCCAGGGAAGGTTTCTGATCTTCATGTCGGATACCTTGTAGGGGATATTTTCCCCGTCAAGGACCTCCAGAAACCTTTCAAGGGGCTTCCTTTCCTTGCCGAAAAGCTGGTAGGTAATGTGGAAGGAGTCTTTAAGGGCATTTACTTCAAGCATCAGGTCGCCGTCCGTGATGGAATAGACGCTTTTTATATGCTTTTCCATTTCGCCGTAATCTACCTGTCCCACATAGCTTACGATATGGGGATCGGGCATTGCCGAGGCTTTCTGACGCAGCAATCGGGAAATCAGCCGAGCAAAAGTGTAAAGTTATTCTGTAACAGTTCCTAAGATCAAATGAAGGGAGAGAATATGAAAGCAGATAAGATCTTCAAAAACGCAAGGGTATTCACAGCGGATAAAAACAATCCTCAGGCGGAAGCGCTTGCAGTTAAGGACGGAAAATTTGTCTATGTGGGAGACGAGGCCGGTCTTTCGGATTATGAAGGAGAGGTCACGGATCTAGGCGGCAGGTTTATAATGCCCGGTATAATCGACAGCCATGTGCATATTACGACCGGCGTCGGATTTGAGTATGTTGATTATGGAGAATATATAGAGTGCTCCGGAAAAAAGGAAGCCCTGGATTTCATGGTGGAATATATCCGGAAAAACCCGGGGATGGAGCGCTACAGGTTTATGCTTGAAAGAGCGTCACTGAACGGAGAGGACTTCACAAAGGAGGATCTGGATGCGATCTGTCCCGACAATGAACTCCAGATCCTTGAAGCGGAAGTGCACAGCGTATGGGTCAATTCAAAGATCCTTGAAAAACACGGCATTACAGATGAAACACCGGATCCTGCGCCCGGACTTGCGTATTATGTAAGAAAGGACGGTCATGTGACCGGAAATGCATATGAATCCGCAGGATGGCCCTTCGTTTTTGACTATGTAAAGGATCATCTGACAGAGGAGCAGATCGCTGCAGCGGTCGCGCGCTGGATAGATTTCTGTAAGGAATACGGTGTGAGCAGCGTCTTCGATGCCGGCTTCCCCGAGCACAACGGGGTCCATGAAAGGATCTATGCCCATCTGCGCGAGCTCGACAGACAGGGAAAACTGCCGGTTTATGTGGACGGATGCTATGTGCTCACAAACAGGAAAAAGATGAAGGAGGCCATAGAAGAGACCAGGCGTTTCAATCGCGAGTTTAATACGGAGCATCTTAAGGTCCATACACTGAAGATCTTTATGGATGGCACAATGAAGATCGAAACTGCAGCTATGGTCACACCCTACGAAGATACGGGAGCTGCCGGAGCTACAACCTTTAATGCAGAGGAGATAGCGGAGATCTTAAAAGAACTTAATGAGGCGGGACTGGATATCCACCTTCATACCGTTGGAGAGCTCTCATCCAGGGTTGTACTGGATGGAGTGGAGCTTGCAAAAAAAGAGCTTGGAGATGCTTTTCGCGTAAAGGTAACCTGCGCCCATCTGTGGGTCCAGGATGATGCGGATCTTAACCGTTTTGCAGAGCTTGGCGTGATCGCAAATTATACGCCGGCCTGGCACAGCGGAGTGATAGGCGGTAATCCTTACGAATTCTGGTCAACCCTGCTTGGAAAGAAAAGGGCTTCCATGATGTACAGGTGCAAGACACTCTGGGATACCGGCGCACTCGTGACCTGGTCAAGCGATGATGTCGCTTATGGTGATTTTTCGACATGGAATCCGTATCTGGGCATGGAGATAGGGATGACACGTAATACCGGAGAAAAAACAAAAATGTCAGATCAGTCAAAAACCGTTGCCGCATTACCTTCTCCGGACGAGAGGATGAGTATAGAGGAAATGCTGCTCGGATTTACCATAAACGGGGCAAGACAGCTTGGGATCGAGGATTTCAAGGGTTCCATCGAGACCGGTAAGGATGCGGATTTCCTGATATTTGACAAAGACCTGCTTACAGAAGAGCCTGAGGGCTTCAGCTTCAACATGCCTGCTGAGGTCTTCTTTGGCGGGGAGAATCAGATAATATAATGAACACAAGTAAGCTGTTAGCTTTTGAAAAGCTCCATAATATCCGGGATCTCCATATCCCGATAATCGATTCCCTGACTGCGGGGATAACGCGCGAGAAGAGCGCTGATCAGGGATCATGAGGATAATAGTTGTAGAGGATGAGGTCATCCTGCTGAAGCATCTGACAGGCCTTGTGCGTGAGGTTTTGCCGGAAGCGGAGATAATGGCATTTGACAATACAGATGATGTCCTTGCCGTTTTGCCCGAAAAGGGACCGGATATCGCCTTTTTGGACATTGCCATAGGGGATATGAACGGAGTCGATCTGGCAAAGCGTATCAAGGAAAAGTATGCCGGCTGTGATATTGTTTTCTGCACCGGGTACAGTGATTATGCTGCGCAGGCATTTGAGCTGGGTGCCAGCGACTATCTTTTAAAGCCTGTCACGAAGGAAAAGGTTTTACATGCCATTTCCCTGCTTCGTCATACCAGCGCTCACATGGTCATGGAGCAGGGGCTTTATATACGCTGCTTTGGTGAATTTGAGGTGTTTTATGACGGAAAGCCTGTCACATCATTCACCAGACGTTCCAAGGAGCTTCTGGCTTATCTGGTAGACAAGGCCGGGGCCGTCTGCGCCTCCGCCGATATCAGCAATGCTATTTTTCAGGGGAGCTCCGACTCTTATCTCCGCGTTGTAAAAAAGGATCTGATCAAGATCCTTTCCGGATTCGGCCAGGAGGATATCCTGATCAACGGCTGGGGAAAGCTTGGGATAAACAGAGATAAGGTCCGTTGTGATTATTTTGATTATCTTGACGGTAAGCCCAAGGCCGTGAATCAGTACAAGGGCATATATATGCAGCAATATGAGTGGGCCGCCGGCATCAGGATGCTGTAGGATAAAAGCTTATAAAGCAGACAGGGATTAAAACGAAAAAGATGTCAGGAGATCATATCCTGACATCTTATTGTATGGGCGCAACGGGGCTCGAACCCGTGACCTCCCGCGTGTGAGGCGGACGCTCTCCCAGCTGAGCTATACTCCCTGATGGATCATTGTGATGGATCATTGCCACCGGCATTTATCCGGTGATACCTTTTTCAGACCCTGACAGCAGTCAAAACCGTATTTCGAAGGATTCTTCATGATCCGGCCCGAAGGTGTTTGACAAACTGTATTATAACCCCGGAATTTGTTCCGGTCAATGATAATTAATCCGGGATCCGTGGTATGATATACAGACAGATATTTGGAGGATTATCATATGGATTATGCTGAGCTTGGAAGACTCGCGGAGGATGCGAGGAAATATTCTTATTGTGCTTATTCCGGTTTTTCCGTGGGAGCAGCCCTTCTTACAAAGGATGGAAGAGTATACCAGGGCTGTAATATAGAAAATGCCTCATATCCTGCAGGCATCTGCGCGGAAAGGACGGCCTTTGTCAAAGCGCTGAGTGAGGGAGAGCGTGATTTTTCGGCCATAGCTATAGCCGGCGGTCCTGAAGGAGGCAGGCCGTCTGATGCCTGGCCCTGCGGGATATGCCGCCAGTTCATGAATGAATTTGTGGAAGGAGACAGCTTTGACGTGGTGGTAATACATGAGGATCTGTCCTTCACAGTCTGTAAGCTCGGGGAGCTTCTGCCGCATTCTTTTGGCCCGGAACACTTGAATTAAGGCTGTGATTATGATAAGTTGTATGGACGCAAAACGGCGGGGAAGGCTTTTTGCGCAGGATGACGTATCATAATAAAACAGAGAATGGATATTGTCCGGAGCAGATGAAAAAGAAAAAGCATTTTTACAGAAAGATCATAGCGGTCGTCCTTACATTGCTGATATTTACTTCGTTTGTGAGCTTTTCCGGTACCGCTACCGCTACGGTAATGGACAACAGTGTCGTTCTGATAAACGATGAGGGGAAGAAGATAGCCGTAAACAAGTCCGATATAATCAGGACGGATGAGAAGGCAGAGGACATTGTTGATGAGTCGGTAGAGCTTAAGGATGAGGAGCTTGACAGGATAGAATCACAATCCCAGAAGGCGGCCGAGGATTTCAATAAGAGAAAGGGCAGCAGCATTCAGTCGGACATCCTCATAGAGGACGAAAACGGAAATATGGTAAGTCCCGGCTTTGATGACGACTGGTCTCTCATGCTGATAAACAAGGATCATAAGATCCCGGATGATTATACCTTCGAGCTGGCATCCATAACCGATACGGTGAAGTCTGATGTCAGATGCGCGGGGGCTCTGGTAAATATGATAAGGGGAGCGAAGAATGACGGCGTATACCTGCATGTGGTCTCTCCCTACAGGGATCTGAAGAGACAGACCTATGTATTTGACCGCAAGGTCCAGTCCATAATGGATCAGGGCTATGATTATGATGAGGCCTATGAGCTGGCAAGCCAGGTCGTAGCCATACCCGGCACCTCCGAGCACCAGGTCGGGCTGGCATTTGATCTTGTCAGTGACGGGTACTGGAAGCTGGATGAGGGCTTTGCTGATACTGACGGCGGAAAATGGCTTGAAGAGCATGGTCCCGATTACGGCTTTATCCTGAGATATCCCAAGGGTAAGGAGAGCATCACCAAGATAGAATTCGAACCCTGGCATTACCGTTACGTTGGAGTAAATGCTGCCAGGGAGATGAAAAGACTGGGACTTACCCTGGAAGAATATGATGAGATGATCGGATTGGTGGAATGAACAGATATACTTTGATAAAAAAAGACGGAAGAGCCAGACGGGGGCGTCTTGAAACGGTACACGGTACCGTGGAGACGCCTGTTTTTATGAATGTCGGCACTGTGGGCGCCATAAAGGGAGGAGTTTCCACGGAGGATCTGGAGGAGATAGGCTGTCAGATAGAGCTGTCAAACACCTATCATCTGCATGTCAGGACGGGGGATGAGCTGATCAGAAGATTTGGCGGACTTCACAGATTCATGTCATGGGACAGGCCCATACTCACGGATTCCGGAGGGTTTCAGGTTTTTTCTCTGGCAAAGCTGCGCAGGATAAAGGAGGAAGGGGTCACATTTGCTTCCCATATAGACGGACATAAGATATTCATGGGTCCTGAGGAGAGCATGCGGATACAGTCCAATCTGGGCTCCACCATAGCCATGGCATTTGACGAGTGTCCGGATTCCAGATCCGAGCGCAGATATGTGGAGGATTCGGTCCACCGTACAGAGAGGTGGCTTGTAAGATGCAGGAAGGAGCTTGACAGGCTTAATTCACTTCCTGACACGGTCAATAAGGACCAGATGCTTTTCGGGATAAACCAGGGGGCGGTCTTTGATGATATAAGGACGGAGAATGCAGATTATATAAGGGAGATGGATCTTGACGGATATGCCATAGGAGGGCTTGCTGTAGGGGAGACCCATGAGGAGATGTATCATATCCTGGATGTGACCATTCCCCATCTGCCGGAGGATAAGCCGGTCTACCTTATGGGGGTCGGAACTCCGGTGAATATCGTGGAGGCTGTATACAGGGGGGTGGATTTCTTTGACTGCGTGTATCCGTCCAGAAATGCCCGACACGGACAGCTTTATACCCATCACGGCAAATTCAATATAAAGAATGCCCGTTTTGCAGAGGATGAAGGTCCCATAGAAGAGGGCTGCAGCTGTCCTGCCTGCAGGCGCTACAGCAGAGCCTATATCAGGCATCTCATAAAGGCTGAGGAAATGCTGGGGCTCAGGCTTTGTGTGCTGCATAACCTTTATTTCTACAATCATCTGATGGAGGAGATAAGGGAAGCGATCGACGAGGACCGCTATGAGGCCTTTCATGATGAGTTCATCGCAGGCTTTGAGGCGTGACCTTTGTCCTAAGGGGGGATATTATAATTTCTGTTTTACTATAGTAGGAAGTTTTGATATAATCACTACTCGAATGCGGTTTTTCTGCTGCATGTTTTTGGATGTCTTCCAATACGGTCATTGATCCTCCCATGACGGTCGATGATCTGTGGAATATTATTAAACAGGAGGTTTACGGGATATAATGGGAATTTTACTTACAGGAAACGCACTTGCAGGTTCCGCTGCAGGAGGAACGGTGATCACGATCGTATATATAGTAGCGATCGTAGCATTTCTTTATTTTGTCATGATCCGACCGCAGCGCAAGGAGCAGTCGAGGATGAAGGACATGCTGTCATCCCTTGAGATAGGAGACAGCGTATGCACTTCAGCAGGGTTCTACGGGATAATAATAGACATCACGGATGATACGGTGATAGTCGAGTTCGGCAATAACAAAAACTGCCGCATACCCATGAAAAAGGAAGCCATAGTGCAGATCGAAAAGCCTCAGGAGACTGCTGAGCCGGAGAAGAAGAAAAAATAATAATCTATTGAAAGAAGGAACACGGGGATCATGGAATATAAGATTGGTGTGATAAGAGGCGACGGCATAGGACCCGAGATCGTAAATGAGGCGGTTAAGGTCCTGGATGCCGTTTCTTCAAAATTCGGATTTGATCTGAAATATACAGATATCGATATGGGCGGATGCTCCATAGATAAATACGGGGTGCCGCTTACAGAGGAGGCGGTAGAAGCCGCCAAGGCTTCCGACGCCGTGCTCATGGGATCCATCGGCGGGGATGCAAAGACATCGCCATGGTATAAGCTTGAGCCTTCAAAGAGGCCTGAGGCCGGACTTCTCGCTATAAGAAAGAAATTAAACCTTTTTGCGAATCTCAGGCCCTCTGTGCTTTATCCCGAGCTAAAGAAGGCATGCCCCCTTGCAGAGGAGACAGCAGACAGAGGCTTCGACATGATCATAGTAAGGGAGCTTACCGGAGGCCTTTATTTCGGGGAGAGATACACAAAAACCTCAAAGGGGCTTGAAACAGCCGTGGATACACTCTCTTATAATGAGTTCGAGATCAGAAGGGCTGCGATCAAGGCTTTTGAGATAGCCATGAAGCGGGACAAAAAGGTGACTCTTGTCGATAAGGCAAATGTTCTTGATTCCTCAAGGCTCTGGAGGAGGATCACAGAAAAGGTCGCCGCAGGCTATCCTGATGTAAAATACGAGACAATGCTCGTGGATAACTGCGCTATGCAGATAGTCAGGGATCCGGCCCAGTTTGACGTAGTGCTCACCGAGAATATGTTCGGAGATATCCTCTCGGATGAGGCGGCGATGATAACAGGGTCCATAGGGATGCTTCCAAGCGCTTCGCTGAATGATACTAAATTCGGCCTTTACGAGCCCTCCGGCGGGTCAGCGCCGGATATAGCAGGACAGAATATCGCAAATCCCATAGCGACCATCCTGTCATCAGGAATGATGCTGCGCTACAGCCTTGATCAGGATAAGGCTGCAGACGCCATCAACGAGGCTGTAAAGCAGGTCCTCAAGGAGGGCTTCAGGACAGGAGACATCATGTCCGAGGGCTGCAGCAGGGTAAACACGGATGAGATGGGAGACCTGATAGCAGACCGGGCGGGAAAATGATCATTAAAAACTACGCTTTATAGAGGAGAGACAGAAATGTTAAGTGATAATGTAAAACTGGGAGATGAGCATGCCCCCCACAGAAGTCTTTTCAATGCTCTTGGATTCACTAAGGATGAGATGAGGAAGCCTATGGTGGGGATAGTAAGCTCCTACAACGAGATAGTTCCCGGCCATATGAATATAGACAAGATAGTAGAGGCGGTGAAGCTCGGTGTAGCCGAAGCCGGCGGCATGCCCGTGGTGTTTCCTGCCATAGCCGTATGCGACGGTATCGCCATGGGGCATATCGGCATGAAGTATTCACTGGTGACAAGGGATCTGATAGCTGACTCCACGGAGTGCATGGCAAAGGCGCATCAGTTTGACGCTCTGGTAATGGTTCCCAACTGCGACAAGAATGTCCCCGGCCTTCTGATGGCGGCTGCAAGGGTCAATGTGCCTACGGTCTTTGTATCAGGAGGGCCGATGCTTGCAGGCCATGTTCACGGAAAGAAGACCTCGCTCTCATCCATGTTTGAGGCGGTTGGCGCAAAAAAGGCGGGGACTATAGATGAGGAGGAGCTCAGGTATTTTGATGAGCATACCTGCCCTACCTGCGGATCCTGCTCAGGCATGTATACAGCCAATTCCATGAACTGTCTCACTGAGGCCATAGGGATGGGTCTCAGGGGCAACGGTACCATACCTGCGGTATATTCCGAGAGACTCAGGCTTGCCAAAATGGCCGGCTATGCAGTCATGGAAATGCTTGAAAGGAATATAAGGCCAAGGGATATCATGACAAAGGAAGCCTTCATGAATGCCCTTACAGTGGACATGGCTCTGGGCTGCTCGACCAATACGATGCTCCATCTTCCTGCCATAGCCCATGAAGCAGGCATAGAGCTCAATATGGAGATAGCAAACGAGGTGTCGGACAGGACACCGAATCTCTGCCATCTGGCTCCGGCAGGCCATACCTATATGGAGGATCTGAATGAAGCAGGAGGAGTGTATGCCGTCATGAACGAGCTTGCCAGGAAGGATCTGCTCAATCTTGACTGCATGACTGTCACGGGTCATACGGTAGGAGAGAATATAGCCCCCGTGAAAAACAGGAATACGGAAGTGATCCGTCCTGTAGAGGATCCCTTCATGAAGGAGGGCGGCATTGCCGTGCTGAAGGGAAATATCGCTCCGGATACAGGAGTGGTCAAGCGCTCCGCAGTCGCTCCGGAAATGCTTGTGCATGAAGGACCGGCAAGAGTTTTCGACTGCGAGGAGGATGCCATAGAGGCCATATACGGCGGTAAGATAAAGCCCGGGGATGTGGTAGTCATCAGATATGAAGGACCCAAGGGAGGCCCCGGGATGAGAGAGATGCTCAATCCCACATCGGCCATAGCAGGAATGGGACTCGGAGAGTCTGTGGCTCTGATCACCGACGGCCGTTTCTCGGGAGCTTCAAGAGGAGCCTCGATAGGACATGTATCTCCTGAAGCGGCAGTAGGCGGCCCCATAGCCCTTATAGAAGAGGGTGATATCATCAAGGTTGATATCCCCCATAATTCGCTCAATGTGGATGTATCCGATGAGGTCCTTGCCGAAAGGAAAAAGAACTGGAAGGCAAGGGAGCCTAAGGTGAAGGACGGATATCTTGCAAGATATGAGAAGATGGTGACAAGCGGAAACCGCGGAGCGGTTCTGGAAATCTGATTAAGCCGGAGGATTATCTTATGATACTGAATGGTTCTGAGATTTTGGTCGAGATATTGAAGGAAGAGGGAGTGGATACGGTTTTCGGATATCCGGGAGGATCCATCCTCAATATCTACGATGCATTGTATAAGCACAGTGATGAGATAAGGCATGTACTCGTGTCCCATGAGCAGGGAGCCAGCCATGCGGCTGACGGCTATGCCAGATCCACCGGAAAGGTCGGGGTATGTATGGCAACCTCCGGACCCGGTGCGACAAACCTCGTGACGGGGATAGCGACCGCCTATATGGATTCTGTCCCTGTGGTGGCCATAACCGCAAATGTCGGGCTGAACCTGCTGGGAAAGGACACCTTCCAGGAGGTTGATATCGTAGGCATAACGATGCCCATCACAAAGCACGGCTTTATCGTAAAGGACGTGAGGGATCTGGCGGATACGCTCCGCAGGGCCTTTAAGATAGCCTGTTCCGGAAGACCCGGGCCTGTGGTTGTGGATATCACAAAAAATGCGACTTCAGACACCTGTGAGTTCACACCCGGTACACCGGTGATCCCTGAGAGAAAGAAATTCGATCATTATACAAAGGAGGATCTTCAGAAGGTCGCGGACATGATCAATGCTTCAAAGAGACCCTTCCTGTATGTAGGCGGAGGAGCTGTCATATCCGGAGCTTCAAAGGAGGTAAGGGAGCTCATCGATAAGATCGACAGTCCGGCCTGCGATTCACTTCTCGGAAAGGGAGTAGTGGATGCAGGGGATCCCCATTATACCGGAATGATAGGAATGCACGGGACGAAGACCTCAAACAGGGGAGTCAGCGGCTGTGATATGCTGCTTGCCCTCGGAGCAAGGTTTTCAGACAGGGTCACGGGCAATGTAAAGAGCTTCGCATCCAGGGCAAATATCATCCATATAGATATAGATGATGCCGAGATCAATAAAAATGTATCGACGGATGCGCATATAGTCGGGGATCTGAAGGATGTGCTGCAGGATCTTATCCCTCTTCTTGAAGAAAAGAAGCATGATGACTGGATGAAGACCGTAAATGAATACAAAAAGGATTTCCCCATGACCTATCCTTCAGACAGGCTCACCTGTCAGTATTTTATCGACAGACTCGATGCGCTTACGGATTCGGATGCCATAGTCTCGACGGATGTGGGACAGCATCAGATGTGGACAGCGCAGTTTTACAGATTCAGAAATCCCAGACAGTTCCTTACCTCGGGCGGACTTGGAACCATGGGCTACGGGCTTGGGGCCTGTATCGGAGCCAAGGCTGCCAATCCGGACCGCATCTGCGTGAATATAGCCGGAGACGGATGCTTCCGCATGAACATGAATGAGCTTATGACGGCAAGCAGGAATAAGCTTCCTGTCATCGAGGTTGTGATAGACAACAGGGTTTTGGGAATGGTAAGACAGTGGCAGACCTTATTCTACGGACAGAGGTATTCCAGCACCGTGCTGGAGGATGATACTGACTACTGCAAGGCCGCTGAAGCCATGGGATGCACGGCATACAGGGTGGAGAGCCGTGAAGAGGTTGATGAGGTTATAAAAAAAGCTCTTGCATCTGCAGACAAGCCGGTTCTCATAGATGTTGTGATAAATGAGGATGACAAGGTATTTCCGATGGTAAGCCCGGGTGGAGCCATTGCCGATGCCTTTGACGAGTCAGATCTTGAGAAAGATAAAAATTAAGAGGAGATGAAAAAATGAGCAGAGTTTACAATTTTTCGGCGGGACCCTCAATGCTTCCGCTGGAGGTACTGGAAACAGCACAGAAGGAGATGCTTGATTACCACGGAAGCGGGCAGTCTGTAATGGAGATGTCCCACAGATCCAAGGTTTATGACGAGATCATAAAGACAGCAGAGGCTGACTTCAGGGAGCTTGCCGGAGTACCGGATGATTATAAGGTATTATTCCTCCAGGGAGGGGCTTCGACCCAGTTTGCCATGATACCCATGAACCTTATGAAAAACAAGGTCGCGGATTATATAGTCACGGGACAGTGGGCAAAAAAGGCCTGGCAGGAGGCTCAGAAATTCGGTACGGCGAATAAGATCGCATCCTCGGAGGACAAAACCTTTACCTACATCCCGGATGTATCGGACCTTCCCATAAGCGAGAATGCGGATTATGTATATATCTGCCAGAATAATACCATATACGGGACCAGATATAAGGAGCTTCCAGATACAAAGGGAAAGATACTTGTATCCGATGTATCCTCAATGTTCCTTTCCGAGCCGATGGATGTTTCAAGGTATGGCATAGTCTACGGCGGAGTACAGAAAAACGTGGGTCCCGCAGGTGTCACGATAGTGGTCATAAGAGAGGATCTCATAAGTGATGAGGTGCTTCCGGGAACTCCCACCATGCTCAGATATAAGACACATGCTGACAGCGATTCGCTTTACAACACGCCTCCCGCTTATAATATCTATGTATGCGGGCTTGTGTTCAAATGGCTTAAGAAGATGGGCGGCCTCACGGAGATGAAGAAGATAAACGAGGAGAAGGCAAAGATCCTCTATGATTTCCTGGATGCTTCCTCCATGTTTAAGGGGACTGTGGTGCCTGAGTACCGTTCTCTTATGAATGTTCCCTTTGTAACGGATTCTGATGAGCTGAACAAAAAGTTTATCGATGAAGCCTCCAAAGCAGGATTTGTAAATCTTAAGGGACACAGGACGGTAGGCGGCATGAGGGCATCTATCTACAATGCCATGCCTGCTGAGGGAGTCAAAAAACTCGTTGAGTTTATGGATAAGTTCGAAAAGGAGAATGCGTGATGTTTAAATACAACTGCCTGAATAATATAGCCAGGGTAGGGCTTGAGAGCTTTGACGGCAATTTCGTGGAGGTGGATGATCTGAAGGATGCCGACTGCGCATTGGTCAGATCCGCGTCCATGCATGATATGGAGCTTCCGAAGGAGCTTAAGGCCATCGCAAGAGCGGGTGCCGGGGTGAATAATATCCCCCTGGATAAATGCGCGGAAAAGGGTATCGTAGTCTTCAATACCCCCGGCGCGAATGCCAATGGCGTCAAGGAGCTTGTGATAGCGGCGATGCTCCTTGCTTCACGTGATGTGGTGGGAGGAATAAACTGGGTCGCCACACAGAAGGGAAATGAAAACATCGCAAAGGATGCAGAGAAACAGAAGAAGGAATATGCCGGACATGAGATATCAGGCAAAAAGCTGGGTGTCATCGGGCTTGGAGCCATCGGCATAAAGGTTGCCAATACAGCTGTAAATCTCGGAATGGAGGTCTGCGGCTACGATCCTTACATCTCGGTGGATGCGGCCTGGAACCTTTCCAGATCCGTGCGTCACGTAAAGGTGGTCGAGGAGATATATGCAAACTGCGATATAATCACCATACATGTTCCTCTTCTTGATTCCACAAAGAAAATGATCAATTCCGATGCAATCAGGCTCATGAAGAATGATGTGATACTGATCAATCTTGCCAGAGATCTGCTGGTGGACGAGGAGGCTGTGGTATCTGCGCTGAAGATCGGAAAGCTTGCAAAATATGTGACGGATTTCCCGAATCCTTTAACCGTGGGACAGGAGAATATCATAGTCATCCCTCATCTCGGGGCTTCGAACGAGGAATCCGAGGATAACTGCGCCATCATGGCTGTGCAGGAGCTCACTGATTATATGGAAAACGGAAATATCAAAAACTCGGTGAATTTCCCCTCCATAAACATGGGAGGCTGTGACAAGCAGGGAAGGATACTGATATTCCACAAAAACAAGGCCAATATGATAACCAAGTTCACGGCCTGCTTCGGTGATGCGGATATAAACATAGCAGAGATGAACAATAAGAGCCGCGGGGATAATGCCGTGACCATGATGGATCTGGATTCAGCGGTTTCAGAGGATATCATAAACAAGCTTTCAGGCATCGACGGCGTTTATCGTGTAAGGGTAGTTAAATAATGGCAGATGTAAGACCTTTTAAGGCTTTAAGACCCGCTGAGGGCAAGGCAGAGCATATAGCTGCCCTGCCTTATGATGTGATGAATACAAAAGAAGCCGCGGCCGAGATAAAAAGAGAGCCTCTTTCTTTTCTTTCGATAGACAGACCCGAGACCGGGTTTCCGGAGGGGTATGATATGTATGCTCCCGAGGTCTACGAGAGAGCGGCAGAGCTCCTTCGACGCATGATAAAGGACGGGGATTTCAGGGAAGACGATAAGAGCTGCTATTATATCTATGAGCTGACCATGGAGGGCCGGAGTCAGACAGGCATAGTGGCTGTATGCTCTGCTGATGATTATAAAAACTCAGTGATAAAAAAGCATGAGAATACCCTTGCGGCCAAGGAGCAGGACAGGATAAACCATATATCTGCCACGGGAGCCCAGACAGGCCCGATCTTTCTGGCATACAGAAAAAATGAGGAGCTTGAGAGGATAGTAAGCAGAAATAAGGAGTCACAGCCTGTATTTGATTTCATATCTCCCGACGGAATAGGACACAGGGGCTGGGTCATAGCCTCAGATGAGGATATAGACAGGATCCACGGGATATTTGAGGGGATAAATGAGATCTATATAGCCGACGGTCATCACAGATGCGCATCCGCCGTCAGGGTGTGCGGCGGTCTGAGTGATGACAGAAGATATTTCATGTCTGTGCTTTTCCCGGACAGCGAGCTTAAGATCTATGATTACAACAGAGTTGTCAAGGATCTGAACGGGCTTTCCGAGAGCAGGTTTTTTGACAGGATCAGAAAGAAATATACAGTGGAAAAGGCCGGGACTGATCCGGTGAGGCCGGAGCATAAGGGCCAGATGACCATGTACATCAGCGGCTTCTGGTACAGGCTCGATATCAGACCGGAATATATCGTAGAGGATCCTGTAAGCTCTCTTGATGTGTCCATACTTCAGAATGAGCTTCTGTCTCCGATACTGAATATCGAGGACCCCAAGACAGATCAAAGGATAAGCTTTGTCGGAGGCATCAGAGGACTTGAGGAGCTTAAAAGGCTTGTGGATTCCGGCGAATATGAGGTTGCTTTTGCCATGTATCCCACATCCATAGATGAGCTTTTTGCCGTAGCTGACGCCGGAAGGCTTATGCCACCAAAATCCACCTGGTTTGAACCAAAGCTCAGATCGGGATTGTTTATTAACAGATTTTAATACTTGTTTTTTTGCAAAGGAGATCAGACAATGACCAAGAAACTTTACAATCTGATGGATTGGGCGGAGATCGAAGCAGTCACATATGCTGAGGAGGATCATCCCAAATCAGTGCTCGGAGCTCATCCTGTAAGGGGCGGACAGACACTTGTGACAGCATATAAGCCGGATGCAGTGGAGGTTTCAGTCAGAGTTAAGGGATCAAGGACCCCGGTTAAGATGGAGCTTGCCGATGAGGACGGCTATTTTGCGGCTCTTGTAAAGAATAAGGAGCCCTTTGAATATGAGCTCGAGATAAAGGATGCAGACGGAAAGACAAGGACGGAGACAGATCCCTACAGCTTCCCGGACAGCATTACAAAAAGGGATATCCAGAAATTTGATTCCGGTATCCATCATAAGGTCTATGAGCTTTTGGGCTCACATGTGATAAGGCTCAACGGCGTGGATGGCGTACGCTTTGCAGTATGGGCGCCCAATGCAATGAGGGTCTCGGTCGTAGGTGATTTCAATGACTGGAACGGACGTATCCACCAGATGGAAAGGATACAGGATTCAGGCATCTTTGAGCTTTTCATCCCCGGAGTGAAGGAGGGGCAGAATTATAAATACGAGATCAAGCTCCATACGGGGCAGATATTCATGAAGCGTGATCCCTATGCCTTTAAGAGAGAGGATAAGGAGGATGCGGCAAGCATAATCTATGATATAAATGAGCTCCCGGATGCTGACGGGGCCTGGCTTGAGGAAAGAGAGGAGAAGCAGAAGAAGGATTCTCCCATAAGCATTTACGATTTCAGGGATATACCTTTCACAAAAAAGGATGCCGGCAGTATCGTAAAGAAGATGGAGGAATACGGCTTCAGCCATGCTCTGGTCTCCGCTGATTTTGAGTCTCTTTTCATAACCGCAGAGGACCCGAAGGAGCTTATCGAATTTACGGATGTGCTTCACAAGGCCGGGATAGCAGTGCTCCTCCGGTGGAATCCGGCTTCCTTTTCAGGTATCGACGGCGGACTTTCCATGTATGACGGCACCTGCATATATGAGGACGGAGACGGGAAGAGATCCTATGTCCCGGATTCCGACAGGAAATATTTCAATCTCGGCAGTGCCGGCGTAAGGGATTACATCCTGTCAAATGCCGTATATCTGCTGGATGTATTCCATTTTGACGGTCTTGTGGTATCCGATGTTGCAAGGATGCTTTATCTCGATTACGGAAAGCAGGCGACGGGCTGGACACCGAATATGTACGGAGGCAATGAAAACCTTGATGCCATAGATTTCTTCAGGCTGCTTACAGTAACTCTGCATAAATATTCACCGGAGGTTCTCCTTATATCGGATGACGACACGGCTTATCCCGGTATCACGGCTTCAGTCGAGGATGAGGGAATGGGCTTTGATTACAAGCTGAATCACGGATGGAACAGGGATGTGCTGGGATATCTGAGGCAGGAGCCTCTCGGAAGGTCAAATCATTACAACGAGATCTGCTTCCCCATGATATATCAGTATAATGAGAATTTCATACTTCCTCTTTATGACATAGCTGACATATGGAACGCGATGCCCGGGGACAGGGATGAGAAATTCGGAAATCTCAAGTCACTGCTTGCCTATCATATCATGCATCCCGGAAAGAAGCTCATATCCGGTGCCTTGACCGAGGGCAAGGGAAAGGATATAAAGGCGGTCCATCAGCTCATAAAGGACGTAATGGCCTTCTACAACAAGAACGGCGCTCTGTACTCCAGGGAAATGGAGCAGCAAGGCTTCGAATGGATCAATAATATCTCCGCGAGAGAGAATATTCTCGTATTTGCTAGATACGGAAGCAAAAAGGATGAGCTTTTTGTGGTTGTTGTCAACTTTGCAAATGTTCCCCATAAGGGATACAAGATAGGTGTGCCGAAGCAGGGCAGATACAGTGAGATCTTCACCTCAGATGCGGAGAAGTATGACGGCTTCGGATTTGTGAATAAGAGCCCGGTATCATCGGAAAAGTCCGAATGCGACGGAAGACCTGATTCCATACGGATAAAGGTGGCGCCGCTGTCTGTTGCGGTATTCAAGTACAGCCCGGTTAAGGAGTGATCTGTTTTGACTGATGTGACTACCCTGCAGGCGGTCTCTGCCGATCAGATCGCTGCCGATATCGAGGGACTGCAGCAGAATATTGACGAGATAAAAGAGGATCCCAGTGTTTTGTCCGAATACCTGAGTACGCTTCCTTCCAAGGCGATATCTCTCGGATTCAGGGTTTTCCTGATCATAGTCATCTTTTTTCTTGGAAGCAGGCTGATCAGGCTGATCCGGAATCTTGTAAAGGGCGGACTTACATATTACGGCGCTAATGCAAATGTGGTACGGTTCCTTGATTCCATTATAAAATATACACTGTATATCACACTTGTCTTCGGACTTGCCGTAAACCTGGGCTTTGATGCCTCCACAATAGTCGCTCTTGTGGGCTCCATCGGTGTCACCATAGGTCTGGCGCTGCAGGGAAGCCTTTCCAATCTTGCAGGCGGCGTGCTCCTGCTCATAATGAAGCCCTTTGAGGCCGGAGATTATATAAAGGATATCAATACAGGGCTTTCAGGTACCGTGGAGGAGGTTCAGATCTTCTACACGAAGGTGATAACCGATAACGGTTTTGAGGCTATGATACCAAACGGAAGCCTCGCCAATAATTCCATAATCAATTATTCAAGACATGATACCAGACAGCTGATACAGGAATTCGGGATATCCTATGGATCCGACATAGAGAAGGCCAGGGAGATACTGCTGGAGCTCGTAAACAGGGAGCCGTCCCTCATTAGGGAGGGCAAGCCTGAGCCTGTGGTCTATGTGAAATCTCTGGATGACAGCTGTGTCACCCTTGTGGTCAGGGCCTTCTTTTCAAACAAGATCTATAAGGAGTTTGTGGCACTGGGCTTCAGGCTCAATGAGGGGGCAAAGACCGAATTTGACAAGGCGGGGATAGAGATCCCCTTCAATCAGATGGATGTCCATCTTTCATCTGAGAAGGCCCCGGCGAGCCAAAAACAATAAAGTCCCGGTTTCAGTGTCTTGACGTAAAGCCTTTGAAGATGATAATATGTTCATTGCCTGCCGTTATGGCTCAGTTGGTAGAGCAACGCATTCGTAATGCGTGGGTCGAGTGTTCGAGTCACTCTAACGGCATAGATACAAGGATCCGCACTGGCTGCGGATCCTTTTGCCTGTCTTGAATAAATGAAAAAAATAAGTTATGATTAGGCATTGGAGTTTTAGCGATATCCGGAGGGGAAGAATTTGGAGATTAAGCGGGTAGCACCGGAAACAACCGATGTTTTGAAGCATGTGGACGTTACAGGAGCCGTGACCGGACAAAGTGCGCCTGAGCGCATCAGGAGAGTCGAGGGACGCAGCTCCAGAAGAAATGATAATAATAATGATCTTGTATTCGGAGCCGTTCCCAAATCCACACTGGGCATAATCTCACTTGTGCTGCTTTTTGTGATCGCTCTGGTATTCGGAGTACAGGTGCTTGAGATGAGCATTCCGGTATATCTCGTGGTGCTCGTGTTCTGTACGGTAATGGGAATACTTCTTTCAGGCTCCCCGGGTTTTGTTTCCGTGGTCATCTCGGCGCTGCTTCTTATCGTGGGAGCACTGACCTCGCTTTTTCCGGGAGTTGCTTTGGGTACGGCGATGCTCATAGGCTCATCGCTCATAATCAGAGGTGAATAGATATGGCCAATCTTTGGGGAGGACGTTTTACGGAAGCGACAGATGCTTCTGCATACAGGTTCAATCAGTCCATATCCTTTGACAAAAGGATGTATGAGGAGGATATAGCAGGCTCTCTGGCTCATGCGAAAATGCTTGGAAAGCAGGGCATAATATCCTCAGAGGACATGGAAAAGATCATAGACGGACTGAATTCGATAAGAGATGATATAGCAGCCGGAAGGCTTGTCATATCGGAGGAGGCCGAGGATATACACAGCTTCATCGAATCAGAGCTGACAGACCGCATAGGGGATGCGGGCAAGAAGCTTCATACCGGAAGATCCAGGAACGATCAGGTCGCCCTTGACATGAAGCTCTATACAAGAAAAAGGATACAGGAAACCGACAGGCTCATCGATCTTCTCATGAGAGAGCTCCTTAAGATAATGGAGGATAATATCGATACCTATATGCCGGGCTTCACGCATCTGCAGAAGGCCCAGCCGGTAACCCTGGCGCATCATGCAGGCGCATATTTTGAAATGTTCATAAGAGACAGGCAGAGGCTTGCCGATATATATGAGAGAATGAATACCTGTCCTCTGGGAGCCGGAGCACTTGCGGGTACCACATATGATCTGGACAGGGAATATACGGCAGAGAAGCTCGGCTTTACGGGAGGACCCACAAGGAACTCCATGGATTCGGTATCGGACAGGGATTACCTTATAGAATTCCTTTCGGCTCTGTCCACGATAATGATGCATCTGTCCAGATCCTGCGAGGAGATCATACTCTGGAATTCAAATGAGTACAGATTTGTGGAGATAGATGACAGATACAGCACAGGCTCCTCCATAATGCCGCAGAAGAAAAACCCCGATATTGCCGAGCTTGTGAGAGGGAAGACAGGCAGGGTATACGGGGCGCTGATGGCACTGCTCACAACCATGAAGGGCATACCGCTTGCATATAATAAGGATATGCAGGAGGATAAGGAAGCCGCCTTTGATGCCATGGATACGGTTTTGGACTGCCTCAGGGAATTTACAGGCATGATATCCACCATAAGGTTTAACAGAGATATCATGGAGGACAGCGCAAAAAAAGGCTTTACGAATGCTACTGACGCGGCAGATTATCTTGTAAAGAAGGGGGTTCCCTTCAGGGAGGCTCACTCCATTACAGGACGTCTGGTACTGAAATGCGTGGAGAAGGGTATCGCGCTGGATGATCTTCCTATAGAGGAATACAAGGCCGAAAGCGATGTCTTTGAAAAGGATATATATGATGCCATATCAATGAAGACCTGCGTTGAAAAAAGACTTACAAAGGGCGCTCCGGGAAGAGAGCGGATGCTCGAGGCGGTCAGATTTTACAGGGTATATCTTGAGGATATGGCTTCAGATAAGGACTGAGAGGAGAAAGATTATGGAAAAATTAAAGGTTGCGATACTCGGAGCTACGGGTATGGTGGGACAGAGGTTCATCTCGCTGCTGGAGGATCATCCCTGGTTTGAAGTGAGTGTACTGGCTGCAAGCCCCAGATCTGCAGGCAAGACCTACAGTGAGGCCGCAGGCGGTAGATGGAAGCTTGAAAAGCCCATGCCCGAAGCTGTAAAGGATATGATAATAAAGGACGTTTCCGATGTGAAGGCTGTAGCGGAGGAGGTGGATTTCTGCTTTTCCGCTGTGGATATGACAAAGGAAGAGATAAGAAGGATAGAGGAGGAGTATGCGCTGGCTGAAACTCCCGTGGTTTCGAATAATTCCGCCCACAGATGGACTCCCGACGTGCCTATGCTGATCCCCGAGATAAATCCCGGCCATGCTGAGGTCATAGATTATCAGAGAAAGAGGCTTGGCACGAAGAGAGGCTTTGTGGCAGTGAAGCCCAACTGCTCCATACAGGCTTATGCCCCTGCGGTGTATATCTGGAGAGAGTTTGGCCCCTCCAGGCTTGCTGTATCCACCTATCAGGCCATATCCGGCGCAGGCAGGACCTTTAAGGACTGGCCCGAGATGGTCGGCAATGTGATACCCTATATAGGCGGAGAGGAAGAAAAGAGCGAGAAGGAGCCGCTTAAGATCTACGGCCGGCTCGACAGCGCCAGGGGAGAGATAATCCCGGCAGAGGGACCTCTTATCACGTCACAGTGCATCAGGATACCTGTGCTTAACGGACATACGGCATCGGTATTCATTGATTTTGACAAAAAGCCCTCGAAGGAGGAGCTTATAGATGCCCTTGTCTCATATAAGGGAGAGCCGCAGAAGCTTAAGCTGCCTTCCGCGCCTGAGCAGTTCATCCAGTATCTTGAGGATGACAACAGGCCCCAGGTGACTCTTGATGTGGATTTTGAAAGAGGGTTCGGTATATCGATAGGAAGGCTTCGTGAGGATACTTTATTTGATTACAAGTTCGTGGGACTGGCCCACAATACCGTCAGGGGAGCAGCAGGCGGAGCTGTGCTTGGAGCAGAGCTGCTCACTGCAAAGAAGTATATAGAGAAGAAATGATAAAGGTATTTTATGCCCGATTACGAAAAACTGGAGCGGAAAACTGAAGAATTAGTACATAAATTTATTCATAACAAGGTCAGCCGGGAGGATTTCAGGGAGGTATACGATCTTCTTGGGGTCGCGAAGGTCTCTCTGACGATGAAATTTGACAAGGACCCGATGTCAGGGATGATGGGACCTGAGTTTGTCATGGAGGCTGAGAAGTCAGACGATGGATCTGTGGTTTTATATGAGAGCGGAGCACCGCTTGGGGAAGAGATGGAATTCGTCTATCCGGAAGCAGGATCAGAGAGCATACGCTGCAGGTGGTTCTTTAATAAAAAGACAGACATCTCCGGCATAGACCTGATCAGATACAGGAATATCTCAGATAAGCTCTATCTTGTGCAGACCATCACAAACATGCGCAGGATGCTTGATTTTGCCAGAAATCACGATCCGCAGTCGGGGATCCCGAACGGCGTGGCTATCCGTAATATGTACAGGGAAGCCGTCAGGGAGAATCCCGATATCAATTATGCGGTGATATTTGCAAATCTTCAGAATTTCAAATTCGTAAATGAGCGTATCGGGGTAAAGGGAGGCAACGAGGTTATCATACAATACGCCAGAAAGCTTACCATTTGTGTAGAGCCTGATGAGGGCGTATGCAGACTGGGAGGAGACAACTTCCTGCTCTTTGTCAGGCCGGAGAATCTCGACAGGATAATACACAGACTCTCACAGTTTAAGATAGATGACCTCAGGGAAGCACCTGATAATTCCTTTACCATCTCTGCCTGGCTGGGCATAGCTGCAAATGATTATGATCTGGATATAAGGACAAGGATCGAGCATGCAAGCATTGCAAATCTTTTTGCGAAGCAGCGCCTGAAGCAGTCTGTGGTCTTTTATTCGGATCAGTTCAGGGAAATGCAGGAGAATAATAAACGGATCGCGTCTTTATTCATGCCGGCGCTTGCGCAGCATGAGTTCCAGGCATATTTTCAGGCAAAGGTAAATATGGAGACGGGTGAGCTTTCCGGATTCGAGACTCTCTGCAGGTGGATACATGACGGCGGGTTCATATACCCGGATCAGTTCATCCCCGTCATCGACAGGCTGGGACTGATATACGAGCTTGATATGGAGATCCTGCGCCTAACCTGCGAATCCGTCAGGAAATGGCTGGATCTGGGCTTTGAGCCTCCTATCTTATCCGTCAATTTTTCAAGAAGGGACATATTTGTGCCGGATGTAGAGCAGGAAATACTGAAGATGGTGCAGTCCTATGATATCTCTCCTCATTATATCGAGATAGAGATAACCGAAACCTCCTCGGAATTTGAATATGCCACTATAATAGAATTCACGAGAAAGCTGAAGAGCATGGGCTTCCGTATAGCAATAGATGACTTCGGGACAGGCTATTCCTCGCTTTCGCTCATTCATAATATCAACGCGGATGTGATCAAGATAGACAAGAGCTTTGTGGCGACACTTCATAAGGATGCCAAGACTGAGGTTCTGGTGGAAAGCATCATCAATATAGGAAAAAGGCTCGGGATGGAGCTTGTAGCAGAGGGCGTGGAGACAGAGGAAGACGGTCGTCTGCTTATGAGCCTTGGCTGTAATATCGCGCAGGGGTATTACTACAGCCGTCCTTCGGACTATGAAGCGACTACGGAGCTTTTGCGTAAAAGCCCTTTTAAGCCTATGGGTAAGGGAACTGATGAGTAAGATACTTATCATCACCGAGAAGCCCTCGGTCGCCAGAGAGTACGCTTCCATACTCGGTGTGAGCGGAAGAGGCGACGGACTTATCGAAAACGGATCATATGTAATTACCTGGTGTGTCGGACATCTGGTGGAGATGTCCTATCCGGACGTATATGACGAAAAATATAAAAAATGGAATCTGACCGATCTGCCTTTTCTGCCTTCGGAATATAAATATGCCATAATCGCAGCTTCAAAAAAACAATACAATATCGTAAACAAATGCCTTCACAGGGAGGATATCTCCGAGGTGCTCTGGGCCGGAGACTCCGGACGGGAGGGACAGGTGATAGAGGAGCTCATCCGTATGAAGGGCGGAGTAAGAAAGGGCATGGTGGAGCGCCGTGTCTGGATCGACTCGACCACGGAGGATGAGATAAAACGCGGGATCGATGAGGCAAAGCCCTATGAGGCGTACAGAAATCTTGCAAACGCCGGGATAATGCGCGGGATAGAGGATTATTCCATGGGGATCAATTTCTCAAGAGCCCTTTCCGTAAAATACGGAAGGATGCTGAATGACGCAGCCGGAACGAAAAAGTATGCAGCCATAGCTGTAGGACGCGTCATGTCATGTGTGCTCGGGATGGTTGTGCGGAGAGAGCGGGAGATAAGGGATTTTTCCGAGACCCCCTTTTACAGGGTACAGGCTGTATTCAGGAAGGGTGAAGCAGGGTTCAATGGTGAATGGAAGGCTGTGAAGGGCTCGGGATACTTTGAATCGCCGCTCCTCTATTCGGAAAAGGGCTTTAAGGAGAAAAAGCACGCTGAGGAGCTTATCGGATCCTTAAGTGATTTTCACAGCGGTCTTATTTTTAAGGCGGAAAAAAAGGATGAAAACAAGAAGCCTCCTTTATTATACAATCTTGCCGAGCTTCAGGCAGCCTGCAGCAAAAGATTCAAGATCAGCCCGGATCAGACACTTGACATAGCCCAGACTCTCTATGAGGCGAAGCTTACTACCTATCCGAGGACCGACGCCAGGGTCCTCACCGAAGCGGTGGCCGCAGAGATCACAAAGAATCTGGGAGGGCTGTACAGATATGCCCCTGTGAAGGATTTCGTATTGAGGATAAGAGACGGGAAGCTTTATGAGGGTCTTGCAAAAACCATATATGTGGATGATTCCAAGGTCACGGATCATTATGCCATAATCCCGACAGGCGATGTATCAAGGCTTTCTTCCATGTCTGATCTGCAGAGATCTGTATACGACATGATAGTGAGAAGATTTCTCTCCATTTTTTATCCTCCTGCCGTATTTGAGAAGGTAATGATCACAACCGCCGTGGGGAGGGAGAAGTTTTTTACAAATGTCAAGGTTCTGAAATCCCCGGGATTCTATGAGGTAACGGGCCAGGACAAGCCTAAGAATGAAAGCGCACAGGAAGCAGGAGCAGAGGAAGCCTCCGGGAAGTCGCCGGATGAGGAGGAGACCCCGGCAAGCGCAGAGCTTTTAAGCCTTCTTTCGGGACTCAGGAAGGGGGACATAGTGGATATCGCAGGCATGGAGATAAAAGAGGGAAAGACTTCGCCGCCCAAGCGCTATACCTCCGGCTCCATGATACTTGCAATGGAAAACGCCGGACAGCTCATAGAGGATGAGGAGCTTCGGGCGCAGATCAAGGGAGCCGGGATCGGAACCTCCGCCACAAGGGCAGGTATCATCGAGAAGCTGATAAAGAATGATTATCTGAAGCTTAATAAAAAGACGCAGGTTCTGACGCCTTCAGCTATGGGAGAGATGATATTTGAGATCGTCCTTATGAATATGCCCTCCATGCTCGAGCCGAAGATGACGGCCAGCTGGGAGAAGGGACTGTCGCAGATAGAGGGCGGAGAGATAGATACAGCTGTATTCAGGGACAAGCTTGAAGCATATGTGGCCAAATACGTCAATCTTGTAAAGACAAGGGATATGAGCAGCGCTGTGGCATCAAAACTAAGGGACGTGAGCATTATCTATGCAAAGACAGGGAAAGAGAGTAAAGCAAATAAAGGTAAGGAGTAAAGGAAATGGAAACAGCTTTGGTAAAAAATCTTTATACACTTGAGGAAAGCATCGCGGGTGAATGGCTCTCCGGATTTGAATATCCCTGGGAGGCCTTAAAGGAGATCGGCTATATCATAAAAAAGCTTTCCCTTCACCTTGATATGGATATCTATGAGAAAAAGGGGGAGGATATCTGGATCGCAAGATCGGCCAGGATCTGGCCTACGGTATCTGTTACGGGTCCCTGTATCATAGGAGAGAGGACCGAGGTCAGACAGTGTGCCTTCATCAGGGGGAATGCCCTTGTGGGAAATGACTGCGTGGTGGGCAATTCGACAGAGCTTAAGAATGTCATCCTTTTCAATCATGTCCAGGTGCCGCACTATAATTACGTAGGGGATTCCATCCTGGGCTTTTATTCCCATATGGGCGCGGGCTCCATCACTTCAAATGTGAAGGCTGACAGGCTTCCCGTGGTGGTGAAGGATCATGCCACAGGTGAAAAGATAGAGACCGGACTTAAAAAATTCGGAGCAATGCTCGGAGATCATGTGGAGGTGGGATGCAATACTGTTTTGAATCCCGGCACAGTCGTGGGTAAAAATTCAAATATCTACCCCGTCTCCAGCGTAAGAGGTGTAGTTCCTGAAAACAGTATATATAAGAGTATGGATGAGACAGTCCGGAAAAATGCTTTATGATATCCTCAAAAAAATAACAGCGCTGGCGCTTTCCGCGGCGCTCATATCAGGCCTGACTGCCTGCGGGGATGATGACGGGTTTCTGTCGGAGGATGTGAAATGGGTTGATTCCGATCTGACTGATGCGATCTCAGAGGATGATGAGATCCGTCTTCAGGACGATTTCGCTGCCGCAGTGAATAAGGAATGGAAGCTTGAAAACGGTTTTTCCGATATAATGGATGAAATGTACAACAAGGTCCTCAGCAATAAAAAGAGGATAGTTACGGATGGATCCATTGAGGGATATGAGGCGGAGCTTCTGAGGAATTATTATGAGCTCGCGACAGATCTTAAGGCAAGGGACAGTGACGGGATGGAGCCTTTGAGGCCTTATATTGATGATATCGAGTCCGCCCGGAATATGGATGAGCTCTTTGACTGGATGAATGACCCCAAAAGAAACCCTCTGGGGATAGCGCCTCTTTTCTTCAGGCCTGAAAATGTATTCAGATCCGGGAAATATGATGATAAATATGCTGTATATCTGACTCTTCCGGACCTGTCGATGGATGGCGGATATTCCTCGGAACATAGTCATGATCTGTACTACCAGCTCGGGATAGATCCCATAGAACAGTTCGAACAGAAAAAAGATACCATGGATTATTTTCTCCGGCGTCTTGGCTACAGCGGGGAGGATGCGCAGAGGATCATAAACGCCTGCTTTTCTTTTGAAAGGGATATGGCTGATGCGGACAATCCGGATCTTACAAAGGATGAAGAGGAGATCACCTACGACAGGGAGGAGCTTTTGGAGTTAGCGGGCGATTATCCTGTTGATGCTTATCTGTCCGGTATCGGATTCAGGGATAATGATATATTCCTGCTGGATCCCGGCTATATAAAGAGGCTTGATGATATCTGCGGGGAGGATGATCTTGAGAAGGCGAAGGCCTTTTTTATCATAAGCTATATCCTGAAAAGCTATCTTTACCTTGACAGTGAGGGTATCGCGCAGGCTGAGGAATTCCAAAAGCCCCGCAGACTTCTGGAGATGGATCCCGAGAGCATCGGAGAGACAGAGGAATCAAAGGCGGAGGAGCGCATATTTGATGTTTATATAGGCGGCACAGGAATGGCAGGCGCCATGAATCATGTATATGTGGAGCATTTCTTCGATGACAGCCAGATAAAGGAATTAAATGATATGACCAAAGATATCATAGACGGCTTCAGAGATATCTTTGACGAGGAGGAATGGCTCTCGGAGGAGGGAAAGAAAAAGAGCAAGGAGAAGCTTGATGAGATCTCCGTCCATATCGCCCATCAGAATTTTGAAACAGCGGATTACAATGACATGAAGCTCATCAAAAGATCCGAGGGGGGGAATTTCCTGGAGGCTTATTATGAAGCTTCAAGATTTATGAATTCCCATATGGCTGAGGTTTCCATGAAGAAATATGACAGAAACTACTGGGATCCACTTGATATCGAGCTCTCCACGACTTTAACCAACGCCATGTATAATCCGACTACAAACGGCATCTATATTTTTGCAGGCGTATGCGAGGCTCCGGCATATTCGCCGGAAATGTCATATGAAGAAAAGCTGGGTGGACTTTTCAGCATCATCGGACATGAGATAACCCACGGCTTTGACAATATGGGGGCGCAGTATAATAAGTACGGTGAGAATGAGAACTGGCTTCCGCTTGAGGATCAGACGGAATTTAATGATCTCTGCGATCTGGTGGCCAATTATTACAGCTCGCTCTCACCCTACGAATCCTCCGGCATGTATGACGGTGACAGGGTTAACGGAGAGGCAACTGCCGATATGGGAGGGATCAGGGTCACGCTTTATCTTGCCTCAAAGGAAGAGGATTTTGATTATGATGCCTATTTCAGGGCATATGCCCGGTTATGGAGAGCCAATATCCCCATGGAAACAGAGCAGATGTATTTTTCGGAGGATGAGCATCCTCTTTCATTCTTCAGGATCAATGTGGGATTGCAGCAGTTTGATGAATTCTATGATACGTATGATATTCAGAAAACTGACGGGATGTACCTCGATCCTGAAAAAAGGATAAGCGTCTGGTAGGAGTCAGATATAAAACTGCGCTTTATAGAGGAGATAATAATGAGTGAAGCAGTGCTGAAGCTTGAGAACATAAAAAAGACATATGGCAAGCATGAGGTCCTTAAGGGAGTGAACATGCAGGTCAACCGGGGTGATATCTACGGCCTTGTGGGCAGGAACGGAGCCGGCAAGACGACCATATTCAAGATGATCCTCGGACTTTCCGAATACGATGAGGGCAGTCTTTCCATTCTGGATTCAAAGACCGGAAGAGAGCTTTACGCTAAGAGAGATAAGATAGGCTTTCTTGTGGGTACAAAGTTCTACGGCTATATGAATGCCAGAGAGAATCTTAAATACTGCTCGATCATAAAGGGGATCCCCCGCAGACAGAGGAAGGAGGAGATCGAAAGGGTTCTTGAGATAGTAGACCTGAAGAATGTAAAAAAGCCCTTTAAGAGCTTCTCGATGGGAATGCAGCAGAGGCTTGGAATAGCCAATGCGATCCTGGGAAATCCGGAAATACTGATACTTGATGAGCCGACAAACGGCCTTGATCCCCAGGGGATCGCTGATATCAGGAGACTGATCCATCTTTTCAGGGATGATTACGACATGACCGTCATAGTATCCTCGCATATACTCGGGGAGCTTGAGAATACGGCAGACCGTTTCGGTATAGTGAATGAGGGCATAGTCATAAAGGAGATCACCCAGGAGGATCTCAGGGAAAGCCAGGTCGGAGTGGATATAACGGTGGATGATCCGGTGAGGGCAAGAGAGCTTCTCGAAGCCGGAGGAGTAAGGATACTTCGTGAGGAAAAGAAAAAATCAACCCTTGAGGACTTTTATTTCAGACTGGTTGGGGGGAGCGCAGATTGAGAAGGCTTGTATCAGCGGATCTTAAAAGGTTTTTCAGGAGACCCTCCTTTTATGTGCTCATTGTTTTTCTATTTCTGGAGATCCTTTTCATAACGGAGGGGGAAACCGCCGCGGAACAGATAGAAGGACTGCAGGGACAGATACAGTTCTGTATAGTGACGGCCTGCTTTCTTATATTCCATATACTCTACGGGGATGAATTCCGCACGGGGTTCATGATCAATTCCATAGGGAGAGGATATTCAAGAGCAAAGATCGTGATATCAAAGCTTGTATCCTCTGCAGTGATCCTTTTTCTGGTCACTCTTACAGCGTATCTGGCAGCTCTTATCCTGAATATGGATGAAGAGCTTGCGGTCACAGCCAGGGAAAACAGCTTTCTTTTTCTGTATATGCTCTATACCTTTTTGAAGGGAACAGGCTATATGGCAGTCGGGGCCCTGTTTTTGTTTTCCTCCGGGAGCCTGGCGGCAGGTGTGGTCGCTCTGGTGATCTGCTCGATCTTTTTGGACGGGATATTATCCATGATCCAGTCGGAATTATTCATCCCGGTATATGATATTTGCTATGACGGTCTCCTGGATAAGTCCTATGCCGTGTTTCAGGCAGGAGCCTTCGGATGGCAGATAATACCTGCATTTATAGTTTATATCTGCGGTCTTGTATTCATCACGGTATTGATCTTCAATAAAAAGGAGCTGGAATTATGAGAAGACTGCTGGAGGGTGATATCACAAGGATCCTGCACAAAAAGATCTTTTATACAGCATTCATTATCGCCATCGCGGCCGGCATAGCTGCCATAACTGCATGCCTTTTCTCATATCAGCAGACCGGCTATACCTTTATGTATGCGGCGATAAGCTGCTCATCTTTGACAGCAGGCTTAATGGGGCTGATCATATTTATGGGGATCTATGTGGATGAATTCAGGAATATGGCTCTGAGCAATGCCATAGGCAGGGGAGTTTCCAGAAACAGGATCATTATCGCGAAGCTCCTGGACTGTGTTATCCTTCTGCTTGTCTCCACGATAATATATACTGTATTCCTTCTCATATGCGGGAAGGTTACGGGGACAACGATGTCACCGACGGAATCACAGGCTTTCTGGCTTTATGCCTTTACCGGGTTCTATGATATCATCGGCGCGATATGCATTGCAGCATTATTTATCTTCATATCGGGGAATATCTCTCTTGGGATCTTTATCTATATCGGAGTGAACCTGATTGTGCCGGTGGCGCTGCTTCTGATAGACATGGTGCCTGCTCTTGAGAGATTTCACCTTACAAGGTACAGCTTTTCTGGGCTTAACGAAATGGCGGTCGCGGAGATACTGATGGGGGCGCACTTAAGGGGGGCGCTTACTCTGCTTGTCAGCGGCCTCATCTATATAGGCGGCTCCACAGTGCTTATGCTTATCATATTCAGAAAGAAGGAGCTGGAATTCTGATCCCGGGACAGACCGGGGGAGCCTCGGCTGCATTGAAAACAGGCTTTTTTTTTGATAAAATTGTGAGCACTCAGGGACTGTTCTTAAATTGCGGGGCTTGATTATAAACAGATCCTTAAACCTTAGGTTTTGAAATTGCATCAGCAATTTCGAAAGCGTATTTCGCAGGATTCTTTAGAATCCTGCCCGAAGGGTTTTGACACATATTTCCCTGATATGTGTCAAAACGTATAGATTCTTGTTTTTTATCGAAAAAACAAGAATCGTATTTGACCAGGTCCTT
>CAMUZQ010000026.1 GCA_947165275.1 uncultured Lachnospiraceae bacterium | reverse complement strand
GAACGCGGAGTTCTTGCGCGAAATTCCTATTTCTCGCGCAAGAAGTCATACTTTTTCGTATGTTTTCAGGGTAGAGGACTTAATCATCAACGTATAGGGCTTGGAGACGGCCTACAACTCCTTTATGTATGTATCCCCCGATCTCACGAATCCCATCTTCTTCATATATACCTCATGCTCCCTTGCGCCTCCCGATAACGTAAGCCGCTTTATACCATATTCCGGCAGGCGGGAATAAAGAAAGGTGCCAACCGAACAGTCTCTGTATGCAGGCAGCGCATAATCTATCTTCATATCCACGGTATCACCATCCCTCATATTTCCGACCATGACCCCGGCAGGAGTGGACTCCAGAAGTATGATAAAAGCCGTGTCGCAGCTGTCGGTGTCTTCGATCGCCACCTCCGGGAAATATATTTTTATATCTTCGGCATAGTAGTCCAGCAGATATCTGACTGCTCCTGTTCCCGCAGCAGCCTTTACAAGATTAAAGCTGGTATTCGCCCTGCTGAGCTTTATCAGCTGAATGATATTTATGATAACAAGACAGAGATTCATAAGTGCCGTTGGGTAAGATCGTATGATCAGAGCGTATATCGTAAAGATCGAGCTTCCTATGGTATTCACTATCCTGAGCTTCTTGACAGAGGTCATGAGCATCGAGATGACTACAAGAAACGAACCAAGATAACCGAATAATTCAATAAGTATTCTTGTATCCATGGACACCTCCTTTACCGGTGCTGCCGCCCTCTTACGACTGCATGAGTCCGGCGTTACAGTCGAGTGGCAGATCCTGCCTCTGATAATATTATACAGCACCGCAGGAACGTTTCAATTATTCTTTTGACCTGAATACCGGCTTTGACACCCTTCCGGTACGGTGATAATGTTTTTATATGAACTACACTTATATACTGGAATGCTCCGACGGAAGCCTGTATTGCGGCTGGACAAACGATATAGAAAAAAGACTTGCCGCACATAATGCAGGCAGGGGCGCAAAATATACAAAAACCAAATGTCCCGTCACCCTTGTCTACCTTGAAACCTTTGATACAAAGGAAGAAGCCATGCGTCGGGAATGGAAGATCAAGCATCTGAAAAGAGCTCAGAAGCTGAAGCTCATAGCTTCATATCACCATCCTTCACCCAGCCAAGCTTTCTGACCCCTGCATTGATCAGAGGACATAGCACTGCGGGAAGGATAAAGGATATCAGTATAAGGCCTGTCCAGTCAAAAGGCGTTACAGCCGCCCTGGTACCGGATGCCATATCTGCAACCCAGCCGCTGTAAACTCCGATCTGGCCCACAAATCCGCAGGTCCCCATGCCGGAGGACACGGGAGTCCCGTTCATCTCAAGCCTGAAAATGCAGGTTGCGACAGGCCCCGTTATGGCAGAGGTAAGGATCGGCGCGATCCATATCCTCGGATTCTTTACAATATTTCCCATCTGGAGCATCGAAGTCCCTATCCCCTGAGAGATCAGGCCTCCCCATTTATTCTCCTTAAAGGACATCACCGCAAAGCCTATCATCTGCGCCGAACAACCGGCGACTGCTGCTCCTCCTGCCAGTCCCGTAAGAGACAGAGCCGCGCAGATAGCCGCAGAGGATATCGGAAGGGTCAGGGCTATGCCGACCAGGACCGATACAAGTATACCCATCAGGAAGGGCTGCAGCTCAGTCGCCATCATTATGAGCTTTCCAAGCTGATTTGCAAGATTCCCCAGAGCCGGAGCCCACCAGGCAGACAATGCTATGCCGACTCCCACCGTTACGAGAGGAGTTACGAGTATATCTATCTTCGTTTCCTTCGAAACCGCCTTCCCGATCTCCGAAGCGATCACAGCTACGAATAAGACCGCAAGAGGCCCGCCTGCACCGCCTAATGCATTGGATGCAAAACCCACGGTCACAAGCGAAAACAGGACAAGAGGCGGACAATGGAGCGCATATCCTATGGCCACTGCCATAGCCGGACCGCTCATCGCGGAAGCAAGCCCTCCGACTGTATATTCTATCCCGCCTACAGTCGCTATGGTCGAAGTAAGGAAGGAGATCCCGAACTGGGTGCCTGCGGTATTGATTATCGTACCTATGAGCAGCGAGCAGAAAAGCCCCTGCGCCATGGCTCCCAATGCATCTATCCCGTAGCGCTTAAGGGATATCTCTATATCCTTCTTTTTCATGAAAGCGGTTATCTTTTCAAACATTTCAAACTCCTCCCCTCCGGTCCTGAGGTTCTGTGCTAAAACTTCTTTTTGCGGACAAAACCGGAAAAATCCGCAGAGATCAGATCCGGGCTCCGTTATAGGTAAGGCAGAGCATGGTAAGATCATCAAACTGCTCAGCCCCGTTTACGAAACCATCCACATCCCTTTTCACTCTGTTTATCATACCCTCCGGAGTGTTTTCCGAATTAAGGTTAAGAGCTTCCAGAAGCCTGCCTGTCCCGTAAAACTCCTCAGACTCATTGGATGCCTCGGGCACGCCGTCCGTATATACCAGGACTGCATCACCGGGATCCAGCTCTATTTCATATTCCCTGTACTTCACACCCTCGATCGTCCCGACCGCTGTCCCATGCTTATCCTTGTAAAAAGCAAAGCCTTTATCTTTCCTGTAAATGACCGGATACTCATGCCCGGCATTTGCGCAGACAAGATGTCCCGTGGAGATATCAAGCAGCCCTATCCACACCGTTACAAACATATCCGCATTATTGTTTCCGCATATCTGATTGTTTGCGGCTTCGAGTATCTCCGAGGGACTGCCTCCCATCTTTGCATGATCACGGATCAGTATCATGGATGCCATCATGAAAAGCGCCGCCGGAACTCCCTTGCCGGACACATCCGCTATCACGAGAGCAAGGTGCGTATTGTTTACAAGGAAGAAATCATAAAAATCTCCTCCCACATCCTTAGCAGGATTCATGGAGGCATAAAGGTCAAATTCCTTCCTTTCGGAAAGCACGGAATCGATCCTCGGAAGCATGCCGCTCTGTATATTGGCCGCAAGACCCATCTCAGTGTTTCTTCTTTCCTTCTCCGAGGTATATCTTGCCAGATCACCCATATAATCAACGATACGCTCCTGCATATCACGTATCTCAAGATAAAGATCCTTTATCTCATCATGCGACCGGATATCAACCTTTATCACATCCTCCTTCGTATATTCCGCCTTGCCTGTTGCAAAATCACCCGTGGCCTTGGCAAGGAGTCCCAGGGGTCTGGTGGCTATGCGCCTTATCAGATACAGATCCACTGCAATACAGACACCCGTCAGAACTATCACGAAAACAAGGCTGTTCAGGAGGAACCATCTTGTCTCCCTGACGATGGTATCCATATCTATATCTATACCCAGCATCCCGAAGGTCTCGCCGGTGTCCTCATCGACAATCGGCTCATATGCCGAGCAGAGCCATCCGTACTCTTCGGTATGTGAAACTGTAGTGGGTATCCTCTGGTTATCGCCATAGCCCTCGAATTCGGGCATATCCTCCTCTATGGTTCCGATCCCCATCACTCCCAGATCCGGATCTATGATATTATAAGTCACTCCGTCCTTCATATACTGGACATAGGCATATTTTATATTGGCCTGTGACTGTATCTGCTCGAGCACCTCCGAATCGACCAGGTAATCAAAATACAGAGAATAATGATCCGACTCCTCCGGCATATCCCTGTAATAACCGCTCTCCTTGGATTTCATCCAGTCGGTTATGATCGTCTCATCACCGGTCTGCTCGGCTTTTTTATGGATCTCCCTGAATTCATCGGTATCAATAAGGCTCCAGAAATACTCGTACTCCCTGGGTACGAGATATTCCACATTTGTCCTGGCCGTGCTCTCCGCCAGGTCGTAATACATGCTCCTGATCTTATTGCTGTACAGCATGTTGGTTATTATCATAAGCCCCAATGCCACCAGCAGGATCATGCCCGTAGTAACGGCACTGAGCTTTACAGACAGGGATACCCTGCGTTTTCCGATCTCATCCATGATCTTCTGTACCAGCCTTCATCATCAGGATGTGAGCCTGTCGTACGCTTCCCTGTATTTTTCTATTGTCCTGTCTATGACCTCACCGGGCAGATCATAATCCGAATCAGGATTTGCCTTAAGCCAGTCTCTTACATACTGTTTATCATATGAAGGCTCACCCTGACCCACTACATACTCCGAAGCCGGCCAGAATCTTGACGAATCCGGAGTCAGCATCTCATCTGCCAGGACTACATTTCCTTCATCATCCAGACCGAATTCAAACTTTGTATCGGCTATGATTATTCCCTTCGAAGCCGCATAATCAGCGCATTTTTTATATATGGCTATGGTTGCGTCGCGAAGCTTTCCGGCATACTCCTCCCCATGTCCGGGAAAATCCTTTTCCAGGACCTCTACGGATCTTTCATATGAGATATTCTCATCATGCTCTCCCAGCTCAGCCTTTGTGGAGGGTGTATAGATCGGCTCGGGCAGCTTCTCGGATTCCCTAAGTCCGCCGGGAAGAGTGATCCCGCAGACAACTCCCGTCTTTTTATATGACTCCCAGCCGGAGCCCGTGATATAGCCGCGTACAATACACTCCACCGGAAGCATATTCAGCTTCTTTACAAGCATCGATCTTCCCTCGAAACGCTCATTTCTGAAAAATTCAGGCATATCGGCCACGTCCGTTGAGATCATATGATTGGAAATGATATCCCCTGTCATGTCAAACCAGAATCTCGACATCTGCGTAAGGATCTTTCCCTTTCCCGTCACTTCATTCTTCAAAATATGGTCAAAAGCGGATATCCTGTCTGTCGCAACAAGTATCAGACTCTCTCCTATATCATAGATCTCCCTGACCTTACCCTCTTTGATCGGACTGTAAAACTGCATCTCTTAACTCCTCCATTATGTAAATATTTTATGTATATTATTTATGTAAATAAATTATGCAACCGATTTATGTAACCTTTTTATGTAACCTTTTTATGTAGCCTTTTTATGTAACCTTTTTATGTAGCCTTTTTATGTTACCTCATCTATTAAAGGTGGTTTTTCACACCTGAATATCTGACCTGCAGATGAAATCTGATTGCCTGTTCTAAAACAGTCTCTTCTGTACCTGATGTATCGCAAACGCTATATATGGTATCAGATATAAGCAGATTACGAAAGAGCCAAAAATCATCCCGAGCGCAATACAGGCTATCCTGCCCGTAAGGCCTGCCGCCCTCTCTCCTGACAGCCAGCTGCCCGCAGAAAGAACTGTTACTGCGATAAGACATATCAGCGATATTACAACTCCGGGTATGAAGCCCTTCGGTCTGAAATCAAGCTCTATCCTGTTTACGCCATCCTTAAGCGGGATCTCCATGAAAAGGTCGGATGCATTGATTATCTTTGTCCTCTCACCGTTCACCACTGCGCTGAAGCCCTCATCAAAGGCAAGCGGAATGAGGACATATTCCCCGGACTTCCCGCTGACGGTCATATCCAGTCTGCTTTTGCCTGCTGATACAAGAGCCTCCTCGTCCTCCGCATAATATGCGCAGAGACTGTCCAGCTTATCCATATCCAGCTCATAAAACCTTGTATCCCGGCCGGCTCCCCTTATATCCGTCTTCTGATCCTCGTAAATGCCCAGATACAGCAGACTCGAATTAAACCATGCAGGATAGGATACTCCATTCACGTCTCCTATGTCCGGAACCGGTATGACCTCCCCGTTTACGGTAAGCCTTTCGAATGCCCCCTCCCTTAGATAAAGAGCCTTTCTCCCGTTAACATAATATTTATTATCGTTAACCTCTTCGGTTATATCCCTTATTATATCTCCTTTATCAAGTCCGGTGCCTGCCGCAAGGGCATGATAAAGCGTATTATTCGCCTCGTCAGCC
Organism: uncultured Lachnospiraceae bacterium; assembly: GCA_947165275.1. GTDB lineage: Bacteria > Bacillota > Clostridia > Lachnospirales > Lachnospiraceae > NK4A144. Next base: position 25,164 of record CAMUZQ010000026.1, on the reverse strand, counting down.
GTCATATCGGAAAAAGCCTGTCCCGCAAGCATGGCTGCGCCCTCCTCATTCCTGAGCCTCATGACAAATGGCAGGGTAAATTTATTCCTCAGGAGGCTGTATCCATCCGATCCCCCCTCAACCTCCCAGGCTTCCCCGGTATAAAGCTGCGGCTTCGCCGTCAGGGTCTCAGTCACATGAAGCGCCGCATCCGACAGCAGTGTGCCCCCGCAGTCCAGTATCCTCATGAAATGCGCTCCGTATCCCAGAGCTATAGCCGAGCTCATCTGCTCCCCGGGCACGGTATTGGCCCATCCGCCCACTGTAGCCCTTCTCATGACAAAACCGTAATTGGTATTGAGTGTAGTGTCAGGATTTTTGATACGGTCTGTCCGGCTCTCCTTAATGTCAAGATCATCCATAAGAGCCTGAGACATCACGACATATTCACCGGACTGCTCCGGGTCTGACGAAAACCTGTCCGTAAAATGCGGCTGGCCGTATCCGGCATAGGCTGTCACAATGAGCTCTGTCATAAGGACCGGAGCAAGAAAGGCCGGTTTTTTTATCACAGCCCAGATCAGAAGGTATACGGCTGACAGTATCAGCGCAAATACCGTCCAGGCCCTGAAAAGCTCTTCGATCTGCCAGATATCATGCCTGACATAATAAATGATCAGTCCGCATCCGGCAGCTGCCATGACAAAGGATTCCACCGCCAGCGCCCTTTTGTCGAAGTTAACATAATTCCATTTGCCGGAGCCTTCCTTTTCAAATCTTCCGGCATAACAGGCTGCAGTTGTAAGCAGTACCAAAGGGATGAGATAACCGCATCTTACCGGATAGTGGTAATAGGTCCCCATATGCCACAGCAAGTTTATTGATTCGAAGGGAATAAGGGCACAGGGATACATGCAGAATAAAAAGAAGAAAACTGCCTCTCTTCTCTCCCTCCTGAATCTGAAAAGTCCGGTCAGAAGTATGACAATGGCCGCAAGGCTTCCCGACAGGAGCCACCATTTGATATAGTACATATCCGCTCCTATCGCCCAGAGGATATCATGAAGAGTTTCAAATAGTCCGCCTGAAAGATTGGAATTGAACCTCGAGCTTCTCGTCATCTGCACTGCAGCCGGCATCAGTATGAATGCGGCGATGCCTATGCCTCCGAAGGTGCCCAGTCCAAGCCTTGAGGCAACCCTGCCTCTTATCTCCCGTCTTTCGGATTTTTCTTCATATTCCGCTCCGCACAGGATAAATATATATGTCCCGGAAACCAGCAGTACAAAGATCAGATTCATGAAGGCCATATAATACCCGAGTCCGGTCATATAGCCGGTCATAAGTGCATATACCAGGACAGGTCTTATGAATGAGGCTCTGCCCCTGGTACCGTACCCCTCCTTTGTCAGGACATCATGAAGGGTGATCATCCAGAGCGGCATGAGAGCTGCAGTATCAAGATACGTGGGTATCGTATAGTGCGTAAGCGTAAATCCCGTAAGCCCGTATGCAATACTGAAAAGTATCCTGTAAAACACAGGCGTGTCGATCGTCCTCTTAAGGAAAAGATCCATATTGAAGGCCATGAAAAAAAGATGAAGTCCCATGAAAAGGGACAGAGCCTTCATTACAGCATTCCTTTTGATAAAGAGAAAGAACAGATTAAAGACAGATATATTCCATTGTATGGAGCTTCCCATGGAAAGATTCTGCCCCCCGTCTATATACCATGAATAGAAAAGTCCTCCCCGTCCATGAAGAAAATCCCATATATGGTAATAAAGAGGGGCATTCGTCTGTCCCATGTCATAGTAGTCTATCCGCAGGCCTCCGAAAGGAAAAATACCTTTAACGAGCAAAACCCCCATGAATACCATGAGGGTAATAAATGCAGGTATTAAAGGCTCGGCTTTCCGGGACTCAGTCATAATCTATAGCTGTATCGATATCCGCTGCCAGCTCCTTTATATATGACTCAAGTCTTTCCCGGAGCTCTGGACGTCTGAGTCCGAACTCTATCCCTGCCTGCAGGAAGCCGACCTTGTCGCCGCAGTCATACCTGTGTCCTTTGAAATCATAGGCATAGACCGCCTGCTCCTTTGCCATGCGCTTCAGGGCATCCGTGAGCTGTATCTCACCTCCGGCACCCTTTTCCTGGTTCTCCAGATATCTGAAAATATCAGGAGTGAGTATATATCTTCCCAGTATGGCGATGTCCGAAGGAGCCTTTTCGACGGCAGGCTTCTCCACCAGGTCCTTGACCTTGTATACCCTGTCATCCACATACTTTCCGTCCACGATACCATACTGGAAGGTAACCTCATGAGGCACGGTCTGCACACCGACAACTGTTGCATTATATTCATTATATACATCTATCATCTGTCTGAGCGCCGGTGTCCTGGACACCACGACGTCATCTCCGAGAAGCACTGCAAAGGGCTCGTTTCCGATGAACTTCTGTGCCGAAAGCACCGCATGACCGAGTCCTAAAGGCTTCTTCTGCCTGATGAAATAGATATTGGCCATCTCTGATATTGACTTGACCATATCGAGCGCTTCCTTCTTTTCCTTGTTTCCAAGCTCAAGCTCAAGCTCTATGGATCTGTCAAAATGATCCTCTATCGATCCCTTATTCCTGCCGTTGACTATGACGATATCCTCGATGCCGCTCTGTACCGCCTCCTCGATGATATACTGTATGGTCGGCTTGTCCACTATCGGCAGCATCTCCTTGGGCTGAGCCTTTGTCGCAGGCAGAAATCTGGTTCCAAGTCCTGCAGCCGGAATTATCGCTTTTTTGATACTCATACCTTCCCCCCTGTGTATTCTGCATTTTAACGGATCATATAATTATACTCTTAAGTATCCTGTCATACAACGGCAACCTACTCATATCTCAAGGCATCTATAGAATTCATGTCAGCCGCCTTTTTTGCGGGATAATAACCGAAGAATATGCCTACAAGACTTGAGAAGAGCAGCGAGACGAAAACGCCGGCATACGGGATATCCACGCTATCACCGCTACGACTATGGAGACGGTATTCATTATCCTCTCCACCTGCTTTATGAAGGTTGTGTCACTGTAGGATCTTGCCCTGAACATTTTGTTGTCATGGTAATATCTGTTATTTATATATTCATCGATATCCTTCATCAGGCTTTCAATACTGGTATCGTCATCATAAGAAAAATTAACGCTTGGATAGGCTTCCTTCTCATGAACCGTGACAAAGGAGGTCCTTACGGGTATATACATCTCCGTGACCTCAGTTCCGCTCAGATTATACTTTGCCGCTTTTGATCTGACGGACGTTTTTTCATCATCTTTTTCCGTATCATCATTATCCGCAGCAGCCTCATCAGCCACGTTTTCGGCTTCTCTCTCCTCCGGATCCTTCTTTTCGCTCATATCCTCTTCGACCTTTTTTTCGGATGTCTTTTTTTCCAATCCTTTTTCGGTCTTTTCAGGGACCTTTTCTTTCATCATCTGATAAATCCCCCTCAGACAAACACCGGTCCGCCTCTGCTTTTATCCTGCTATGCCCACTCCTGCAAGAGAGATCGTCAGCATTATGATACCGGCGAGCAGAACTCCCAGCATGGCCGCTATCACCGTCTCCCTGAATTTCATATTAAGTATCGAAGCCGCCAGCGTTCCCGTCCAGGCTCCTGTCCCCGGCAGGGGGATTCCCACAAAAAGAGTCAAAGCCACGAAAAGTCCGCGGCCTGCCTTTGCCTGAAGCTTCTCTCCTCCCTTTTTTCCCTTTTCCAGACAGAAATTAAAGAAGCCTCCGATTACCGGCTTGTCCTTTCCCCATTCCAATACCTTTCTCGCAAAGAGATAGATGATGGGAACCGGTATCATATTACCTATGATCGCTGTCACAAAAACCATCACGGTATGCGGGACGGAATCCATAAGCCCCATTACGGCAGCGATGGGGATAGCTCCCCTGAGCTCTATAAGAGGCACCATTGATACAAAAAAAACGATAAGATATCTGGCTCCGGTCGATAAACCGGTAAGTGTCGCAAAAAATGAAGTCATTTCTTAATTATCTCCTTTAATATGTGTATAAGCATATGCATTTCATCATCAGTCCCTATAGTGATGCGCAGATAGTCCGATATCCTCTCCTTATCAAAATATCTCACATAGATACCGTATTCCTTAAGCCTGAGAAATATATCCTTCGCCTTATAGCCTTCAGGCGGTTTTGTGAATATAAAATTGGTATCGGAGGGATATGAAGCAAAACCCAGCTCTGCAAGCTCCACGGCGGTTTTTTCGCGTGTCTTTTTTATACGTCCCACTATCTCCCTGAAATGATCAGAATCCTCGATGGCAGCTTTTCCGGCTGCGATAGACGGCAGATTAAGGGTATAGGAATTCACTGAATATTTGACATCATTCAGAAAGCCGATCAGCCTGCTGTTTCCGAAGCAGTAGCCTATCCTCATTCCGGCCATGGCTCTGGATTTTGACATGGTGCGCACAACGATGAGATTATCATATTTTTCTATAAGTGGAAGGGCCGTCTCTGCCCCGAAATCGATATAAGCCTCATCGACTATCACCACGGAGTCTCTGTTATGCTCCAGTATATCCTCAATGAATTCCCTGCTCTCGCCTATCCCCGTCGGAGCGTTCGGATTCGCTATGACTATGCCCCCGTTCGGTCCGTAATAATCAGAAGGGACTATCCTGAAATCCTCATCAAGCCTTCTGGTCTCATAAGGTATACGGTAGACCTCAGCCCATACATCATAGAAGGAATAGGTTATATCAGGGAAAAGCACCGGTCTGTTTCCGGCAAAAAAGGTCAGGAAGCACATCGAGAGGACATCATCCGAGCCGACGCCTGCAAAAACCTCGGACGGCTTCACTCCGTAATGATCAGCTATGCTTTCTGTGAGCGCGCTCATGGCAGGGTCAGGATAAAGCCTGAGCCTGTCCCAGTCAAGCCCCCTCAAAGCCTCCATGACCCTGGGGGACGGGGTATAGGGGCTCTCATTTGTATTCAGCTTTATTACCTTGTTTTCAGGCTGCTCCCCCGGAGTGTAGGGGGTCACTTTTCTTATATTATCTTCAAAGCCCATATTTTTCAGCTAATCTCTTAAATCCGGGCAGCGAATTAACACAGGTCCCGTAGGAAACACAATAGGACAGTCTTACATATCCCGGACATGCAAAGGACGAGCCCGGCACCAGAAGGATATGCTCCTTCTTTGCTTCCTCAGTAAATTCCTTCTCATCCGGAACCGGAGACTTTATGAACATATAGAAGGCTCCCTCCGGCCTTATGCAGGAATAACCGTATTCCTTCAGAGCATCGTAAAGGACGTCCCTGTTCTTCGCATAGAAGCCTATGTCGGCTTTTTCATCAAGGCACTCAGCGACCACCTTCTGCATCAGAGACGGTGCGTTCACGAAACCCAGCACCCTGTTTGCTATGGTCACTGCCTGAAAAAGCTGCTCATAGTCAGCAGCCTCTGAAGGGATCACCAGATATCCTATCCTTTCGCCGGGAAGGGACAGGGTCTTTGAGAAGGAATAGCCGACGATGGTATTTGCATAATATTTTGTGATATAAGGAACCTCGGCTCCGGTATATACCAGCTCCCTGTATGGCTCGTCGGAAATAATAAATATCTCGCTGCCATACTCCTTCTGTTTTCGCTCAAGTATCTCAGCGATATCCTTTATCGTCTCTTCGGGATATATGACCCCGGAAGGATTGTTCGGATTGTTTATGATGACAGCCCTTGTTCTGGGAGTGACCGCCGCTTCAAAAGCCTCAAGATCAGGCTGGAAGGTTTCTGTATCAGGTGCTACCTCAACAAGAACCCCGTCATAATTTGCCACATAATTCCTGTATTCCACAAAATAGGGAGCGAAGGCTGCCACCTCGTCTCCGGGATTGAGCAGAGCCTTAAGCGCACAGTTAAGTCCGCCGGCTGCTCCAACCGTCATCATTATATTATCGGCAGTAAAACCGGTACCGAATCTCTTATTGAGTGAGTCTGCGATCTTTTCCCTCACCTCGGGAAACCCGGCATTTGACATATAACCGTGGAGTACAGTGGGCTCCTCCTTTGCAAGCAGCGCTTCTATCGTCTCCGCAACCTTTTTCGGAGCAGGCACATTCGGATTTCCCAGAGAAAAATCATAGACCTTGTCTGCCCCGAATTCCTCTGCCATTTTTTTGCCTTCCTCAAACATCCGGCGTATGACCGAATTATTATTCACAAGGCCTTCCATCTTTTTTGAGATCATCTGTCTTCCTCTCCTGTTATCAGTTAAATCTTTCAAAACCTTTCCAGTATTTAAATACAGCCTTACCCACTATGCCGTCCCTGGTAAGATACGTGTTCTGCCAGTATCTTGAATCCGCACTGTCATTACGGTTATCACCCAGCATGAAATAGCAGTCCTCGGGAACATCATAAGGCCCCCATGTACCTTCCGTCACAACATCAAGATAGGGCTCATCCAGCGGCTCATCATTTATGTAAACCGTTCCGTCGTGTATCTCTATATGATCCCCCGGCAGTCCGATTATACGCTTGATATAAAGGGTATTCGGATCATCCGGATAATCAAACATTATTATCTCTCCTCGCTGGGGATCATGTCTCATATAATAAAGCCTTGATCCTATGACCCTGTCTCCTGCCATTATCGTCTTTTCCATGGAGGATGTGGGCACCGTAGCGTTTACGATCACGAATGTATGAAGAACAAAGGATGCAAGTATGGCAATGACAATGACAGCTATCCAGTCAAATATCTCCTTGAGCGCATTGCCTCCCGAAGCGCTGTCCGAAGCTGCCTTTTCTCTTCTGGCCTTTTCCGAATTGACCTTATCCTGTATCTTCTGATTGATATCTTCCCTGGTTTGTGTCTCCATTATCTGCCCCTATCTGTTTATGATAAGCTCTGACAGTTCCTCAAACGAATCTATCCTGACATCCGCCTCTATCGGATCGCCAAAGCCGTACTCTGCGGAAATAAACCCGATCCCCGCCTCTCTTGCGGAGGCTCTGTCCGCGTCAATATCTCCTACATAATATGCTTTCTTATAGCCGTTTCTTTTCACTACAGACAATATATTCTCCGCCTTGCCGCATCCTGTATCTCCGAAGCATTCCTTATCCTGTATCTCTTTGGCGGTAAGCCCCGTTTTTTCCATGAAAAGCTCTATGTATCCGGACTGACAGTTTGAAACTATCGCTATACCTATCCTTCCGGAAAGCTTCCTTATGGTATCGATAACTCCCGGATAGCAGATATCACACGGATCAGCCTCAAGCGCCTGCTGTTCGTACAGCACACATTTTTCCATGAGTCCTTCACGCTGCTCCCCTGAAGCTCCGGGAACAAGAGCGCGGGCTATATCATCCATGGTCATGCCGAAAAGCCCCTTGAGCATATCCGGCTCTACGGTCATATCACCAAAGCCGTTTTCCCTCGCAGCCCTTGTCCATGCTCCGGCCACTATGGAAGTGGAATCCCACAATGTTCCGTCCACATCAAGGAGCAGAGCATCTGCCTCTATCCTTTTCTTTTGCATTATACTCTACCTGACTCCCATTACTGTCTGCCTGTCACTCCCATCATATGAAAGCCGATTGCTCCGCTTCGCTCTCGCAATCGATGTCAGATTGAATTACGTTAACCAAACACATGACACAATACCATTTTTTTCCGGATTTGACAACAATCGTGTAAAAAATGAAAGAGCCGGCGGTCAGTGCCCCGGCTCTTTCATGATCCATTTTTTGTTTTATTCCATATATTCATCTACCAGCTTGTCAAAGGTTCCGTCTTCCTTCATGTTTGTGATCGCAACATCTATGGCCTCCTTAAGTGCTGTATCACCCTTCGGAAGCGCGATCGCATATTCCTCTATACCGAAGCCGAAATCCTCTCCGTTAAGATCCTTTATCTGATCAGGGTATTTTGATGCGAAAACACCTGCCGGATTGCTGTCTACTATGACCGCATCGAGCCTTCCGTTCACAAGATCGTTTACCGCGTCAACCGCTTTATTGTACTGCTGATCAGTGGCGCCCTCGATCTCCTCCACTATGAAATCGCCTGTCGTTCCAAGCTGGACCCCTATTGTCTTGCCGATCAGATCATCATATGCTGCTATTGGCGAATCCTTCGGAACAAGAACATGCTGCACAGCATTATAATACGGCTCGGAGAAATCAACTGACTGCTTTCTCTCCTCTGTCACCGTCATGCCTGCTATAGCGACATCTGTCTTTGAACCTATGGATGAGACCAGCGAATCAAACTCCATATTCTCAACTACAACCTCAACTCCAAGCTCCTCACCGACAGCCTTTATGAGAGCCATGTCAAACCCGTCGGGCTGTCCGTCATCACCTACATACTCAAAAGGCGGAAATTCCGCATTTGTACCTACCGTGAGCACTCCGTCTGACAGAGTATCCGAAGCGATCTTCGAGTTGGAATTGCCTGTAGCGATGTCCGTTGCGCCGCAGCCTGTCACAAGGGCCGCAGCCATAACACCTGAAAGCATCATACCGATAATCTTTTTCATATATTGATCTCCTCCCTGTAATAAAACTGTCTTTTCATAAATATGTCTTTATATCCGGCTTTTCCGGAAATAATATCACTGCTTATTATTACTTTCAAGCAGCGGGCTACAGTACCTTGGACAGGAAATCCTGCAGCCGTCTGGTCTTCGGATCTGTAAAGATCTCCTCCGGAGTATTTTCCTCCATTATTATCCCTTCATCCATAAACATGACTCTTGTGGCCACTTCTCTCGCAAATCCCATCTCATGGGTTACAATCGCCATGGTCATTCCTCCTTCAGCAAGGGACCTTATGACTTCAAGAACCTCTCCTACCATTTCCGGATCCAGAGCCGAGGTCGGCTCGTCAAAAAGCATGACCTTGGGATTCATGGCAAGGGAACGCACGATCGCTATCCTCTGCTTCTGTCCTCCTGAAAGCGCTGCCGGATACACATCGGCTTTTTCCTTAAGGCCCACCCGCTCCAGAAGTCTTAATGCCTCATTCCTCGCCTCCTCCTTAGTCATGAGTCCCAGCTTCACCGGAGCAAGGGTTATATTTTCCATAACAGTCTTGTTCGCAAAGAGATTGAAATTCTGGAATACCATCCCCATATGCTCTCTGACCTTGTTTATGTCAGTTTTGGGATCTGTGATAAGCTGGTTCTCAAACCAGACCTCCCCGGAGGTGGGCTCCTCCAGAAGATTGAGACACCTTAAAAATGTGCTTTTGCCGGAACCCGAGGGCCCGATTATGACTACCTTCTCTCCCTTATCTATCTCTGTGGATATGCCATTCAGAACCTCAAGTCCGTGATAGCTCTTGTGAAGATTTCTAACGGATATCACTGCGTCTCAGCCTCCTTTCAAACCTCGCCAGAAGAAGGGTGAGGAGCTTTATCAGGATTAAATAAATGACAGCCGCGCCTATCAGAGGCATAAAGGCTTCATAGGTCCTGCTGGATATCTGGCTTGCCGTACGGGTAAGATCTGAAAGACTCACATATCCCACTATGGCCGTCTCCTTGATCAGGGTGATGAACTCGTTCCCTAAGGGGGGGAGCACATTCTTAAAGGCCTGCGGAAGTATGATCTCCCTCATGGTCTGCCCCCTGGTAAGTCCCAGCGAACGTCCGGCCTCCATCTGTCCTTTATCAACGGCAAGTATTCCGGCCCTTATTATCTCCGAAGCATAAGCCCCTGAATTGATGCCGAAGGAAAGAGAAGCTACCAGTACTCCGTTTTTCGAGGAGGAAAAGACTATGAACCACATGATAAGAAGCTGCAGCACCGAAGGGGTCCCCCTTATGATGTCTACATATACCGTGGCAATATACCATCCAAGAGTATGTTTCCTCCCGTTCTCAGGCTCGGACAGCTTCATAAGGGCAAGTATGCACCCTATGATGATCCCTAATATCCCGGCAAAGACCGCTATCTCAACAGTAACGCCAAGACCCTTGATATAGAGCATCCACCTGTCCTTGTAAATAAAAGCATTATAAAATTTAGTTGAAATATTATCCATAATTAGGGGATTATATCACATAAAAGCTCACTTTGCGAGAGCAAAGATCAATGTTTCTCAGCAGTCCCTCCTAAAAATTCGGGAAGCGGTTTCCCTTTTCTTTTCCACTGGGAATACTCAGCTGCGGCTGTAAAGATAACATCCCCCGATGAATTGAGAGCAGTTTCAACAGAATCCTGCACTACACCGATAATGAAGCCTACGGCTACAACCTGCATTGCCACATCAGGATTGACTCCGAAAAGAGAGCACGCCATAGGGATAAGGAGCAACGAGCCTCCTGCGATCCCGGACGCGCCGCATGCTGCAAGTGTTGCGATGAAAGCAAGGACAAGAGCTGTTGTAAATGAAACCTTTATACCGACCGTATTGGCTGCAGCAAGTGACATAACCGCGATCGTAACTGCCGCACCATCCATGTTTATAGTCGCGCCAAGGGGGATCGATACGGCATACATCTCCTCATCCAATCCAAGTTTTTTGCATAATTCCATGTTTACCGGTATGTTTGCAGCGGAACTGCGTGTAAAAAATGCAGTCACGCCTGACTCCCTGAGACATCTGAATACCAGCGGATATGGATTGGTTCGAAGCACTATCGCCACAAGGACAGGATCCACGACAAGCGCAACAAAAAGCATACAGCCGACCAGCAGTGCCAGCAGCTGGCCGTAAACAGCGAATATGGCCACACCATTTGTTGACACATTCTCATATACAAGTCCCAGGATTCCAAATGGCGCCAGATTTATGATCCATCTGACAGACATTGACACGATATCCGCAATATCCCCAAAAAACTGTTTTGTCACATCACTGGCCGTTTTCTTGGCTGCAAACCCAAGCATGACTGACCAGAAAAGGATCCCTATGTATATGCCTTTCTGTACCGATTCAACCGGATTCCCGATCATACTCATGACCAGATTCATCATCACTTCCCCGACACCCGTGGGGACCACTTCCGCCTCAGCTGCCTCGGTGAGTACGATAGTCTGCGGGAAGATAAAGCTCCCTACCACCGCTGCAAATGATGCAAGGAAGGTACTTGTCATATAAAGGGCTATAACCAGGCCGAATCTGCGGTCAAGCTTGTCATTTCCCCTGGCAAGTGCTGAAACCACAATAACAAATACAAGGATCGGAGCAACGCCCTTTAATGCTCCGACAAATATTTTTCCCATAGCTGAGATCAAAAAAAGATCATCAAAGAACAATCCAAGAACAACTCCTATGATCAGTCCGCATATGATCCTGACTATCAGGCTTACGCTGTTATATGCTTTTACAATTTTCATTTCATCCCTCCATTGTTATTATATGATCTGAACTTCAAATATGATCCCGTGAAAAAAAACGGGACAGCTTCTCCAAAAGTGTATCCCTGTCGATCGTTTTTAAAAGATAGTCGACCGGGCTTAATCCGACAACAGACAGGACACTCTCCCTGTCACCGTGTCCCGTAAGGAACATGACCGGGATCTGTCCCGTATCGGAATCATTTCTGAGCATTGATAATACCTGAGGCCCGTCAGCGATGGGCATCTCATAATCAAGCAGGATCAGATCCGCCCTGTTCCGGGCAAGATAGCTTATCGCCTGTACTCCGTTTGATGCCATTCCGACATGATAGCTGTCCTTCAGCCATTCATAAACGGTTCGCATATAGGTAATGTCATCATCCACGATAAGGATCGTTTTCCTGCTCTTCTCTCCCGTATTCTCATCAATAAAGGACATGATCCGTTTTATCAGCCTGTCTATATCAAGAGGGCGCCTGAACCATTCAGTGACCGCATGCTCTGGTATGGACCTTATGACATGATCATACTGCTCCTGCTCCCCTGTCAGTATCAGTCCGAGATCCCTGTCCTGGATCAGATCCTTTATATATACGAGGGTCTCCGGCGCTGCTTCAAGCTCCTCGCTCATAAACAGTACGATAAGAGCCGCACCCATGGAGGCAGCTTCGATCTCCTTTATGACCGCATGCGAAAATACAGTATCCGCCCCTGAGTCCGACAGCTTGCTTACGAGGCTTTTTGCAAGAAAGCTGTCCGAGGCGCTTATGATCACAACCCTTGCATTATCCGTGCTACCCACACTCATTTTTTCTATCCTCCGATCCTTGAGCCGTCTCCCATTTCAATGAGAGACTCCCTGCCGACGGCCGGCCCAAACAGATATCCCTGATAAAGAAGGCATCCCACCTCCTCAAGGGCATCCCTCTGCTCCTCAGTTTCGACAAATTCCGCCAGGACCCTGAAATCAAGCGACCTTGAAAGATAAACTATGGAGCTTATTATCTCCTTTGTGCGCTCATTGTCCATCATTCCCCGCACCAGATTCCCGTCCAGCTTCACGATATCAAAATGATTATGCTGAAGATACTGGAGCGAAGTATGTCCCATACTGAAATCATCAAGGGCGAAGGTATATCCGAATGTCCTGATCCTTTTCAGAAGCTCTCCCGTCTCTTTTGTTGTTACCAGCTCGGTCTCCTCAGTGATCTCTATGCATATGTTTCCCGTCCTCAGTCTGTATTGATCAGCTATCCTCTGAAGGAAGGGGACCGTTCTCTTATCATAAAGCGTCGGTACCGTGATATTTACACTCAGCTTGAAATTTTCCCCAAAGCATTTCCTGAAGCTTTCGGAATCACGGACAGATCTTTCTATTATACGGGTTTCAAGCTCGTAGAGATCCCCGCTTTCCTTTGCGATCCGTATCACAAGGGGTGGATAGACGGTCCCGTAGAGCTTATGCTCCCACCTTAAAAGCGCTTCCGCGCCTATACACTTTCCCGTATTGTCGAACTGAGGCTGATATTTCATTCCCAAAGGGTTTTCCACATTATCAGACGGAGCATCGCCAAAGGACCTGGCCATGGAAGCCTCCAGCTCAACAGCAAGATGCTTGGCAAGTCTTCCCACATTGCCCTCGCACTCTGTAAGAATAACCTCTTCCCCGGTCTCCTCGCTCTTCTTCAGGATATCGACAAGCTTTTTCATTTCCGCTGAATGTACATCTGCTGCCCTCCTTTCGCTGAGAACCACAAACGGCGCATAGCAGGCAAAGGAGATCATTATATTCATCAGCTGTACAAGCATCCCTTTCATGGACCCGGTAGCAAGAAATCCGCTCATAAGAGCAGGCGTTGTCCATATCACCTCATTGGAAACCGGCGGTACAAAACCGATCCGGGTCATGAAAAAAGCATTGGTATAAGCAAGAACCGGAGACAGTATGAAAGGAACTGCCATAAGCGGATTATATATCACGGGAAAGCCAAAAACAAGCATTTCACCGATATTGAATATCCCCGGAAGCAAGGCCATTCCGAAAAGCTTTTTGGATGAGCTGCTCTTTCCGAAAAAAGCAACGGCGAGCAAAAGACCGATGGTGCATCCGGTCCCTCCCATGTTGACAAAGGTGTCGATAAAGCTCTTTGAAACTATCTCACCGGGAATGATGGCAGTGAACAGGTCCTCGGCAACCTGGTTTAAGACATTGTTCCCATGGATCCCGAACCACCACATAATGCTTGTCAGAGATGTAAACAAAAGCCCGCTTGAATAGGATCTGTTCATCCTGATGAAGATCATATCAACACCCTTCATAAAGAGCTGCTGCAGGCCCTGAACCCCGAAGCATAATATAATAAGGTAGTTTGCCGCTGCGAAGCATAAGGCCACGCACAGATACGGCAGTATAAGATGCAGAGCAGAATTAAACTCCGAATCCGCGCCGTCCACGAAGATCATCCTTTTCCTGACAAAATATGATTCAAATCTCAAAAAAAGAGCCGGACCGGCTATACCGGCGATTATGGCGCTGAATACACCCTGGCCGCTTAAAAGCGAGAGATCGGGATCCCCGGTAAAAAATCCCACAAGAATAAAGAAGCCTGTCAGACATCCGAGAAGGCTTCCAAAGCCCATTGCCGACCTGTGCCCGACATCCATCTGTTTCATGAAACTGAAATTGAGAGCTGTCACTATGTATATGGCGAGGATCCCGAGAGTCCCATATTGGATAGATATTATTATATTCCTGAGAGCGCCGCCGAGAAAGGAATCCAGAAAGCCCTGATAGCTCTGCACCGGAAACCCGTTCAGGAGAACAGTGAAGCTCCCTGTAAACAGGACAGGTATCACCATTGCAAGACCTGACCTTATGATATTTGCGATCATGGATATTGTATTAATAATATTTTCTTTTTTCATCTCAACGCTTCCTCTGCTGCTTTTATGATCCCGTCCCAGTCAAGCTCCGTAAGCATCTCTTCGACCCTGTCGATCCTTTTTACATCCTCCTCAGCCATGCGGAACCTGTGCGTCTCCTTAAGCATATCATCCATAAGACCGAAATCCATGCTTCCCGCTATCTCGATCATCGTCTGATATGCCTCCCTGAGCGCCTCACCGGAGAGCTCCGGGAGCTCCTCATCCGTATTGTCAGCCCATGTGAGCTCCAGATCAAATTCGCGGTACATATCAAGCAGTCTGTCCGTATTGCTGCTGATATATTCCGTATCCGCTTTTTTTCCTGCCTCCTCCAGCTTAAGTGCCAGTCCGGAGAGCTCCCCTGCCCCTATTATCCGCGCCGAGCTCTTCAGAGCATGAACCTTGATGGTGTAATTTCTGATATCTCCGTTTTTGTACAGCATTTCTATCTCATCTGCCTTGGATGCAGCCGTCCTGCAGAATATGGATAATACAGACCTGTATCCCTCCATGGAGCCGCAATTTGCAAGACCGGCCTTACCGTCTATCTGCTTCATATCCGCAATTATTCCCGGAAGCTCTGACGGCTGATCCGGCGGCAGCTTTGACGGCTGACCTGGCGGCAGCTCATCACAGACCGGCTTCCGGGCATCGTCCTTTATCCTGTCCGCCGGCATCCTCTGCAGGAGCATCTTTTCAAGCAGTGTTCCGTCTACGGGCTTTGACAGATAATCAGTAAAGCCCGCATTAAGATACATTTCTCTTGCACCGGACACCGCATTTGCGGTCAGGGCAACAGCGGGCGTCTCCGTGTTCATTCCGGACTGCCGGATATATCTCAGGGTCTCTATCCCGTCCATGTCAGGCATCATATGATCTATAAATATCATATCATATCTATATTTAGTTGAGAGGTTTATAGCTTCTTCTCCTGACATGGCGCTGTCTATTCCGATCTGCGTCCTCTTAAGCAGGCTTTCTATTACTGTAATATTCATTTCTGTATCGTCGACCACCAGTATCCTTGCATCAGGAGCATGGAACATTTCGTGATACTCATGCTGTGAGGCTGACCCGGAGTCATATCTGTCTGACAGCTCTCCAAGCTCCTCCCATCTGGCCACACCCTGTTCTATGGTAAAGGAGAAAACAGATCCCCTGCCATATTCGCTTTTTACTTCCAGTTCACTCCCCATGAGACCAAGAAGCTGACCGGTGATGCTCATTCCAAGCCCTGTTCCCTCCACAGCGCGGTTTCTCTTCTCTTCTATACGCTTATATGGCGAAAAGAGATCCTTCATATCCTCTTCCTTCATCCCGATGCCTGTATCCGATACTGTAAAGCACAGGAGGATATGCTCATGGTCCTTTTCCATATATGAAATCTCTAAGGTCACTCCTCCATCCTCAGTATACTTTACGGCATTCGTCATAAGATTCATGATACACTGACGTATACGTATCTCATCTCCGACTAAAATGCGGGGCGTATGCTCATTCGCCTTCAGGATAAAATCAAGGCCCTTCTTCTCAGCCCTGCCGCGTATCATATTTACCACATCTCCGATCAGTGAGGACAGATCATACTGGACCGGGATGATCTCCATCCTCCCTTCCTCAACCTTGGAAAGATCCAGTATATCGTTAATGAGGGCCAGCAGTGTCCTTCCCGCAGACATGATATTCGCCGCATAGTCCCGGATATTTTTGTCATCGGACTCCCTGAGGATCATCTCATCCATTCCAAGGACTGCATTGATAGGAGTTCGTATCTCATGGGACATTCCGGCAAGAAACCTGCTTTTGGATTCATTTGCGCTGTCCGCGATCTCCTTCTGCTTTTTAAGCTCCTCCATATAATGATATTGATCCGTATCATCAACGAGGGTATACAGGCTTCCGTAATTCTCCCCCTGGTACATAAGGTCATTCTTCTCAGGAGAATATATGCGCCCGTCTACGGCAAGAGTTTCCCCTTTACTGACAGCATCGCTTATGGAGGATATGATATCATACGGTGTATTTATGCGGCGTAATGCCCCATCCCCCTGTCCTGTATTATCTGCTGCCCTGTCTGATCCCGCGGAATAGAATGCCTGAAGCTGAGGATAGACCTTCGCTGCGGTTTCATTGTAATACCGGATCCGCCCGGCCTTATCCGTTGCGATTATCGCTTCGGATATCCTGTCTATGGCAAAGTCTCTCGCTATCTCTCTTGTACCCAGAAGATTAAATCTCAGGATCCCGATAAGCATGAACATGGTTCCAAGCAGGGATCCCGGCATAGTAAGATCATAGAACCTTGAAATCCCCGTGATGCCTGTGAGCTGCAGCAGAAAAAACAGGATCTGCACACCAAAGGCCATTATCAGCATGAAAAACCTCTGTCCGGCTTTCCTGTCCTTCTCACTTCGATAAGCCCTGATGAGCCATCCAAGTGCGAGAATACATAAGACAACATTCGTCATCATTAAGAGATCATGAACATAACCGTTGCTATGAATGAACAGAGGAAATCCTTCATCTATCACAAAACGGTAATCAGTGTAATAAAGACTGTTGTATCCTATGGTAAGCACCGAAATACAGATTCCTGTATGCACAAATACAAGAAAACCTTTCACGATCCCGGGAATTGTGATCCTGCACATTTTTGCAGCGAAGAGGAAAAAAGAAAAAACGATCCATGCTCTACCCATGTAGGAAAGCTTGAGAGCTGTAAGATAGGTCTCCTCCGACCGTGCACTCAACTCGAAGAGATATCCCAGATTACTTACAAGTGAAGAGACACATGCCAGAAAAAGATATGAATGTATCGCATTCCTCCACCTTGAAAAAACTATCAGTATCTCGATAAACAATGCACCTGCAGTGATACACTGTATAGTCTGCAAAACAAGAAGCACATTCATTTTCTTTCTCCTCCTGTCATTTATACTCGCGAACAAAATAAACTGCCGTTTTAGAAACTGTTCCGCGGTATATGCAGTTAAACCCTTCGGAAACTATTAAAACGGCAGGAAGAGAACCGTCCCCTAATCCCAGAAACCAACTGATTCCAGATACTCCCTGAGTTCCCCGGTATAAACCTCTGCGCCCTTTCTGTTCACATGAATGGAATCCCCGAAAAGATCATTCGGATAGACCGGTATTTCGGTAAGCATCGTCATTTTATAGTAATCCTGCTTATCCTTCACATAGTCAAGATAACCGGAATATCCATCTATAAACTCCTGGTGAATGGCGTCACCGGATGCTTTATTTATCGGAGGCTGCGCCACAAAAACATTTACCTTGTTATCACTCAGAAGCTCCAGAAGCTTCTCATAATAATACAGGACCTCGGCCGAACTGTCGAAGACCTCATGATATACCTCGTGAGTCTCTCCGTCATCCCCGGCAGCACTGCCGAATTCGCAATAGCCCATATCTTCCCTTATCGAATCAAACTTTGCCATGTTTTCGGCTTTTCTTCCCACAAATCTGGATTCATACATCTGAGCAAGGTATTTAGAGGGCAGTCTCAGCCTGTAGGACAGCATCTCCCCGATCCTTCCCTTCCTTGCAATGACCTTATCACCGGTCTGGATGCCTTTGAAATATATCTCAGCTATCTCATCGATGCTGAGAAAATTGAAATAGAGAGTCTGGTCCCAATTGTCTATATCACAGAAATGATACGGTGCGAAGATCACGATCGCATTTTCCGGCGCTCCGTTATGCTCTATATAATTCTCGGTAGCATAATACATCTCTATCGGAGTAGCTCCGCCTATGGCGATATTATATGTATCCTCGTGCAGCAGAGCCGGAAGCACAGATGACTTGGCACGGGAATCCCCGATTATGATCGTTTCGGCATCGATATACGGCGAGGCCGAATTCTCGAATTCCTCATCCCACATGACATACTCAGTCGTCATATAGCTCATGGGAAGCAAATACGCAAGAATACAGAGAATAACGAGCGGTATTGATAATAATATGAAGTTTCGTAACAGCTTTAATTTTTCATTTTTCATTTCGTATGTTATTTTACGGGTTTGTCCGCCTGATCAGTCAATGCTTCGCAATGGCACATACATCTGCATTCCCGCCTTTCGGGCTTCCTGCCCGTCTAAAATTGAAAATATATAAACTGCTGTGCTCCTATGGAGACAGAGCCTAGTATCATTATCACCATAAGATAATAAAACGCCCATCGCACCGGGGTCCTCCTCGAGGCTATATAGGCTGCAGCATCCCCTGTCCTTTCATTTATCATATCATAGATCAGCAAAACAATAACGCCTGCTATCAGATATAGGAAATTAAAGACTCCTAGTCCCAGCTCAAACGGCGAGGTAGTAAGGATGGAAGCAAAGTCAAACTGTGTAAAAACCTTTCCGATTATTATCCCGGCCTGTTCAATATCATCCGATCTGAATAAAAACATCGAGAAGGTAAAAAGCATAAAGGTAAAGAAAACCTTAAGCCATCTTGGAAAATGCTTCCTCAAAGGGGCGATGAGCGCCTCCATTATCTGGAAAAGTCCGGAGAGCATCCCCCAGAGTATGTAGGTTATATCCGCTCCGTGCCACATGCCGGAAAGAGTAAATACTATAAAGATATTGAGATACTTCCTCACGGTTCCTTTGCGGTTCCCTCCAAGGGGGATATATACATAGTCTCTGAACCAGTTATTCAGAGTGATATGCCAGTGTCTCCAGAAGGCTGCGCAGGAATCAGTGAAGAAAGGCTGGGTAAAGTTTTCCGTGAGCCTGAATCCCAGTATTTCCGCGGTACCGATCGCTATCGTTGAATATGAGGCAAAATCGCAGAAGATCTGGACAGAATAAAGACAGGTGGCGAGCAGGAGCTGATATCCTGACACATCCATATAATTATCATAGATAAGGTCAACTGCAATGGCTATCCTCGAGGCAAGCACGAGCTTGAGGAAATACCCGTAGGCCATGCGTATAAGTCCGTGCCTGATCCTCTCATAATCAAAATGATGTCTCTCATCAAACTGAGGCAGAAGATGTGATGACTTCTCTATAGGTCCGGAAAGCAAAACAGGAAAGAAGGACGCAAAGGCTGCATATGAAATAAAAGACTTCGCAGTATCCGTCTTTCCCTGATATATCTCGAACACATAGGTAAGTGACTGGAAAATATAAAAGGATATACCTACAGGGAGTATGATCTTAAGGGACGACTCCTTCGATATGAGAGATGAAAGAAGCCCCGCATACTTAAAGAAGAAAAGCATGCCGACCAGCAGCACCACGGTAAGGAGCATGATCCTCTTCCGCATCCTGTGCTCACTGATCACATTCTTCATCAGATACCCGGATCCGAAGGATATCAGGGTAACGGATGCGAGCAGCAGTCCGTACCTCACATCAGCATACATATAATAGAAATAAGAAGCAGCCAGAAGCCATATATTTGACACGGTATGACTCTCAGCCTTTGCTTCCAGTATGAAATACAATATAGCGACAACCGGAAGGAATATCGCAAATTCGATCGAATTAAACAGCATGGTGATATGATACCATAAATCTATGCCACATCAAAGTATTCCGTCTGCCTGCGCGGTCTCCGCCGGCAGACAGCATGATCCTCACTTGGAATACTCGCAGATATATCCCATCCTTCCCTTAAATGAAGGGTATACGCCAGGGACATCATTCGTAATATCATTCAGGTAAAAAGCATCCTCTGATTTTCTGTACATCAGCTCAACATAATTCTCATCTATTACTGTGCCGTCAGCAAGAGTATCGGTATAGGTCGGTCCTCCATCAAGCCAGTGCTTATAATATCCCGTTTTGACACAATTATCCTGTTTCAGCCCGGGCTCGGTCCAGTGCCATCTGTAGTCATCACCGTATTTCGCTCCCACATAGAAACAGATATTGGTCAGATCCTCTGAACGTATCATATCCTCCACATATTTAAACTCCTCATCGGAAGTCAGAGAAGCAAGATATCCGCCTTTTTTCTCACACTTTTTTTCGGCCTCCTCCCAGGTGCAGTCCTCCACACATAGCTCATATCTGTGAGTCTCATAAAGAAGCTTCCCTGTTTCAAGGAAGGACATAAGATCATCATAGATCAGATACGTTTTCGGATCCGTCACATTTTTTCCGTCATCATATACCTCATACAATGCCTTGTAATATCCATCCTCATCAGTCCTTTTTCCGTTCACCTCATAATCAGTGCATTTATATCTCATACGTTCATCATCATAATCCGGCTCACCGTTATCCGCGAATCCCGAATACTCTCCGTTAAATATCTGCTTCCATTTCCCGTTTTTGATCGAATAAACATAATCATAATAATATCCCATATGTCCTTCACAGTTATCCAGCAGATTTCCCTTTTCCACATATGTGAAATATAATCTCGCAGTCTGAAGCTCATCCATCACCCCGTCATGCCAGGTAAGGATCTGGCACCCGCTTGCTTCTATTCCCGTATCTATGACAAGCTCAGGGATATCATCTTCATCCACATAGATAAGAGCGAATGAAACCTCCTCTCCCTCGACCGGGTTTTTTTCAAGAAATTCCTTATAATCCTTTTTCCAGTCCTCTGTGATATCACCCTTAGATCCGCCCAATGAAGCTTTGCTTCCGAAGGGAGAGCCCTCCGTCGACTCTTCTTCGCTGCCTGATCCCTTTTTCCCGGAAGACACTACCTTATCTTCATTCTGATCGCTGCCATCACCGTCTGCCGCTTCAGTTTCTTTTTCCGTCTCCGATCCGGTTTCTGTTGCCGCTTCCGTCTCAACGGTATCATTAACGGTATCATTATCTGCAGCGGCTTCTTCTTTACCGGCGCAGCCGAAAAGCATCGTGGTGATTATAAATATAATAATGAGATTGCTGATGCGCGCTTTTTTCATGTATCCCTCCGTCTGTCCATCAATACATAATTGGTATTATATTGATATTATCGTAATTTGTCTATTTCATCAAGCCATAATGCAGCTGATGCATCAGAGGGCATTCTGAGATCCCCCCTCGGTGATACAGCAACGGTTCCTACCTTGGGACCGTCAGGCAGACAGGATCTCTTAAACTGCTGTGAAAAGAATCTCTTATAGAATATCCCAAGCCACTTAAGTATCTCTGCCTTATCATATTTCTCTCCATGGCTGATCCTTGCAAGCCTGTATATCTTTGATGGCGGGAACCCGAATCTCAGCATATAATACAGGAAGAAATCATGCAACTCGTAAGGTCCCACGATGTCCTCTGTCTTCTGGCTTATCCTTCCATCCTCAGGGGGCAGGAGCTCCGGTGACACGGGAGTATCAAGTATGTCCAAAAGCACCTCGCACAGCTCCATATTATCCTGAAGCTTTGCCTCATCCGCAAAATAGGATACCAGATGCCTTACCAGAGTTTTCGGAACTCCGGCATTTACCCCGTACATGGACATATGATCACCGTTGTAGGTTGCCCATCCCAGCGCAAGCTCGGACATATCGCCTGTCCCTATCACAAGAGCCGACAGCTTATTTGCAATATCCATAAGTATCTGCGTCCTCTCCCTTGCCTGCGCATTTTCGTATGTTACATCATGCACATTTATATCCGCGCCGATATCTGACATATGCTGTGTTACGGATTTTTTGATATCCACCTCAAGAAGATCACATCCGAGTATCTTCGCAAGCCTGACCGCATTATCATAGGTTCTGTCCGTGGTCCCGAATCCCGGCATCGTCACTGCATGGATCCCCTCTCTTGTCATCCCGAGCCTGTCAAAAGCCCTGACCGCGACCAGAAGAGCCAGTGTGGAATCCAGGCCGCCGGACAGGCCAACCGTCGCGTTATGTAAACCTGTATGTGACAGCCGCTTTGCAAGTCCGATAGATTGAATATCCGCTATCTCTTCGCACCTTGATTTGCGTTCTCTGTCATCTGAGGGGACAAAGGGCATGGGCGAAATATAGCGTTTTATGTCAACCTCGTGTTCATTTATCAGAAACGGGATCCTTACATAATCATCATATAGATTTTCAGTAAAGGTATTTCTTCTTCTGCGCTCGGAAACAAGTCTCTCCACATCGATGTCAGCGGTAATGATCCCCTCGGCAAAAAGCTTTGATTCAGCCAGGATCTGACCGTTTTCCGCTATAATATCATGCCCTCCGAATACAAGATCCTGACTGGATTCCCCTGCCCCGGCTGAGGCATAGACATATGCTGATACACCTGATCCGGACGCCTGACTGACAAGCTGTCTTCTGTATGAATCCTTCCCCACTATCTCATCTGAGGCAGACAGATTCACTATCAGATCCGCACCTGCCATTACATGCTCCGCAGAAGGCGGCACAGGAACCCAGAGATCCTCGCAGATCTCACAGGCGATCTTCAGATCCGGAAGAGATTCACCGTTTTCAAATATGATATGACTCCCAAAGGGTATCCCTGTACCGAAAAAATCTGTCGTCAGGACAGGACCGTTACCTGGACTGAAATATCTCGCTTCATAGAACTCCGAATAATTCGGTATATGTGTCTTGGGAACAATGCCTATACAAAGACCTCTGTGAAGCACAGCCGCCACACTGTAGAGCTTGTCTCTGAAACTGTAGGGAGAGCCCGCAAATACCAGAGCATCAAGCCCGGAGGTATATTCCGCGATCTGTCTCAATCCCTCCTTGCAGGCATCTGTCAGTTTATGTTGAAGGAACAGATCCCCGCAGGTATAACCGGACACGACCATCTCCGGAAAAACAATGACCCTGGCACCTCCGGCAACGGCTGCATCTATGCCTTCGATCACCTTCTCAACATTATAAGCCGGATCCGCTACGCGGATCGCAGGTGTGACCGCAGCCACCCTCACAAAACCGTCTCTCATGATATCTCACCTCTTTTTAAACGTAGTTTTATATCTGACTTACCCTCTACTCTCCGCAAGTCTGCAAAATAAATTCTGAACAGCTTCATTTATCTGTTCAAAATATACAGCCAGCCATATTTAATTATACAAGCTTTGAACCTGATTAGAAAGCTCTGCGCTAAAGATATCAGCCCGGAGGCAGGACAAGCTGCTGTCCGATATAGATAAGTGAAGGATTTGATATTATATCCGAATTCAGTTCATAGATCTCTCCCCAGCGGCTTCCGTCACCAAGGTGTCTTTCTGCTATTTTCCAAAGGCAGTCTCCCTTTACGACCTCATACTTTCCCTCGGCATTTAAGGTGATCTCATCAGCCACAGTCTCAGCCTCTTTGCTTTCAGCTTCGCTCTTATCATCCGATGAAGCCTTTGCGTCCTTGCTGTCTGCCCCGCTCTTATCGTCCGAAGAAGTCTTTGCGTCCTTGCTGTCTGTCCCGCTCTTATCGTCCGTCGAAGCCTTTGCGTCCTTGCTGTCTGTCCCGCTCTTATCGTCCGAAGAAGTCTTTGCGTCCTTGCTGTCTGTTCCGCTCTTATCATCCGTCGAAGCCTCTGCATCCTTGCTGTCTGCCCCGCTCTTATCATCCGAAGAAGTCTTTGCGTCCTTGCTGTCTGTCCCGCTCTTATCACCCGTCGAAGCCTTTGTATCCTTGCTGTCTGCCCCGCTCTTATCGTCCGATGAAGCCTTTGCATCCTTGCTGTCTGCCACGCTCTTATCGTCCGAAGAAGCCTCGTCATCAGCTGTTTTTTCACTGGTATAATCTGCGATTATCCCTGCTATATCATCGCCGGATGCTACATCAACAGAGGAGCTGAGACGCTCCTTTATCTTATCTGCCGTCTTTTTAAGCGCGGCATCAGAAGCAAGACTGTCTGTGGATATAAGATACCGGTCACTGATACCGCCCTCTTTATCGATCACAACAGCCCCGATATATGCAAATTTGCCCCCGACAGACTGGATCGGCTTTCCACCGGCCCCCTCTGTGCATGCAAGATCTGCATTTCCATCAAGGATAAAATCTATATCCCCGACATTATCATACAACTGCTCAGCATTTTTCATTCCTATATGAGTAAGGCCGACTATCAGATCGGCTCCGTTTTTTTTCAGGGAATCAACCTGCTCTTTGGCACAGACATACATGTCTTTTCCTGAAGCAGTCCTGACCCCGTCAGACTCTCCCGCATCGGACAGTCCCAAAAATCCGATCTTGAGACCCGAGCCGGTCTTGTGCAGATAGCTGGGAGTAAGAATCGATTTATCATCCTTATAAACATTCGCACATACGAGTCTGAATTTTGCTCCGCTGATATCATTTCTGAAATGATCATACCCCTCGGCCAGCTCAGCATCACCTGCAGTCGCAACCGTATATCCCATAGACGTCATCAGCATCAATGCATCTACGGTCCTGAAGCGATCGTTCCCTGTACCCTCCTGAGTATAATTTCCGCAGTCAGCCAATACAACCTCGGCTCCTGATGATTCAAGATCATTTTTCAGGGCCGCAAGCTTCGCATAGCCGTCCACCGCGCCTCCCACATCTCCGGTATGGAGAAGCACAGTCTTCCCAGTAAGCTTATCCTTAGATACCTCATGGACATCCGCTTTATATTCGTTGTCAGCAAGAGCAGGCTTCGCCACTCCGGCTGAAGCCACTGTACCTATCATTATGGCAGCTGCTGTCACCGCTGACACCACTGCTTTTTTTATGAGTCTCGCTCTTCTGCTCTTAAATTTCAGCATAATAAAAACCACCCCAACGAAAAGGGGGAATTAATATACTATATCACAGATCACTATCTGATGTTAATACTGTTTTTCCAATTTTTCGTACGCAAGAAATCATGACTTTTTGCGGACAAAATCGGAAATCATCCGCAAAAATCCGGCTTCGCCGGACACGCCGACCAGCAAGCTGGTCGCCTGGTCAAATACGATTCTTG
>CAMUZQ010000025.1 GCA_947165275.1 uncultured Lachnospiraceae bacterium | reverse complement strand
CAGAGCCCTGGCCCTGGCCATATCCTGCAGCACATTGGGAACCTGAGCCGGAGCCTGAACCTGAACCATATCCGGAGCCGGCAGCATATACAGAACCGGAGCCTGAGTCATATCCGGAGCCGGCAGCATATACAGAACCGGAGCCTGAACCATATCCGGAGACTGCTGCGTATACAGAACCGGAGCCGGCATCATATACGGAGCCGGAGCCTGAGCCTGAGCCTTATAACGGGCCTGAGCCTGTCAGGAAAACAGAGCAGGTTCACGAGCGTCATAGTGAGGCGGCCTCTTCAGTCAGGAATCCTGTAAAGCGTAAGGTCGCATCATCTGCCATACCCGACGGAGTGGTGATACAGGATGATGAGGTTTTGGATTATGTTCTTCCTCCTGTAAATCTGCTCAAAATGGGACCGAGGATCACGGGCAGTGCAAAGAAGGAGCAGATGGAGATCTCAAAGAAGCTCAAGGATACTCTTGCAAGCTTCGGTGTGAACGTCACCATGACTGATGTAAGCCAGGGGCCTACGGTTACCAGATATGAGATGCTCCCGGAGCCGGGAGTAAAGGTCTCTAAGATAGTGAGCCTGACTGATGATATCAAGCTGGCCCTTGCGGCGGAGAGCATCAGGATAGAGGCTCCGATACCGGGCAAGAGCGCCATAGGGATAGAGGTTCCCAATGCAGAGAATACTCCTGTAATGCTGAGGGAGCTTATAGAATCCGAGGAGTTTAAGAGCGCAAAGTCAAAGATATCCTTTGCGGTGGGTAAGGATATAGGCGGAAAGCCGGTCATATTCGATATAGCAAAGATGCCCCATGTTCTGATAGCCGGAGCTACAGGCGCAGGAAAGTCGGTCTGTATAAATACCATAATCATGAGCATCCTGTACAAGGCAAGTCCGAAGGACGTAAAGCTCATGATGATAGATCCGAAGATAGTGGAGCTTTCTATATATAACGGCATACCGCATCTTATGACACCTGTAGTGACAGATCCCCAGAAGGCAGCCGGTGCGCTGAACTGGAGTGTGGTCGAGATGGACCGGAGATACGGAGAGTTTGCCGAGCACGCCGTGAGGGATCTTAAGGGATACAACGCATGGGCAGCCAGGGAGGGACTCCCGCCCCTGCCGCAGATAGTCATCATAGTTGATGAGCTTGCAGATCTTATGATGACGGCGAAAAGCGATGTGGAAACCGCCATAGTCCGTCTTGCACAGAAGGCAAGGGCAGCAGGCATGCATCTGATCATTGCGACCCAGAGACCCTCGGTGGATGTTATCACAGGACTTATAAAGGCCAACATGCCGAGCCGTGTGGCATTCACTGTAACAAGCGGGACCGATTCGAGGACCATACTTGACATGGTGGGCGCAGAGAAGCTTCTCGGCAAGGGAGACATGCTCTTTTATCCTGTGGGTGCTCCTAAGCCTTCGAGAGTACAGGGAGCCTTTGTTTCGGATGAAGAGGTGGAGGCGGTAGCGGAGTTTATCAGAGCGCAGAAGAAGGATGATGACAACGCACAGGACATAACCGATGCCATAAATGCCGCAGCTGCTTCAGGAGGAGGCTCCAAGGGATCCTCAAGGGGATCGGCACAGTCCTCATCAGCTTCAGGTGATGACGGAGATGAGATCTTTATGCAGGCAGCCGAATTTGCAGTAAATCTGGATAAGGAAACCGTTTCCATAGGTCTGCTTCAAAGGAAGTTCCGGCTGGGCTTCAACCGGGCAGCCAGGATAATGGATCAGCTGTCAGAGGAGGGGATCGTAGGAGATGAAATGGGAACAAAGGGAAGAAGGATCATCATGACGCCCGAGCAGTTTGAAGTATATAAGGAGGAACATGTATGAAATCTGATATAGATATCGCGCAGAGCACTGAAATGATGCATATCCGCGATGTGGCGGCTTCTCTGGGGATATCGGAGGATGATCTTGAACTTTACGGAAAATACAAGGCAAAGATCTCGGATGAGTTCATAAAAAGCATTAAGGACCGTCCTGACGGGAAGCTCGTGCTTGTGACTGCTATAAATCCCACTCCGGCCGGAGAGGGGAAGACCACCCAGACCATAGGCATAGGCGAGGCTATGGGAAGGCTTGGAAAGAAGGCTGTGATAGCTCTCAGGGAGCCTTCGCTGGGACCCTGTTTCGGGATAAAGGGCGGAGCCGCCGGAGGAGGAATGGCGCAGGTTGTTCCCATGGAGGAGCTCAATCTTCATTTTACCGGGGATTTCCATGCCATAACCTCAGCAAATAATCTCTGTGCAGCCATGCTCGACAATCATATCCAGCAGGGAAATGAGCTCAGGATCGATACAAGAAGGATAGTATTGAAAAGATGTCTCGATATCAATGACCGTGCATTGAGAAATGTGGTCGTGGGACTGGGTTCAAAGGCAGACGGCTTTGTCAGAGAGGACCATTTCACCATCACGGTCGCTTCTGAGGTAATGGCTGTTTTCTGTCTTGCCACGGACATCAGGGATCTCAAAAGAAGACTGGAGCGGATGATCGTTGCCTATGATCTGGACGGAAAGCCGGTGACGGCAGAGGATATAAAGGCGGCAGGCGCCATGACGGCCCTCCTGAAGGATGCAGTCAAGCCGAATCTGATCCAGACTATAGAGCATACACCGGTTATCGTACACGGAGGACCCTTCGCAAATATCGCTCATGGCTGTAATTCCGTGATCGCCACCAGGACGGCGCTCAAGCTGGCTGATATAGTTATAACGGAGGCAGGCTTCGGAGCTGATCTGGGGGCGGAGAAATTCTTTGATATCAAGTGCAGAAAGGCAGGGCTCAGGCCATCGGCAGTGGTGCTTGTAGCTACGATAAGAGCCTTGAAATATAACGGCGGGGTATCCAGGGAGGATCTGTCCGGACCTGATATGGAGGCGCTTAAGAGGGGAATAGCAAATCTCGGAAGGCATATCGATAATCTGAAGGGCTATGGGCTTCCGGTGATAGTGACTCTCAATGCTTTTGTTTCCGATACGGAAGAGGAAAGAGCATATGTCGAGGAGTATGCAAGGGAAAAGGGATGTGAGTTCTCATATTCCAGAGCCTGGGAAAAGGGCGGAGAGGGAGCTCTTGATCTTGCGGAAAAGATACTGGATATCCTGTCCAAGGACAGGGCTGATTTCAGATATCTCTATCCCGATGATATGCCTGTGAGAGAAAAGATCGAAACTGTCGCATGCAGGATCTACGGCGCTTCGGGCGTGGAATTTTCGTCGAAGGCACTTGCAGAACTGAAAAATATAGAGGAAGCAGGAGGAGATTATCCGGTATGCATGGCAAAGACGCAGTATTCCTTCTCGGATGACCCGACGCTTCTGGGAGCGCCGGAGGGCTTCACCTTAAAGG
Organism: uncultured Lachnospiraceae bacterium; assembly: GCA_947165275.1. Lineage (GTDB taxonomy): Bacteria > Bacillota > Clostridia > Lachnospirales > Lachnospiraceae > NK4A144. Next base: position 30,201 of record CAMUZQ010000025.1, on the reverse strand, counting down.
TGAGAGATGTATATCTTTCACGCGGCGCTGGCTTTGTCGTGGCGCTTACGGGAGATATCATGACGATGCCGGGACTTTCAAAGCATCCTGCTGCATATGATATTGATGTAGATGATAACGGAAAGATAAGAGGGCTTTTTTGATGGCAGAGATCATAGACGGGAAGCGGATATCCCGGGAAATAAAGGATGAAGTAAAGGCTGAGATAGCCAGGGAAGGCATAAGTGCTTCTCTTGCTGTCATAATAGTCGGGGAGGATCCTGCATCACAGGTATATGTCAGAAATAAAAAGACAGCCTGTGAATACTGCGGTATCCGGTCACTTTCATATGAGCTTAAGGAGGATACTCCGGAGGAGGAGCTCATCGGACTGATAGATAAGCTGAATAAAGATGATACGGTAGACGGGATACTGGTGCAGCTGCCTCTGCCGGAGCATATCAATGAGGATAACGTGATAGAAGCGATAGATCCGGCTAAGGATGTGGACGGCTTTTCAAGAAGATCGGTCGGAGCATTGAGCATAGGAAGCAGGGGCTTTGTGTCCTGCACACCTGCAGGGGTTATAGAGCTTTTGAAGAGAAGCGGGGTGGAGATAGCCGGAAAAGAGTGTGTAGTCATGGGCAGATCCAATATAGTAGGCAAGCCCATGGCCATGCTGATGCTCAGGGAGAATGCCACAGTGACTGTCGTTCATTCCAGAACAAGGCATATCGAGGACATATGCCGCAGAGCGGATATACTCATAGTAGCGATAGGAAAGCCGGAGATGATCACGCATGATTATGTGAAGGATCAGGCTGTTGTCATAGATGTGGGGATACACAGGCTGGATCCTGAGACAAACGGTGGAAGGAAGCTCTGCGGCGACGTGGATTACGCTGATGTGGAGCCTGTGGCATCTCTTATCACTCCGGTACCCGGAGGGGTGGGACCCATGACCATAGCTATGCTGATGAAGAACGTACTTACAGCGGCAAGGAACAGATAAAATGCAGTGCCCTGAATGCGGGAGTGAAATACCTGAGGGGAAACTATATTGTCCGAAATGCGGCTATGCAGTTCAGATCGTACCGGATTATGACGCGAGTCTTGAGGAAAACCTTGACAGCGTAGGATCGGATATTGCCGGAAACGTAAACAGGATAGACGTAGCCGAAAGGAACATGGTTGAGTTCGACGGAGATTCCACGACCAAGGAGATCCCCATGGTCAAAAAGGAAAATGTGCCGGACCTGAAGATGCAGAGCGCAAAAGAGGACGAGACCCGTGAAAAGGTCATGACTCTGACAGTTGCTGCTCTTTTTGTAGTACTGGTGGTCGTGATAGCGCTTGTCACGTCGAAAAGACTGGGGAATGTATCCTTCATCCCGCAAAAAGCAGTTGACAGAGTTGTATCTGATAATACAGTATTAAGCGTATCGGGAGTCAGGGCTGTATCAGAGGCTTCAGAGGAGATAAAGACCCCGGACAAGGGGACTCTGGAGGCATCAGTCTCAGAGGATACGGTTTCAGAGGATACAGTATCTGAGGATACGGTGTCCGAAGACAGGGTGACAGGGGAGCTTGTTATAACGCCTGAGCCGGGGCAGTATAATATGCCCCAGAATATTTCCGCAAAGATCTCTTCGGGAGAAACGGAAGAGGAGGAAGAAGAAGAGGAAGAGGAGGATCATTTCGCGGGGATAATATATTATACCAGTGACGGGACAGAGCCGGATGAGAGCTCTGATGTATACAGAAATGAATTCCCCATGCCTCTGGGACACAGCACATATGCCTTCAGATTCCTTGACAGCAGAGGAAACCTAAGTGATACTACACGGGTGGAATATGATTTTGCTTACCAGGGTCCGTGCTCGCCTATTGATGCGGCGAATCTTATCATAGCGACGCTTATAAAGGACGGAGCACTTCTCGATATTTACGGACATGTGGCAGGATCTGCGGGAACTTATACATATCAGTGCACCTATATGGTAAACTCCGGAAACAGGACATATTTCATGATCCCCGAGAGCTATGAGGAGCCGGGAAGCGGAAAAAAGGAAACAGGGACGGTTTATGCGGTTGATGCCGACACCCTGGGAACCTTCAGGGTAAAGCAGGGTTCAAACGGACAGTATAATTTTGAAATGTTTTTTTGAAAGGAAAAGAAATGAGACTTCTGGAAGAAAGGATATTAAAGGAAGGCAGAGCTGTCAATGAGGATATAATCAGGGTTGATACCTTTATCAACCATCAGGTCGATCCGAAGCTTATGGCAAAATGCGCAGAGGATTTCGCAGCGCATTTCAGGGGGGACGGGATTACAAAGGTGGTCACGATAGAGAGTTCCGGCATCTCGCCGGCGCTTTTTACGGCATCTGAGATGGGAGTTCCTCTTGTGATACTTAAAAAGCAGCCTTCAAAGGTCTTGAACGACAATCTGTTTCAGACCATGGTCACCTCCTTTACCAAGGGGACAAATTACGAGCTGACACTGTCAAAGGATGTGATAAGCGAAAACGACCATGTTCTCATCATAGATGATTTTCTCGCAAACGGTGAGGCTGTCACGGCAGCCGTGAGACTTCTCAGGATGGCGCATGCGACAGTGGCCGGCGTCGGCATCCTTATAGAGAAGGCATTTCAGCCCGGCAGGGAAAAGATCGAGGATGCCGGATTTAAGGTTTATTCTCTGGCACGAATAGGATCGATGTCCAAAGACAGGATAGAGTTTATTTGAGGAGCTTCAGTTTTTATGAAAAAAGTAGTCAAGTTCGGGGGAAGCTCTCTTTCGGGAGCGGAGCAGTTTGAGAAGGTAAGGGAGATAATATTAAGCGACAAGGACAGACGTTACGTGGTACCGTCTGCTCCCGGCAAAAGGGACAAAAAGGACAGCAAGGTAACGGATCTTCTGTATGAGGCTTACGGTCTGGCGTCAGAGGACAGGGATTTTTCAGAAGTATTCAAAAAGATAGAGGACAGATACAACGGGATAATCTCGGGGCTTGGATTAAAGATTTCTCTTGATAAGGAATTTAATACCATCAGAGAAAATTTTCTGAAAAAATGCGGTGAAGACTATGCGGCGAGCAGAGGAGAGTACCTGAACGGCATACTGCTTGCAGAATACCTGCAGTATACCTTTGTCGATGCTGCAGAGGTGATCTTCTTCAATGAAGACGGAACCTTTGATTCCACAAAGACATACAAGGTTCTCCACGACAGGCTCGAGGGGATAGAAAGAGCTGTCATACCGGGGTTTTACGGTTCATATGCTGACGGCAGGATAAAGACCTTTTCAAGGGGAGGTTCCGATATCACAGGCTCGATAGTGGCGAGATCCGCAAAGGCAGATGTGTATGAGAACTGGACAGATGTCTCGGGGTTCTTCGTTGCGGATCCGAGGATCATAACCGATCCGGAAACCATAGAGATGATAACCTATACCGAGCTTCGGGAGCTGGCATATATGGGGGCTTCAGTGCTCCATGAGGACGCCATCTTCCCTGTAAGAAGAGAGGGTATCCCCATCAACATCAGGAATACAAACAGGCCAAAGGATAAGGGGTCCTGGATAGTACAGAGCACGGGACAGAAATCGAAGTTCACGATAACCGGCATAGCAGGAAAGAAGGGCTTCTGTTCGGTTAATATCGAGAAGGACAAGATGAATTCCGAGGTCGGCTTCGGGAGACGTGTGCTGCAGGCATTTGAGGATAATGAAATATCCTTCGAGCATATGCCATCAGGCATAGATACCATGACGATAATCGTTCATCAGGATGAATTCATCGAAAAGGAGCAGAGCGTTGTTTCCGAGCTGAACCGGCTTACCCACCCTGACAGCATAGATATCGAATCTGATCTTGCGCTGATAGCTGTCGTCGGAAGGGGAATGAAATCCTCAAAGGGTACCTCGGGAAGGATCTTTTCGGCTCTTGCCCATGCCAATGTAAACGTGAAGATGATAGATCAGGGGTCGTCTGAGCTGAATATCATCATAGGCGTAAAGAATGAGGATTTTGAAAATGCCATAAGGGCTATCTATAATATATTTGTTTTGGCAAGACTGTAGTATTTATTCACAGAGTAAACCGGATATAGAATTACGCTTTATAGAGGAGGAATTAAATGTTTAAGATTCTGGAAGCGGAGGTTTTGGCTGACAAAACCTACAAGATGGTGGTTGAAGCGCCTAATGTGGCCCATGCCTGTGAGCCCGGACAGTTTCTGATCGTAAGGGCGGATGAGGAGAGCGAGAGGATAGCTCTTACCATATGTGATTATGACAGGGAAAAGGAGACTGTGACTATAGTTTTTCAGACTATAGGGGAATCCAGCTACAAGATTGCCGAAAAGAAGGCGGGAGACAGCTTCATTGATGTGGTAGGTCCGCTTGGGAATCCTGCGGAATATGTAAATGAGCCTATAGAAGAGGTCAGAAAAAGACATTATCTTCTTGTCGGCGGAGGTCTGGGGACTGCCCCGGTTTATCCGCAGGCAAAATGGCTTAAGGAGCACGGGGTGGATGTGGACGTCATCATCGGCACCAGAAATCATGATACTCTCATAATGGAGCAGGAGATGATAGATGCGGTAGGTGAGGAGCATGTTTTTGTGACCACTGACGACGGATCCTATAAAAGACATGGCATGGTCACAGCTGTAATCGAGGATCTTGTGAAAAACGAGGGCAGGAAGTATGACAGATGCGTATCCATAGGCCCGATGATAATGATGAAATTCTGTGTGAAGATGACCAGGGAGCTCGGGATACCAACCATAGTTTCCATGAACCCAATCATGGTTGACGGTACCGGAATGTGCGGGGCCTGCAGGCTGGTGGTTGGCGATGAGGTCAGATTTGCCTGTGTGGACGGACCGGAGTTCGACGGCTTCAAGGTGGACTTTGATTCGGCTATGAAGCGCATGAAGCTGTATAAGAGCGAGGAAGGCAGGAGACTCCTTGCTTATCAGGAGGGAAGCACCCATCACGGCGGATGCGGAAACTGCGGCTGATCCCGGCAGGGGGATGCCCTGAGATAAGATATTTGCGGGTAAGTCAGATATAGAACAATATTTTATAGAGGAGAAATATAAAATGGCCATAGAAGTTGATATGATGAAGAAGGTGCCGGTTGCTGAGCAGGATCCTCTTGTCAGAGCCCGGAATTTTGATGAGGTCTGCCTCGGATATAAAGAGGAGGAGGCCAGGGCCGAGTCAACCAGATGTCTTCAATGCAAAAATCCCAAATGCGTGGAGGGCTGTCCTGTACGTATAGATATACCCGGCTTTATAGAAAAGCTGAAAGAGGGCGATAACGCCGGAGCTTATGAGATCATCAGCGAAGCGAGCTCGCTTCCTGCGGTGTGCGGGAGAGTCTGTCCGCAGGAGACCCAGTGCGAGGGGAATTGCATAAGAGGTATAAAGGGAGAAGCGGTCTCCATAGGCAAGCTTGAAAGATTTGCTGCGGACTGGGCAAGGGAGCATGGCATAAATCCTGTGAAAAAGACCTCAGGAAACGGCAGAAAGGTGGCGGTCATAGGCGCCGGACCTTCCGGTCTTACCTGTGCCGGAGATCTTGCGAGAATGGGATATGAGGTTACCATATTCGAGGCTTTGCATAAGGCAGGAGGAGTCCTTGTATATGGTATTCCCGAATTCAGACTTCCGAAGGATGAGGTTGTGGCCAGGGAGATAGAGAATGTAAAGGCTCTCGGGGTGGAGATAAAGACAGACTACATCATAGGAAGATCCGAGACCATAGATGAGCTCATGGAGGATCAGGGCTTTGAGGCTGTTTATATCGCATCGGGCGCAGGACTTCCAATGTTCATGCATATTCCGGGAGAGCAGGCTTTGGGCGTTTATTCCGCAAACGAGTATCTGACCAGGGCAAATCTCATGAAGGCCTACAGAGAGGATTATGATACTCCCATAAACAAGGGGCAGAAGACAGTCGTGGTCGGCGGAGGAAATGTGGCTATGGATGCTGCGCGGACCGCATTAAGGCTCGGATCTGACGTGACGATAGTCTACAGAAGATCGGAAAAGGAGCTTCCTGCCAGAGCGGAGGAGGTTCATCATGCAAAGGAGGAGGGGATCAGATTTGCTCTTCTTACCAATCCCGTGGAGATACTTGAGGATGAGGAAGGTCTTGTAAAGGGCATAAGAGTCATAAAAATGGAGCTCGGCGAGCCTGATGCATCCGGAAGAAGGAGACCTGTGGAAATAGAGGGATCCGAATATGAGATAGAGTGCGATACAGTGATAATGGCTCTGGGAACAACTCCCAATCCTCTCATTTCAAGCACCACAGACAATCTTGAGACGAATAAGAGAAAATGCATAGTCGCCGATGAGGAGAACGGGGCAACCTCAAGGCCAGGAGTATTTGCAGGAGGGGACTGCGCAACCGGCGCTGCCACCGTGATACTTGCAATGGGAGCCGGAAGGAAGGCAGCCAGAGGTATTGACGATTATCTTAACGGCAGGCAGTAATGACATTAAGCGAGAAAGCTAAAGATCTGAGGTCTTCAGGCTGTATACTGACGATTTGCGGCTTAGTCGGTATGCTGTTCATGGTATTTGTATTTACGGGTGTGATACCGCTGAATATGAGCGGAGTGGTTGGTATCGTATCCAGGCTTGTGATGTGCTTCCTTTTCATGGTTTTTCTTGTCACGGGTATAATGGCGCTTAAGCGATCGGGGATTGTCATGAAGGATGCGGAGTGGGAGACCGGGAAAAAGAACGAGATCCTCAAATGGTTCATGGAGTCCTTTGCCGCGGAGGATATCGATGCGCTTACAGAGCCGCAAACGGAGGAGAATGAGCTTTATTTTGAGCGCATAGATATAATCAGGGACAAGATCTGTGAGAGGTTCATGGATGTGGAGGATGCCCTTATGTCAGAGCTTACGGAGGAGATCTATACCAGACTTTTTGAAGCCGGTGAATGATGCTTAAGATAACATTGATATCCTGCGGGAGGCTTAAGGAAAAATATCTCAAAGACGCTGTTTTGGAATATAAGAAGCGTCTTTCGTCTTATGTCATGCTTGAAGAAAAGGAGCTTGATGACGGACCCGATATGGAGAGTGAGGCCCGGAGGATAATAAAGGCGGTACCTGCAGGAGCATATGTGATAACACTGGAGATAGAAGGCAGGGAGCTTACATCCGGGCAGTTTGCGCAGACCCTTGATGACCTTATGACGGGAGGAAAAAGCCATATCTGCTTCATAATAGGGGGATCAGATGGACTCTCAAAGGAGATAAAGGACATGTCAGGGTTTCATCTTTCTTTTTCAAGGATGACCTTTCCGCACCAGCTTATGAGAGTGATTTTTCTGGAACAGCTGTACAGGGCGTTTAAGATAATTAAGGGGGAGCCGTATCATAAATGAATTTTATTCATACGATCGAAAAGAAGAGAGATAAGAAAAAGCTTTCGCGTGAAGAGATAAATGATTTCATAGAAGGGTATGTAGCCGGGGAGATACCAGACTATCAGGTCAGCTCACTTCTGATGGCTGTTTATCTGAACGGCTGTGATGAGGAGGAGACCTTTGAGCTCACCAGGGCCATGGCAGGATCAGGTGACATCATGGATCTTTCCGGCATACCGGGCATAAAGGTGGACAAGCACTCCACAGGCGGTGTGGGTGACAAGGTGACCCTGATAGCCGCCCCTGTGGCTGCCGCCTGCGGGGTTCCGGTGGCTAAGATGAGCGGAAGAGGTCTTGGTTTTACCGGCGGGACTATTGATAAGCTTGAGTCCATCCCGGGATTTTCCGTGGAGCTTTCAAATGATGAATTCATATCGCAGGTGAAAAATATCGGATATGCCCTTATCGGGCAGACCGGGGATCTTGCTCCGGCTGATAAGCTCCTTTATTCCCTGCGTGATGTTACCGGGACAGTGGATTCAATACCGCTCATAGCCTCATCGATAATGAGCAAGAAGATCGCTGCAGGAAGTGATGCCATAGTTCTGGAGATAACCTACGGGACGGGAGCCTTCATGAAGGATGAAAAGAGGGCCTGTGACCTGGCAGGTCTTATGATAGATATCGGTAAGGCAGCCGGTCTTGAGATGAGCGCTGTCATCACCAATATGAATGAGCCTCTGGGACATGCCGTCGGAAACTCCCTGGAGGTGATAGAGGCGATAGAAGCCTTAAAGGGAAGAGCGGCTCCTGACGTCTTAAAGGTAATGAAGAGCGTCATTCCGGAGATGATAATGGCCGGGGGCAAGACAGAGGACAGATGGGAGGCCTGGGAGCTTGCCAGTGATGCGATAGCCTCCGGGAGAGCGCTTGAGGTTTTCAGGAAGATGATAGAGGCGCAGCATGGAAATCCTTTTGTCACGGAGGACTACAGCCTGTTCCCGAAGGCGCCTTTCAAGAGCGGCATCTATGCTGACAGAGACGGATATCTGAGCATCAGAGACTGCGCGGGAATAGGTGAATGCATAAAGCTCCTTGGCGGCGGCAGGATGACAAAGGAGCAGGAGATAGATCTGTCCGTGGGCCTTGAGCTTAAGGTAAAGAACGGAGACAGAGTTTCAAAGGGTGACTGCCTTTGTGAGATAATGAGCAGAAATGAAGCCGGGGCTGAAGAAGCCCGGGGCCGTTTCCTGTCTTCGATAGAGATCACAGATGATAAGCTGCCGGAAAACAACCTGGTATATACACTGAATGACTAGAGCTTTAAGTATAAAGGATTACGACAATACCGTCATACAGGATGTTGCCGGAACCTTTGATAAAAACATCAGGCATATAGAAAGGGATCTCGGGATCGATATAACGATCAGAGCTGACCTGATCACGATCGAAGGAAGAGACAGAGCGGCGGAGGAGGGGGCACTGCTCCTCAAGGAGCTGATAGAGCTTGCTGCCAGGGGAGAGTTTATCGACGACCAGAAGGTGAATTATACGATGGAAAGCATTAAGGATTCTTCGGGAGATTTTATCACCGCAGTAGATGATCAGGTCATATGCCACACGGTGCAGGGAAAGCCTGTCAGGCCGAAAACCGTTGGACAGAAAAAATACGCTGATTCCATAGATAAAAAAATGATAGTTTTCGGTATAGGACCTGCCGGTACCGGCAAGACCTATCTTGCCATAGCAAAAGCTGTCACGGCCTTCAAAAGAGAAGAGGTATCGAGGATAATACTTACGAGACCCGCCATAGAGGCCGGTGAAAAGCTGGGCTTCCTGCCGGGGGATCTGCAGAGCAAGATAGATCCGTATCTGAGACCTCTGTATGATGCGCTTTACAGCATAATGGGGGCCGAGGCCTTTCAGAAGAACATGGAAAAGGGGCTTATAGAGGTTGCTCCTCTTGCATATATGAGGGGCAGGACACTGGATAATGCATTTATAATACTGGATGAGGCGCAAAATACCACTCCGGCGCAGATGAAGATGTTTCTGACCAGGATAGGCTTTAATTCCAAGGTTGTGATAACCGGAGACAAGACACAGAAGGATCTCGCAGAGGGGACAGTATCAGGGCTTGATATAGCTGAGCGCGTGCTCGGAAGGATAGAAGACATAGGATTCATATACCTGACGTCAAAGGATGTGGTCAGACATCCGCTGGTACAGAGGATAGTAAAGGCATACGAAGAATATGAAGAAAAACAGGGAACAGGAAAAGATAAAAGAAAAAACAGAGCCGGAAAGGGAGCCGGAAACGGAAACCGAAGATAAGCCGGACGCTGAAAGCAGTACTGGATCCGGAAAGAAGGAAGGGTCCGAAAGCAGTACGGGATCCGGAAAGAAGGAAGCGTCTGAAAACAGTACCGGGTCCGTAAGCAGGGAAGAGAACGGGGATAATGCCACAGAGGAGCAGGATGGCACGGAAGAGAGCAGGTTCAGGGCTAATTTCCTTATGCCGGTCTTTGTACCTGCCATTATTTCCGCATTTGAGATACTGCTGCTTCAGCAGAGCATCACGGGGGCGGTACGCAACTTCATCGTGGCTTCGGTCATCGGATTTGCTTTGTGTTATTCCTGCAGCAGATATATCGATTCTAAGATGGCTCTGATAATGACAGTGCTTGGGACTGCGGCATCCCTGCAGGCATTTCTTCCGGGCTTCATCATCCCGGTGGCATCCTTCGGGGTAGTGACGGCTCTTTTTGCGGGAGATGTCTTTACAGGGGCTTTCTCTCTGTTTCTGTTTTCCGCTCTTCCTTTTCTTTCAAATGAAAGCTCCTATGAAGCATTTCTTTTTTGCACTGTGACGGGAATGATAGGGATAACCCTTATATACAGCAGGAGGGAAACGGGGAAATACAAGGAGGCGCTCCTGGTTTATTCGCTTGTAAGCATCATTCTGTACACGGGTCTTATCATCATGAAAAGATCCGTCATCACTCCCGAGCTGATACTTGCTCCTGTAGCGGGGCTCATCCTGAACATAGTAATAATGGAAGTGGCCGGATATTACTATTATACGAATGTTTTCAGGCCGGAAAAGGATAAATACCTGAATGTGGTGGATCCCGAGCATCCGCTTCTGCTCAGACTTAAAAGCACCAATAATCGTGAGTACAAGAGGGCCATCCATACCGCTCATTTCACCGAGCTTTTTGCAGAGGAATTCGGGTATGACAGAGTGCTCATGAAGGGACTTGGCTTCTATCACCGTATAGGTGTCCTGAGGGAGGATGAGGAGACCCCGCTTACAATAAGGACTCTGTCACTTGCAATGGAGGAGGAGTTCCCTGATGACATAATAGAAGCCTTAAAGGAGTACGGAGAGGTCAGGCCCGGGCAGAAGGTGTCTGCCGAGTTATCCATCACTATCATAGTGGATACGGTCATAAACAGCCTCATGAACGAATTCGCCTCAGGCAGGAAAAGACCGGATCTTGCAAAGTTCATAGATAAGGAGATACTGGCATTGTTTTCAGGGAAGAATTCCCTTCTGAAAAAATCGCTGATACCTTATTATGATCTGGAGGAGATCAGGAAACAGCTTAAGGGAGAGGGGATATATTATGACTTTCTCCGTTGAAAAGGACGAGGGGATCACCGATCCCGGGATCCCTTATGATGAGATATTTACCAGGGTCGCAGGGGAGGCTCTCAGATATACAGGCTGTCCGTATGAATGTGAGGTCACGCTGACGCTTACGGATGATGAGGGCATACATCTTATGAACAGAGAATACAGGAATATGGACAGGGCGACGGATGTGCTTTCATTTCCTCTTCTGGATTTTGATGAGCCGGCGGATTTCAGCAGGGTTGAGGATGAGTTTTCCGACAGCTTTAATCCTGATACAGGAGAGCTGATGCTGGGGGATATAGTCATATCAACAGACCATGTCATATCCCAGGCCGGGGCTTACGGACACACTGTGGAAAGAGAATTCGCTTTTCTAATCGCTCACAGTATGTTACACTTGCAGGGGTTTGATCATGAAGAGCCTGAGGATGTAAAAGTGATGGAAAAGGCTCAGGAAGACATATTGGACAGACTTGGAATAAGGAGATAGATTTGTTGAACATACGAAGAAGGGCGCTGGCTTTTATGCTGGGTGCCTGTGTTTTGTCGGGATGCGGAAATAATGCAGCTGTCTCTGAGGGAGCTGTGGAAACCGGTACGGAGACTGTTTCGGATATCGAGGCCTATGAGAGGTTCGAGGAGTCTGTATCATCTGACGTGACACCGCAGATATCCGAATCCGGGCTTACTGCAGAGAAGGGCTATACCTCCTCCTTCGGCATGGAGAGGGAGAGGGACGGAAACAAGGTCAGAAGCTATCTTACCGGCAGGTTCGTGCCTGAAGAAATAGGCGACAGGAGACCTGTTGCGATAATGCTCAACAATATAGAGGATGCAATGCCCATGAGCGGGGTTGGCTCTGCCGATGTGCTTTACGAATGTGTGGTGGAGGGAAGCCTTACCCGCATGATGGGTGTTTTTGAGGCCTATGACGATCTTGAAAAGATAGGCTCCGTGAGATCCTGCAGGAACTATTTTGTATATTATGCCCTGGATCATGATGCTGTCTATTGCCATTACGGGCAGTCCTCATATGCTCTTCCTCTTCTGGAGCAGGACTATGTGGATAATCTTTCCGGGCTTGCTGCCATAGGTGACACCGTATTTTACCGGACCACAGACAGAGTGGCGCCCCATAATGCCTACGCCTCCGCAAAAGGGATCAAAAAGGGCATTGAGGATATGGGTTACCGCAATACCTACAAGGATGGATATATCGGTAAATTTACCTTTGCGCGTGACGGGGATCCCAATGATCTGTCCCAGGAGGATTCCTATGATGCAACTCATATCGAACCGGGATATAAGATCAACAAACCCTGTCTTGAATATAATCCTGAGGATGAGAAGTATTACCGGTGGCAGTATGGTACCGAGCATATAGATGATCTTACCGGCGAGCAGCTTTCTTTTGATAATATCATACTTCAGTATTCGTCATGGGAGCAGATAGACGACAAGGGCTATCTTGGATTTGACTGCCACGGCGGCGGCAGGATGGTCTATATCACAAAGGGAAAGGCTGTTGACGGTTCGTGGATATCCTTCGGAGGAGATCAGGGTGCGGTAAGGTATTTTGATTCTGACGGGGAGGAGATTGTTGTCAATCAGGGCAAGACTCTCATAGAGATAATCCAGGATACAGAGGGTGACAAGGTAGTTATCAGATAGATGGCACGTCCCGATAATACTAAAAAAAGCAACTTCATCGTTCAGGGCGGTCTGCTGGGAATGGCGGGGCTCGTGACCCGTATCATCGGTATGATCTACCGTATTCCGGTGACCAACATAATCGGCGATAAGGGCAACGGGTATTATGCGTCGGCTTATTATATCTACAATATCATGCTGCTCATCTCGTCCTATTCTCTGCCTCTTGCCATTTCAAAGGTGGTCTCGGCAAGACTTTCAAACAGACAATACAGGAATGCTTCAAAGGTCTTTAAGGGAGGACTGCTGTTTGCAGCTATAACAGGCGGAACGGCAGGTCTTGTGGTGCTGTTCGGAGCCAATATCCTGGCAGAGCTGCTGTCTGAGCCCCTGTCAGCCATCGCCCTCAGGATATTTGCGCCGACTCTACTCATTGTTGCGGTAATGGGGGTTTTCAGGGGATATTTTCAGGGAATGGGAAACATGGTCCCCACAGCCGTATCCCAGATAATAGAGCAGATAGTAAATGCGGTCGTAAGCATCATTGCGGCAAAGGCTCTTTTTGATTACGGAATGAAGACAGCCGCGCTTTTGAGAAATGAGGATCTGTCCTATGCATACGGGGCGGCGGGCAGTACTCTCGGGACGAGTGTCGGGGCATTTACGGCGCTTGTCTTTCTGGTGCTTCTGTATTTCCTTGTAGCCAACAGGCTTAAAAAAAGATTCGAAGATGATGATACAAGATATGAGGAGAGCTACGGCATGGTCATGCGTCTTATCCTGATGACAGTGCTGCCGGTCATCCTTTCCACTGCCATATATAATATCAATGATATCCTGGATAATTTCATATTCAACCGGATGATGGAGGCAAAAGGCTTCGGTGCCGAGAAAACCGCTATCTGGGGTGTATATACAGGCAAATCAAAGCTTTTGTTAAACGTGCCCATAGCGCTTGCAAACTCCATGTCCGCTTCGGCTGTGCCGGCCCTTGCCTCCTGTATCGCATCTGACAATAAAAAGGGGGCAAGAAAAAGGATAAGCGCAGCGATGAGATTTACACTTATAATCTCTTTTCCCTGTGCCATAGGTCTTTTTGTCCTGGCCGATCCGGTGATAAACCTTCTTTTTGCCGGAGAGGCGGATCTTGCGGCGGCGCTGATAAGGGCCGGGGCTGTCACAGTCATGACCTATTCGGCCTCCACTCTTACAAACGGAATGCTCCAGGGGATCGGAAGGATGAACCTTCCCGTAAAGAACGCGGCCATATCACTTGTGCTCCATATTGCCTCACTTATAGCCCTCATGTACTATACCGATCTGGGAATATATGCTGTGGTAATTTCGACGATAGTTTTTTCATTGAGCATGTGTCTCTTAAACAGCCTGTCACTTAAGCATACCATATCCTACAGGCAGGAGAAGGGGCGTACCTTCCTGATACCTGCGCTGTCTGCGGGGATCATGGGTGTTGTCATTTTCCTTGTCTGGAAGATCCTTTCCCTCTTTGCGGGATATCTGATCCAGACCATGATACCGATAGCGGTCGGCATGGTTGTCTATTTTGCCTGTATTCTCAAATTCGGGGCGGTCAGAGAGGATGAGCTCTATGATGTGCCCATGGGCGGTAAGATAGTCAGATTTGCAAAGAGCTTCGGCTTCCTGTGAGGGATCCGGATGGTTACGGCGGTAATAGGAGCCGGCGCTTCGGGGATAATGGCGGCGATATGCGCAGCACGGAAGGGTGACAGTGTTGTGGTATATGAGCACAGGGAAAGCGCGGCGAATAAGATACTCATAACCGGAAACGGCAAATGCAATTTTACCAATCTCAGGATGGAGCCCTCATGCTTCCATTCTTCCTCTGACTCTTCAGGCAGGATCGGCAGGATCCTTGAAAGATTCGATACCCGTGCATGCATAAGCTTCTTTGAGGAACTCGGGATAAAACACAGAGAGAGACGGGGCTGCATATATCCCTATACGGATACGGCGGAATCCGTGAAAAGCGCACTGATGCTTGAGTTAAAGCGTCTGGGGGTAAGGATCATATATGACTGTGATGAGATACAGCTGTCCGGAGACAGAAAAGTGAATAAAATGAGCTATGACCGTGTGATAATAGCCTGCGGCAGCTGTGTGTCCAAAAGGACAGGCTCCGACGGGTCCGGATACGGCATAGTAAAAAAGCTTGGGATCGGACTGACTGACATCTATCCGGCGCTCACGCCGCTCATACTGAAGGAAGATCTGTCCTCACTCAGGGGAGTCCGTTGCGAGGCTTTCCTCAGACTTATCAATGAAGAAGGGGTTGTGGAGGAGTGCTCTGCGGGGGAGCTTCAGCCTTTTGAGACAGGTTTTTCCGGGATCTGCGCCATGGACATATCCGGACAGGCCTGCAGGATCCTCGGAAGGGGAGAAAGGGCCTATATTGAAACCGATTTTCTGCCTGTTTATTCAGATGAGGAGTTTACGGAGGAGATAATAAGAAGGCGGGAGAGGTTTCCGGAAAGAAAGCTTTCGGAGCTTATGACAGGGCTTTTCCCAAAGAAGCTCATAAACTATCTTGTTCATCCCATAGATACCAGACGGGAGAATCATATCACGGAATTTGTGCTTAATGTAAAGCATCATATCTATGAGCTGTCGCCGGATATGACGAGGGACTTTTCCAGAGCTCAGACTGCAGCCGGGGGGATACCCATGGACAGTATAGATGACAGCTGCATGCTGACCGGACATAAAGGGATATATGCGGTTGGGGAGCTTCTGGATGCAGACGGGATCTGCGGAGGGTATAATCTGCATTTTGCATGGGCCACGGGAAGTATGGCAGGAGGGAGTCTGTTATGATAAGGATAAGCGATCTGCGGGTTCCGGCGGGATCGGATATGGAGCATGTAAGACATAAGGCGGCTCATCTACTGAGAATAAATGAGGATGACCTGCTGGAGCTCAATGTGCTTAAAAGATCCAGGGATGCGAGAAAAAAGAATAATATCGTTGATGTATATTCCCTTTCCGTGAGCGTCTGTGATGAGGAAAGGACAGTAAAACTGGTCAACAGGAGTAATGTATCGATCCTGAGGGAGGCAGTCTACAGCTTTCCGAAGCGCGGAAAAACCGGGAGCGGATCACGTCCGGTGGTGACGGGCTTCGGACCGGCCGGGATATTCGCTTCGCTTCTGCTGGCTCATGAGGGATACAGGCCTGTGATCTATGAGAGAGGAAAAAGGGCATCCGAGAGAGCAGAGGATGTAGAGAGATTCTTCAGGACGGGTGTGCTTGATAAGGATTCCAATGTTCAGTTCGGGGAAGGCGGAGCAGGGACCTTTTCTGACGGAAAGCTGAGCACGGGCATAAAGGACAGGGAAGGCCGGAAAAGGTTCATACTGGAAACCCTTGTAAGGCACGGAGCAGACGAGTCCATACTCACTGACCAGCATCCCCATATAGGCACAGACAGACTCAGAGAGATAATACCGTCTGTCAGGGCTGAGATAGAAGAGCTGGGCGGTGAAGTGCATTTCGGCTGTGTGCTGGAGGATGTGATCATATCGGAAGGCAGGATTACCGGAATAGTAGTGACCGGCAGGGGCGGAGGGGTAATACCCTGCGATGCTCTCTTTCTGTGCCCCGGGCATTCCGCGAGGGATACCTACAGGATGCTCTTTGAAAAGGGGATAGCCATGGAGGCAAAGGGCTTTGCCATAGGTATAAGGGCGGAGCACAGAAGGGCTTTGATCGACGGGGCACTGCATCAGGAAAAAGCAAGCTATAAGCTTACATACCACTGTGACGACGGCAGGGGTGTATATTCCTTTTGTATGTGTCCGGGAGGATATGTGGTGAATGCTTCATCCGAAAGGGGGCAGCTTACCGTTAACGGGATGAGTTATTCTGCAAGGGACGGAGAGAATTCAAACTCCGCCATAGTCTGCACGATATACCCGGATGACTACAGGGGCTACGGGAAGGATCCTCTTGCCGGTGTGAGATTTCAGAGGGCGCTGGAAAAAAAGGCCTTTGAGGAGTGCGACGGAGCCATACCCTGTCAGCGGTTCGGGGATTTCAAGAAGGGTACTCTCACAGAAAGCTTCACTGAGGTGATGCCTTCGTGCAGGGGCAGGTACGGTATGGGAAATCTAAGGGAGGTTTTGCCCGGCTTTGTGTCGGATGATATAATCGAGGCCATGTCGGATTTCGGCAGGAAGATAAAGGGCTACGACAGTGACGATACGGTTTTCGCAGGTGTGGAGGCAAGGACCTCATCTCCGGTAAGGCTCCTGAGAGATGAGAATATGCAGTCCGAGGGCGTACAGGGGCTGTATCCTGCAGGAGAGGGCTCAGGCTATGCAGGGGGGATAATGTCTGCTGCCATAGACGGGATGAAGGCTGCGGAGACCTATAT
Organism: uncultured Lachnospiraceae bacterium; assembly: GCA_947165275.1. GTDB lineage: Bacteria > Bacillota > Clostridia > Lachnospirales > Lachnospiraceae > NK4A144. The sequence goes on along the minus strand of CAMUZQ010000025.1, from coordinate 13,121 downwards.
CAGAAAATACAACAGACCGGTTTTTATTTGAAAGGATCGAGTTTTTATGAGGGATTTCAGTGATAAAAAACGCATCGTGGTAAAGATAGGCTCATCCTCCATCACACACAGTGAAACAGGGGGAGCCGATCTTGTGAGACTGGAAAAGCTGGTCAGGGAGCTTACAGATCTGCACAACGGAGGAAAGGACGTGGTCCTTGTATCCTCAGGAGCTATTTCCGTCGGATTAAAGGCTGCCAATATAAGGGGGATCTATTACAGCGGAAAAGAGAAGAGCGAGGGACCGGACGAAAAGCTTAAGCTTAAGCAGGCGGCAGCGGCCATAGGTCAGGCCAGGCTTATGATGATGTATCAGAAGCTCTTTTCGGAATATAACCAGATGACAGCGCAGGTGCTTATGACAAAGCATACCATAGTAGACAACCTGAACCGTTTCAATGCAAGGAATACTTTTGAGGAGCTGCTGACTCTCGGAGTGGTTCCGGTGGTAAATGAAAATGATACCATAGCGACCTACGAGATCGAATTCGGGGATAATGACACGCTTTCCGCCATAGTCGCAGCCCTGATCGAGGCAGACCTTCTGATCCTGCTGTCGGATATAGACGGGCTTTATACCGATGATCCTCATAAAAGTGAAGAGGCGGAATTCATCCCGGAGATCATGGAGCTTGACGGGACAGTGGAGAGATTTGCCAAAGGCAGCACGGGCAGCCTGATGGGAACCGGAGGGATGGCGACCAAGATCTCCGCCGCACGCATAGCCTCAGCCTCAGGCTGCGATATGGTGATCGCAAATGCGGATGACCTCGGCAATATACATCGTATCCTGTCCGGAGCTGAGATAGGCACTTATATTCATGCACATAAGAGTCATGACTTTTTCATCGAGGATTTTGTAAATGAGGAGTAAGGCGGAAGCGAGAGCCCGGGCTTTGCACCGGAGGGAGGCTCTGGGTCCGGAATACAGGCAGGAGGCATCCCGTGGGATATCAGAGAGACTGAGGCAGGAGGGAGTATGGAGAGAGGCTTCTGTTGTCTTTCTGTACTGCGGATATAAGGATGAGGTACAGACCGCAGAGCTTATGGAGGCGGCTTTCCGGGAGGGGAAAAGTGTATTCCTTCCAAAGGTGGTATCGGACAGCGGGATGGTTTTTGTTCAGGCAGATCCGGCAGAGGAGCTTGTATACGGCGCATACGGGATACTGGAGCCTTCCATGACCGGAAATCCCGGAGCAGAGGTCAGACCTGATATCATCATAGTTCCCTGCGTGGCAGCTGACAGGAGAGGAAACCGTATAGGACACGGTAAGGGGTATTATGACAGATCCCTTGTAAAATACGGGGATATTCCTTTTGTCTGTCTTGCTTATGACTGTCAGCTTGCTGATGAGTTTGAAACTGAGGATACCGATATAAAAATGGATATGATCATTACTGAAAAAGAGATAATAAGATTATGACCGGGACAAATAATGAAAAAGAATCCGCAAGGCAGCGGGATTATATGGACAGGGTGAGAGTACTGACAGAAGGAAGGGGACTTAAGTATATGGTGGTCACCTTCGGCTGTCAGATGAACGAGAAGGACTCTGAGAAGATAGCAGGATCTCTACAGAAAATGGGATATGAAAAGGCTTCCTCCGAGGAGGAGGCTGATGTTCTTGTATATAATACCTGCACTGTAAGGGAGAATGCGGACAAGAGGCTCTACGGGAGGCTTGGCGTATGCAAATCCTATAAGGAAAAGAAAAAGGAGATGATCATAGCGGTCTGCGGATGCATGATGCAGGAGGAGCATGTGGTTGAAAGGATCCGCGGCAGCTATGCCTATGTGGATATAATCTTCGGCACTCATAATATCTTCAGATTCGCAGAGCTTTTGTTTAACAGGCTGGATTCCGGATCACAGATAATCGATATATGGAAGGAGACGGATGAGATCGTTGAGGATCTGCCGTCTGCAAGAAAATACAGCTTCAAATCAGGTATAAACATCATGTACGGGTGCGATAATTTCTGCTCCTACTGTATAGTTCCCTATGTGAGAGGCAGGGAAAGGAGCAGAGATCCCGTGGAGATCATAAGGGAGATAGAACGAGCTGCAGCAGACGGGGTTGTCGAGGTGATGCTTCTGGGACAGAATGTGAATTCCTACGGCAAGGGGCTTGATACCAGGGTCAGCTTCGCCATGCTCTTAAAGGAGGCAGCCTCTGTTCCGGGGATAAGAAGGGTGAGGTTCATGACGTCGCATCCCAAGGATCTTTCCGATGAGCTCATAGATGTAATAGCTGAAAATGAGATCATTGCAAGGCATATACATCTGCCTCTGCAGTCCGGTTCTGACAGGATATTAAAGGAAATGAACAGGCATTATTCCAAGGAGTCGTATATAGGGCTTGCAGACAGGATCAGGAAGGAGATACCTGATGTATCCATCACGACGGATATAATAGCGGGCTTCCCCGGAGAAACGGAAAGGGATGTGGAGGATACCCTCGATGTCATCGAAAGGGTGCGTTTTGACGGTGCGTTTACCTTTGAATATTCACGAAGGAGCGGGACTCCTGCCGCGGATATGGAGCAGCTTGACAAGGTCTTTGTTCAGAAAAGCTTTGACAGGGTGCTCAAGACCGTGCAGAGAGTGTCAAGGGAACAGGCTTCCAGGTTTAAGGGAAGGACAATGGAGGTTCTTGTCGAGGGAGAGGATGAAAAGGATCCTGCAAGGTACACCGGCCGTATCTCACAGAATCTTGTTGTACACTTTCCGAAGGAGACGGCGAAGGTCGGGGATATGCTTCAGGTGACGCTTGATGAATGTATGGGTTTTTATTATAATGGTAAGATAATCGGTCATGGATGATGACCTTCGGAAACATCATGTATAAAAAGGGGTATTAAAAATGGCGGTGAAGAAACAGGGAGAGGAAAAACAGGAACAGAAGCTTACCGGGATGAGATCTCTGGCGAGTCTTGTTGTGGTCGGCGTCATAGCGGCAATGCTTGTCATAGCCATAGTTGCCGAGGTGGTCAATATCGTTGAATTCAGGGCTAATTACAAGGACACTGTGCAGAATGACCTTCTGACCATGGTCCGTATCGGCGGTAATCTTATGGATGCCAAGGCAGTACAGATAAAGGCATCTCCGGGAATACTGGAGGAGCTCATAGGTGATATCAAGCTTGAGCATGCTGATTCCAGCTACGCCTATGCAGTGGACGGCAGCGGCATCATGCTTTATCATCCCACGCCTGAGAAGATAGGACAGCCTGTGGAAAATGATGCGGTGAAGAGCCTGCTTACAAGGATCAATGCCGGCGAGATTCCCGAGCCCGGCATCATAGAATATACATATAAGGGCGCAAAAAAATATGCAGCCTTTTATGTGCAGACCACCAGGACGATGCTCATCATCACGGTGGATGAGAAGGATATATTTGCGCCGATAAACGAGACGACCTTCAAGGCGATCGTGATAATAGCCATCTGCTTTGTGATCCTGGCTGTCCTTATGTCATTTATGGCCAGATATCTCCTCCGTCCCATGGGCGTGCTTACGGAGATCCTGGAGGATTCCGCAAGGCTTGATCTCAGACATAATGATAAGGCAAGGACTGTTGTATGCAGACGTGATGAGATCGGTATCATAGCCCGTGACATAGGAGCCCTGCGCAAGGTGCTGAGGACAGTTGTCGGTGAGATCGGCGGCTCCGGTGAAAGGCTTACCGAGATCATAGACCAGCTTAAGGATACGACAGTCAAGCTCAATGACAATTCAGCCGACAACTCGGCCACATCCCAGGAGCTTGCGGCAGGAATGCAGGAGGCTGCGGATGCTACGGACGCCATCAATCTCAATGTGGCGACAATGGTCCAGAATGCCGATCAGATCAATGAGCTTTCGGAGCAGGGGGCTACAAATGCGGTCCAGATCAAAAATAAGGCCGAGGGGATACGTAAGGATGTACAGGAGTCCATTGCCAATGCAAAGAATATATTCTCTGATGTGAAGAGGCAGTCGGACGAGGCCATAGAGCAGAGCAAGGCTGTAGATAAGATCAATGAGCTCACAGCCACCATAAGGAGCATAGCAGGACAGACAAATCTGCTCGCTCTCAATGCTTCGATCGAGGCTGCGAGGGCAGGAGAGGCTGGAAGAGGCTTTGCTGTCGTGGCTGAGGAGATCGGACATCTCGCAACACAGTCCTCTGATACCGTCAGCGGCATCAATGACATAGTTGCGGAGGTACATACCTCTGTAGACAACATGAGCCAGTGCCTGACAAGGACCCTTGATTTCATAGACAATAATGCGATGGCTGATTATGAGAAATTTGATGCCATGGCTGAGGGCTATGCTTCAGATGCAGGCGCATTTGAGGAGAATATGACCTCCATACATGAAGCGGTCGCGGCTCTTTCGGATTCGATCAGTGATGTATCTGATTCCATATCCGGCATCAACAGCACCATAGGTGAATCTGCAAGAGGAGTTACAGATGTGGCAAACAAGACGACGGATATAGTGGCTCTTTCATCTGATACAGAGCAGATAGTCGATGAGACTGAGAAGTGTTCGGAGAGCATGAAGTCCATCGTAAGCCGTTTCCAGCTCGAATAAGGATCTGTACGAAAATAAACTTACATATTGCCTGCCTTGCTTGCCGATAGCACCATGACAAAATTGCTTACATAGAAAGAGAAGAAATCACATATCGCAGGGAAAACCATACGAGGCTCCGGCATTCTGCCGGGGCCTTTGACTTGTAAAAACAGTCCATATATAATTGTTCTGTTATGACTTATCCGGAAATAGATAAAAACAAGGTCAGCCCGATGATGCAGCATTATCTCTCCGTGAAGGAGGATTACCCCGACTGCATCCTTTTTTATCGTCTGGGTGACTTTTATGAAATGTTTTTTGATGATGCCGTCGAGGTATCAAGAGTTCTTGAGATAACTCTTACGGGCAGGGCATGCGGACTTGAGGAGAGGGCTCCCATGTGCGGCATACCTTTTCATGCCTATGAGTCCTATATGACAAGGCTTGTGGAGAAGGGCTACAAGGTAGCCATCTGTGAGCAGCTGGAGGATCCCGACGAGGCAAAGGGGATAGTAAAGAGAGGGGTCATAAGGATAGTCACTCCGGGGACGAATACCAGCATCTCCGAGATTGACAGCTCTGCAAATTCCTATATCATGAGTGTTTTTTATTCTTCATACCCCTTTGGAGTGGCGATCTCGGATGTCACCACCGGAGAATTCTCCGTTGCCGAGGTGAAGGACAGCAGGAGTCTCAGGGATGAGATAATGAGATTTGCGCCCAAGGAGATAATCTGTAATGAGGCCTTTTTCATGTCCGGCATCAATGCAGAGGAGCTGAGGCAGGAGAGGCATATACAGATCAATTCCCTGCCGGGAAGATATTTTGACGAGGAGGGCGCATTGTCTGTCATATGCGGACATTTCAAGGTGTCTCATATTGACGGCCTCGGACTTCATGATATGCCGCAGGGGGTAGTGGCAGCCGGTGCCCTGCTTACCTATCTGCTGGAGACCCAGAAGAATGAATTGAGCAATATAGTCCATATCAATATCCTCAAGGAAAGAGGCTGCATGCTCATTGACAGCTCCACCAGACGCAATCTTGAGCTTACGGCAACCCTGAGAGAGAAGGAAAAAAGAGGCTCTCTCATATGGATACTTGACAAGACCCGGACTGCCATGGGCGCCAGACGGCTGAGGCAGTTTATGGAGCAGCCTTTAACAGACAGGGAGCTCATCGATGAGAGGCTTGATGCGGTAGCGGAGCTTTCGGACAGGCTTGCGGACAGGGACGAGATAAGGGAATATTTAAATACTGTATATGATATAGAGCGCCTGATGGGAAAGGTTTCTTTCGGCACGGCAAATCCCAGAGACCTGGTGGCTTTGAGATCCTCCCTGTCGATGCTGGGTCCGATCAAAAGCCTTATGGCGGATTTCGGATCAAAGCTGATGGAACGGCTGGCGGACAGCATAGATACGCTGGATGACATGTATAAGCTTCTCCAGGATGCGATATGCGACGAGCCGCCTGTCAGCATACATGAGGGCGGGATCATCCGTGAGGGCTACTCCGCAGATGCGGACGGCTACCGCACGGCAAAGACAGAGGGCAAGGAGTGGCTCATGTCTTTGGAGTCAAAGACGAGAGAGAGCACCGGGATAAAAAACCTGAAGATCAAATACAACAAAGTATTCGGTTATTATTTTGAGGTCACAAATTCGTATCTGCAGCTTGTCCCGGACAGCTTTATACGAAAGCAGACCTTAAGCGGCGGAGAGAGATATACCACACCTGAGCTCAAGGAGATGGAGGATAAGATATTAAACTCCGAGGACAGGCTCATTGCCCTGGAAAAGGAGCTTTTTATCCGTGTGAGGGATACACTTGCGTCCAATATCGGAAGGCTGCAGGATACTGCGGGCGCGATAGCCTATGTGGATGTCCTGTGCTCGCTGTCATTTGTTGCGGAGCATAATGGCTTTGTCAGGCCGAAGATCAATAAAAAGGGCACCATCGATATAAAGAACGGGAGACATCCCGTGGTGGAGCATATGCTGAAGGAGGGGACCTTCATAGCCAATGATGTCCATCTTGATCCCGGAAATGACAGGATATCGATAATCACAGGGCCCAATATGGCAGGCAAGTCCACGTATATGAGGCTTACGGCGCTTATCGTGCTGATGGCTCACATGGGCTCCTTCGTACCCTGTGAGAGCGCGGATATATGCATCATAGACAGGATATTTACCAGAGTCGGTGCATCGGATGATCTTGCCTCCGGACAGTCGACCTTCATGGTGGAGATGACTGAGGTTGCGAATATATTAAGGAATGCGACCAGAGACTCGCTGCTGATACTTGATGAGATCGGACGCGGAACCTCCACTTATGACGGTCTGGCTATCGCCTGGGCTGTCGTTGAATTTATTAGTGATAAGAGAAAATGCGGGGCAAAGACTCTTTTTGCAACTCATTACCATGAGCTCACCGAGCTTGAGGGAAAGGTGGAGGGTACTAAGAATTACTGCTTTGCCGTAAAGGAGGCCGGGGATAATGTCGTATTTCTCAGGAAGGTGGTGCGCGGCGGAGCCGACAGGTCCTACGGCATACATGTGGCAAGGCTTGCGGGAGTGCCGGATACAGTCATAAGAAGGGCTCAGGAGATTGCAGAGGAGCTGGCAGGCTCGGATCTTTCCGACAGGGCGGAAAGCATCGCGGCTGCAGGAAAAAGGCGCAAGCCTGACGAGCTGGATCTGAATCAGCTCTCACTGTTTGACATGGACCGGGACAGCGACGTGATAACAGAGCTGAAAAACCTCAATCTCGATATGATGACGCCGATGGATGCGATGAATACCCTGTATAATCTTCACAAGAAAGCGATCGAGGAAAAATGAACCCTTCAAAGATAGAACTGCTTGATGAGGCGACAATAAACAAGATAGCGGCTGGCGAGGTGATCGAGCGGCCGTTATCGGTTGTAAAGGAGCTGGTGGAGAACTCCGTGGATGCCGGTGCTTCAGCGGTAACGATAGAGATAAAGGGCGGGGGGATAGATTTCATAAGAGTAACGGATAACGGCTCCGGGATACCTTCTGATCAGGTAAGGCTCGCGTTCACTCCGCATGCCACCAGCAAGATAAGAAATGCGGATGATCTTTTTGATGTGAGAAGCCTGGGGTTCAGGGGGGAGGCTCTTTCGACCATAGCGGCAGTCGCCGGTGTCGAGCTTGTGACCAAAACACCTGACAGTCTCACAGGTATCCTGTACAGGACAGAGGGCGGCAGGGAGATCTCATGCGAGGAGGCAGGCTGTGCGGAGGGGACAACCTTTATCGCAAGAAATCTTTTTCTTCATGTACCCGCAAGAAGGAAATTCCTGAAGAGCGCCATGACCGAGGCAGGGTATATTACCGAGTTTGTGCAGAAGATCGCCATAGAGCGTTCGGATATTGCTTTCAAGTATGTAATAAACAATGATGTGAAGCTTGTAACTACAGGCAACGGTTCAGTAAAGGATAATATCTACAGGATATACGGAAGAGAGATCCTGGACGCCTGCCTCCCGGTGAATTCGTCGGACAACGGGATGTCGGTATCGGGATATATCGCAAAGCCTGTGGTCGCAAGGAATAACAGGAGCTTCGAGATATTTTTTGTGAACGGACATGCAGTGAAGGACAAGATCCTGGAAAAGGCTGTAGAGGCGGCGTACAGACCCTTCCTTATGCAGCATAAATTTCCCTTTGTATACCTTTTTCTTACACTGGATCCGGGAATGGTGGATGTGAATGTTCATCCGAGAAAATCCGAAGTGAAGTTTGCTCTCGCCAATACCGTATTCGATTTCATGGAAAGAGCGGTTGAGGATACATTAAAGCGTATCGAGCTCATAAATAAAGTCACGCTTGCCCCTGAAGACAAAGCTGAATATGTTCCCGATAAGGATAGTCCGGAGCCCTTTGAGATCAATATGATAAGGAGAGGTCCTGCAGTGTCTGACAGCGCTGATGCCGTCCCGGTGATAGATCATCTGAAGGGCTTAAGGGATAAGGCGGACACCGGGGGCTTTTTTGTTGAAAAAGGCGAGCCTGACCCTGTCCTTATGGAGGAGACTGCATCGGATAATTATATCAATAAAGGCGGTGAAGCCCCGGTCAGGGAGGATGCTGTGAATACAGACGCGGAGGAGCCCTTTCAGACTGAGCTCTTTGAGGATAAGGTCATTATTCCTTCCAATAAGCCGGATTTCAGGATCATAGGATGCGTATTCGATACCTACTGGATGATCGAGTATAAGGATAAGCTGATAATGACAGACCAGCATGCAGCCCATGAGAAGGTATTGTATGAGCGGTTTGTAAGGGAATATAAGGAAAGAAGGGTTGTCTCCCAGTATGTGGATCCACCGGTCATCATAACAGTGAGCGGAAGACAGGAGGAGACTCTTGAAAGATATGGCGAAGCCTTCATTTCACTTGGATTTGAGATAGAAAGATTTGAAGGGAACGAATATGCTTTAAGGGCGGTGCCCTCTGGCTTCATGAAGCTTGAGGAGAAAGAGATATTTCTGGGACTGCTGGATGAAATGTCAGAGACAGTTCAGGATACGGCTGAGGTTTCCGTCATACATGACAGACTGGCGCAGATGTCCTGCAAGGCAGCTGTCAAGGGCGGCAGCAGGCTGTCGCTCATGGAAGCGGATGAGCTTTTGACAGAGCTTCTGTCGCTTGATAATCCCTATAACTGTCCGCACGGAAGACCTACAATGGTGGAGTTTTCGGAAAAAGACCTGGAGAAATTCTTTAAGAGGATAGTCTGATGGATAAGGAAATGGTGATCATCGCCGGCCCCACAGCCTCCGGGAAATCAGCTGTATCGGTAGCTCTTGCAAAAAAGTGCGGCGGAGAGATAATTTCTGCCGATTCTATGCAGGTTTACAGATATATGGATATAGGCTCTGCAAAGATCAGGCCTGATGAAATGCAGGGCATCATTCATCACATGATCGATATAATGGATCCTTCAGAGGATTTCAACGTTTCTTTTTTTTCCAGGCAGGCCACCCATGCCGTAAAGGAGATAAAGGGCCGGGGACATCTTCCGATAATATGCGGAGGGACGGGCTTTTATATCCGTGCTTTTCTGTACGGCATTGATTTCGCCGAGGGTGAAACCGATATTACACTCCGCAGAAAGCTTGAAAAAAGGGCTGAGGAGACCGGTATCGAGATGATGGAGGAGGAACTTGAAAAAATCGATCCTTTATCTGCAGCCGTTTATCACGGCAATCTTAAAAGGATAATAAGGGCTCTGGAATACCATGAGCTCACGGGGCGGCTCATGTCTGAAAAGAATGCTGAAGAAAGATGGAGAAAGCCGGTATATGATGCGGCTTATTTTGTTCTTAACATGCCCAGGGATCTGCTGTATGAGAGGATAGACAAAAGAGTGGATCTTATGATGGAGGCAGGGCTTCCGGATGAGGTGAGAAGGCTTAAGGAAATGGGGGTCACCCGTGATATGACGGCAATGCAGGGACTGGGCTACAGACAGCTGTACGATCATATTGAGGGCCTGTGCAGCCTGGAGACTGCCGTTGAGGAGATAAAGAAGCAGACAAGGCATTTTGCAAAAAGGCAGCTTACCTGGTTCAGAAGGGAAAAGGATATCATATGGGTCGACGTGTCAGGCTTTGATTCGCCGGAGGAGATCGCTGATCACTGCTTATCCTTAATATGAGCCGGCTGTCAGCAGCAGGACAGATCCTGAGGATCCTTTGTCCGAAGTATTCTTGAGGAGGAGATAAATGGATAAATATGAAGCATATGAAAAGCTTGGGATAGAAAGAGATGTGTACGATTTCTGTGAGGCTTGTGAGGCATCTCTTAAGGACAGGTTTGAGTCTGTTGATGAGATGGCCGAGATAAACCAGATGAAGGTGCTTGAGGCCTTCAGGAGGGAGCAGGTTCAGGAAGCATGCCTCATGGGAACCTCCGGATACGGTTACAATGATCTGGGAAGGGATACCCTTGAGAGAGTCTATGCGGATATATTTCATGCAGAAGATGCTCTGGTACGGCCGCAGATAACCTGCGGAACCCATGCTCTGGCCCTTGCGCTCATGTCGAACCTGAGACCCGGAGACAGGATGCTTTCCGCATCCGGAAGACCTTATGATACTCTTGAGGAGGTCATAGGGATACGTGATTCTGCAGGGTCTCTTAAGGAATACGGTATAGGCTACGATGAAGCAGGACTTAAGGAGGATGGAGGCTTCGATCTTGAAGCGATAAGAGATCTGATACGTCCCGAAACAAAGCTAGTAGCTATCCAGAGGTCAAAGGGGTATTCGGACAGAAGGACTTTTTCGGTAGAGCAGATAGGCGAGTGTATCCGGTTTATCAGATCAGTAAGAAGCGATCTGATCATAATGGTGGATAACTGCTACGGTGAATTCGTGGAAGCAATAGAGCCTACGGATGTTGGGGCTGATATGGCTGTGGGCTCACTGATAAAGAATCCGGGAGGAGGGCTTGCACCCATAGGAGGCTATATAGTCGGGAAAAGCCACTGTATAGAAAATGCTGCGAGGAGGCTTACAAGCCCGGGCCTCGGCAGGGAGGTGGGAGCCACGCTGGGGATGATGAGGGATTTCTATCAGGGACTGTTTCTGGCGCCGACTGTCACTGCCTCAGCATTAAAGGGAGCGGTCTTTGCGGCAGCGCTTTATGAGAGACTGGGCTTTGATGTGCTGCCGGACGGCAGTGAAGAAAGATATGATATCATTCAGTCAGTCACCTTCCACAGAGAGGATGCCCTGGTTTCATTCTGCAGAGGTATCCAGGCAGCATCTCCGGTGGACAGCTTTGTGGTCCCGGAGCCCTGGGATATGCCGGGGTATGACAGCAAGGTGATAATGGCTGCGGGAAGCTTTATTTCCGGCTCATCAATAGAGCTGTCGGCAGACGGACCCATAAGGGAGCCCTATTCTGTATATTTTCAGGGCGGTCTGACCTGGCCCCATGCGAAATACGGTATAATGAACTCTCTGCAGCATATAATAAATGACAACATTATTGACCGTAATAAACTCAGGTGATAAAATTCTCTATTGGAGCGGTTCGACGACCCTCTAAAGGGCCGCCGTATCTGTCAGGGATTGATTTTTGATATCTCTCTTTTCGCTTATTTAGAGAGAGAGGTATGGATGAATAAAGGAATAAAATCTTATCCTGCAAGCGAGAGACCTTACGAAAGATGTGAGGAATACGGTCCCGGGGCATTGAGTGATGCCGAGCTTCTGGCGGTTATCCTAAGGAGCGGCAGAAGGGGACTTGATGTAAAGAAACTTGCAATAAAGGTTCTGGAAAAAACCGGAGGGACTCTCGGAGGACTGTTTCATACGAGCATTGCGGAGCTGTCGGAGATCGACGGTATAGGCAGGGTTAAGGCGATACAGCTCATATGCGTTGCCCAGATCGCAAAGAGGATCTGGAAGGAGGAAGCAAGGCATAATGAGGCCATACGCCATGTAGAGGAAGCAGCATCATATTATATGCAGGATCTTAAGCATATGGAGACAGAGCATGTTTTTGTTCTTATGCTCGACACGAAGATGCGGAGGATAGGTGAATATCACGCATCTAAGGGATCCGTAAATTCATCTCAGGTACCGGTGCGGGAGATAGTGAGAGAAGCTCTTCGCTGCAATGCGGTACATATTATTCTGGTACATAATCATCCCAGCGGAGATCCATCTCCATCAGAGGCCGATAAGGAAACCAGCAGGAATCTGGGTATTGCCTGCAGGATATCGGGACTTAAAATGGTGGATTCCATCATAATAGGCGATGAGAAATACTACAGTTTCAGGGAAAAAGGATTAATAAATTGGGAAATATAGCATTTGGGATCGATCTTGGAACAGGTCATATAAAGATATACAGCACATCGAAGGATACCATAACAAATGAGAGGAATATGATCGCCATAATGAAGAAGGATATCCTTTTTGCATATGGCGATGCGGCCTTTGAGATGTTTGAGAAGGCGCCGCAGAATATCAAGGTCTCCTTTCCTCTTGTGAACGGAGTCATAGCCGATATAGGAAACATGACTACCGTCCTTACCGAGTTCATAAATGAGCTTACGGACGGGAGAGGTTCGGGTGCAGACTATTATGTATCCGTGCCTACAGATGTAACCGAGGTTGAGAAAAGAGCCTTCTACGATCTGATAAAGGACTCCGGCTTAAAGCCGAGAAAGATAATGATGTCCGAGAAATCCCTTGCGGACGGACTCGGGATGGGGATCGATGTCAAGACCTCCCAGGGAGTCCTGATCGTGGATGTTGGCTTTGAGACTACTGAAATATCCGTGCTTTCTCTTGGAGGAATAGTTCTTTCAAAGCTCATCAAGACAGGCGGGCGCAAATTCGACGACGCCATACGCGGTGTAATAAGAAGGGAATTCGGGCTTATGGTCGGAGAGAAGACAGCCGAGCAGCTGAAGATCGATCTTGTCCAGACGGAGGCTGAGCATAAGCCGGCAGTGGTATACGGAAGG
>CAMUZQ010000024.1 GCA_947165275.1 uncultured Lachnospiraceae bacterium | reverse complement strand
GAGCCCGCAGCGATACCTGAGCCTGTGCCTGAGCCAATACCGGAGCCTGTGCCGATATCCGAGCCCGAGCCTGTACCCGAGCCCGAGCCTGCAGCGATACCTGAGCCGGACCCCATGCCGGAAGCGGATGACGCAGAGGAAGATGCTCCGATAGCTTTCCGGGATGAGGAGTACAGCGAAGACGCTGAGGCAGAGGAGGATGATGCCACAAGCATTTTACTGGCAGTGGATGATACGGATAACGGATATTCCGGGAACATGGATGCTATATCATTATTTGAGGAGAATGCGAGAATGAGTGAAGAAGTAAAGGAATTTGACATTGAAAACGGACCTGCAACAGATGAATCATCTGTGATCACACAGGGGATGACCATAAGCGGCGATGTAACGTCGGAGGGATCTCTTGAGGTGATCGGAGTGATCAAAGGAAATATTGCCATCAAGGGCAAGCTTACCATATCAGGATCCATAACAGGAGATTCAAGAGCGGGGGAGATTTTTGCTGATTCGGCAAAGATCAACGGAGAGGTAAACAGTACCGGATCCGTAAAGGTCGGACAGGCATCGGTGATACTTGGAAATGTCACCGGAACATCAGCAGTCATAGCCGGCGCGGTAAAGGGCGATATAGATGTGCACGGCCCCGTGATACTGGATACTTCCGCGATAGTAATGGGCAATATCAAGTCAAAATCGGTGCAGATAAACAACGGAGCTGTTATAGAAGGACACTGCTCACAGTGTTATGCGGATGTCAGCCCTACATCATTCTTTCAGGATATAAAGGGGTAAATGCATATGGCGAAACGCATACTGCTTAAGCTGTCAGGCGAGGCCATGGCCGGAGATAAAAAGACCGGATTTGATGAGCCTACCGTAAAGAGAGTGGCAATGCAGGTAAAGAAGCTTGCAGATAACGGTACGGAGGTCGGCATAGTCATAGGAGGCGGCAATTTCTGGCGGGGCAGGTCCTCGGAGAGCATAGACCGGACCAAGGCCGATCAGATAGGTATGCTCGCAACGGTCATGAACTGCATATATGTCTCTGAGATATTCAGGACTGAGGGCATGATGACCAGTATACTTACACCCTTCGAGGTGGGCTCCATGACGAAGCTCTTCTCAAAGGACAGGGCGAATAAATATTTTTCCAAGGGACAGGTTGTGTTTTTTGCCGGAGGTACGGGACATCCGTATTTCTCTACGGATACCGGCGTGGTATTGAGGGCTATCGAGGTAGAGGCTGACGTGATACTCCTGGCCAAGGCTATAGACGGTGTATACGACAGCGATCCCAAGGCTAATCCCGATGCAGTAAAGTATGATGAGCTTTCCATAGAGGAGATCGTTGAAAAGAAGCTGCAGGTGATCGATCTGACCGCATCGATGATGGCGCTTGAAAACAAGATGCCTATGATAGTATTCGGTCTTGATGAGAAGGACAGTATCATCAGAGCGGCAAATGATGAGAAGATAGGTACACGGATAACTGTGTAAAGGGGGACTGATATGGACGAAAGGCTTAATAAATACGAGACCAAGATGCAGAAATCTCTTGATAATCTCGGATCCGAATATGGGGCCATAAGGGCAGGAAGAGCTAATCCGCATATACTGGACAGGGTGATGGTTGATTATTACGGGACACCTACGCCTGTGGCTCAGGTTGGCAATATCGCCATACCCGAGGCGCGCATCATAACCATAACTCCCTGGGACAAGACAATGATAAAGCCCGTGATAAAAGCCATCGAGATGTCTGATATAGGCATTAATCCCGGAAATGACGGATCGACCATAAGGCTTGTATTCCCCGAGCTCACGGAGGAGAGAAGAAAGGAACTCAGCAAGGACGTAAAAAAGAAGGCTGAGGAGTGTAAGGTGGCCATCAGAAATATCAGACGCGACGGCAATGATGATATAAAGAAGCTCACCAAGACAGAGGATATGTCGGAGGATTCTGTCAAGGATCTTCAGGATCAGCTTCAGAAGGTCACGGACAAATATATCAAGAAGGTCGATGAGGCTTCAGCGGCAAAAGAAAAGGAAATAATGACCGTATGACGGGTGACACTCCTGCAGATATGCAGGGCCTGAGCAAAGAAAGTGTACCCCGGCATGTGGCGATCATACTAGACGGGAACGGAAGATGGGCAAAGGAAAAAGGGATGCCCAGAACCTACGGCCATAAGGTCGGTGCGGAGAATGTGGAAAGGATATGCAGGGAGGCGTGGGATATAGGGATAAAATATCTCACTGTCTATGCTTTTTCCACTGAGAACTGGTCGCGTCCCGATGACGAGGTGTCCGCCCTTATGAAGCTTTTCGGCACCTATATCAGGAGCACCTTTAAGACTGCACCCAAAAACAATATGAGAGTCAGGTTTATAGGCGATGTCTCCAGGTTTTCCGTGAAGCTCAGGAAATCCATGAGAGAGCTTGAGGAGTATACAGCCCCGCTGACAGGACTCTCCCTTCAGATCTGCGTGAATTACGGTAGCCGTGATGAGATAAGACGGGCGGTTGCCTCTATTGCAGGTGAAGTGAAGGAGGGTATACTTGATCCTGAGGATATAACCGAGGAAACAATAAGCCGTCATCTGGATACGGGGGAGATACCTGATCCGGATCTTATGATAAGGACCTCGGGAGAGCAGAGGCTGTCCAATTATCTGCTCTGGCAGATGGCATATACGGAGTTTTATTTTACTGACGTTGCCTGGCCGGAATTCACCAGGGAAGATCTGATAAAGGCATGCGGGGCATACGCCGGAAGGAACAGGAGATATGGCGGGGTTTAGGACAAGGGCGCTAAGCGCAGTAGTGCTTGTGGCAGTACTGGGGTCGGCGCTTTTTTTCGGAAGTTATTATCTGTGGGCTTTGATGTATTTTTCATCGATAGTCGGTTTTTTTGAATTCCTCCGGGCCATGAGAGAGCCGGCTGACAGGGAAAACATGAAGCCTGATATCCTCGAATCCCTCGGTTATGCAGGCATTTCGGCTGTCTATCTTGTATTCCTCATATGGGATCCCATCAAGGATCTGGTATATGTTTTTTATGTACTGGTATTGCTTCTTACAGCTCTTATGATCTTTTATGTCATGCAGTTTCCGAGGTTTCCGACTTCAAAGATGATGCAGGTCTTTTTCGGAGTCATATATGTAGGCATAATGCTTTCCTTCGTCTATCTCACACGGATGTCGGAGCAGGGGCTTAAGCTGGTATGGCTCATTTTTATCGCCTCCTGGATCTGTGATACCTGTGCTTATCTTACCGGCATGGCCATAGGGAAGCACAAGCTTACACCGCTGCTTTCTCCGAAGAAAAGCATAGAGGGGGCTGTAGGCGGAGTGGCAGGAGCGGCGCTGGCTGGTTTTATATACGGGATCATCATAAAGCCCGATTACTCAGCCTGGATACCTGCAGTGATATGCGGCATCGGCGCGGTCATATCACAGTTCGGAGACCTTACCGCGAGCGCCATCAAGAGGAATCATGATATCAAGGATTACGGGAGGCTTATCCCCGGACACGGCGGGATACTGGACAGATTTGATTCTGTTATAATCACGGCTCCCATAGTATATATTCTCTCACAGGTATTCATATGAAAAAGATAATCATACTGGGATCCACAGGATCCATAGGCACACAGACACTTGATATTGTACGCGGAAACAGTGATGCGCTTTCTGTTGCGGCACTTGCCGCAGGGCACAATGATGAAATGCTCGAGGAGCAGATAAGGGAATTTCATCCTTCGGTTGCCGTACTCTACGATGAGGCTGCTGCGGCGCGCCTTAAGGAAAGGACAGCAGATACCGGCTGCAGGATACTCTCGGGAATGGAAGGACTTACAGAGGCTGCGTCCCTTGCTGATGCGGATATAGTGGTGGGAGCCATGGTGGGCATGATAGGCATAAGGCCGACAATAGCCGCCATAGAGGCCGGACATGATATAGCCCTTGCAAACAAGGAGACTCTGGTCTGCGCGGGGCATGTCATCATGCCTCTTGCAAAGAAGAATAAGGTCAGGATACTTCCGGTGGATTCGGAGCATTCGGCTATCTTCCAGTCCTTAAGGGCAGGAGAGCATGAGGAGATAGAAAAGATACTTCTTACCGCATCCGGAGGACCCTTCCGTGGAAGGAAGAAGGAGGAGCTTGCTGATATGACAGCGGCCGAGGCCCTGAAGCATCCCAACTGGGATATGGGACCGAAGGTTACCATAGACAGCTCGACCCTTGTAAATAAGGGACTCGAGATCATGGAGGCACACTGGCTCTTTGATGTCCCGGTGGAGAATATAGAGGTATATATCCATCCTCAGAGTATAATCCATTCTGCAGTGCAGTTTCAGGACGGGGCGGTGATCGCCCAGCTTGGGGTTCCGGATATGCATATACCCATACAGTATGCGCTCTTTTATCCTGAAAGAGTCCCGCTGGGAGGGAGGCGACTGGATCTTTTTGAAACTGCGAGCCTCACCTTTGAGAGACCCGATACGGATACCTTCAGGGGCCTGTCCCTGGCTGTAAAAGCAGCCCGGCGCGGCGGAAATATGCCCACGGTCTTTAATGCGGCAAATGAGGCTGCGGTGAGGAGGTTCCTTAAAAACGAGATACGTTTTCCTGATATATATGCCATCATAGATGATGCCATGGAGCATGTCTCATATTCGGAGGATCCCTCCATAGAGGAGGTTTTTGCAACAGAGAAGGAGACACTGGAGTATATATGCTGATAAAGCTTGTCCTGTTTTTGATCATATTTTCCGTCATAGTCATCTTTCATGAGGGCGGACACTGCGTTATCGGAAAGATGAGCGGTATAGGGGTAAAGGAGTTTTCCATAGGGATGGGACCGACTATCATCGGCTTCAGAAGGGGAGAGACCTTATACTCCATCAAGCTGCTGCCTGTGGGCGGACTTACGATATTTGAGGGATCGGATCCTGATGATGACTCGCCGAAGTCCTTCAGGAAGGCTTCCGTACCGGCCAGATTTGCGACGGTATTTGCCGGCCCCTTCATGAATTTTGTACTGGCTTTTTTATTGTCACTTATCGTCATAGGAAGTGTCGGATATGACCTTCCGGTGCTCCAGTCCGTAATGGATGGGTATCCTGCGCAGGAAGCAGGGCTGCAGGCAGGGGACAGGATAGTATCGATCAATAAAAAGCCTGTCGTGATATACAGGGATATAACCCTCTGGACCATGTTTAATGAGGGAAAAAGGGCGGATATAGTATATGAGAGGGATGGAGAGCTTCATACAGCCTCTGTTACGCCAAAATTCAGCACGAAGGATCAGAGATTCCTTTTCGGCTTCAGAGGGCCGATGGAGTATACAAAGGGGAATCCTCTGCAGGTCATAAGATATTCGCTCACAGAGGTCAGATACTGGATAGAGGTGACGGTAAAGAGCCTCCTCATGATGTTCACGGGGAAGTTTACAGTTAATGATCTTTCGGGACCTGTCGGAGTGGCCGAGGTTGTGGGAGATGTATATGAAAGCTCGAAGGACAGTGGCATATATTATGTTTGGATGAATATGCTCTCGCTCATGATACTTCTCACTGCTGATCTCGGGGTCATGAACCTGCTGCCTTTTCCGGCACTTGACGGAGGCAAGCTGGTATTCATCCTCTTTGAGGCTGTCACTGGCCGTAAGCCAAGTGAGAAGGTGGAGGGGATCATCAACCTTATAGGAGTTTCTTTCCTGATGGTCCTTATGTGCTATGTGATGATCCATGATATTTCAAGGCTTATGCACTGAAAGGAAGCAGATCTGTAAGATGGATGATATGATCCGGAATAAGGTAAATAATGCGATAAGAAGCCTGTATCAGATGATACTGGATGTGAATGTGGATACAGATGAGTGCCGTGTCCTTGATTACAATGCGGAGATAAGGAATATCTCTGAGGAGATCATTTCCTTCGGGGAATTCTGTAAGGCGCTGCTGATAAATGTCCATCCCGAAGACAGGGAGTATTTCGGGAAATTCACCGATCCGGAATATTTCCGTGACGTCCTTTCAAGAAGGGTATATATGTCAATGGAATGCAGGATAAAGCATACGGACCTCAGTTATTTCTGGTCCGAGATAACCATGTGCAATGCAGCCCGGGAGGATATGGCCGGCGGGGATGAGCTGCTCTTCCTGATCCGGGATATACATGACAGAAAGTCAGAGCAGCTTAAAAGGGAGGCCGGTGAGAGGGCTCTTCTTAATGATCTGCAGGAGAGATACAATACTCTTTTTGAGGAGAATATGACTGATCAGCAGACCGGCTGTTATAACAGGAAGGGATTAAAGTATTATTCTGACATGGTCATAAGGCAGGCACAGAGTGAGGGAAAGCATCTTTTTGTATGTGTGGCTGACCTTAACGGACTGAAGCATCTGAATGATACCTACGGTCATGCAGCCGGCGATGAGGCGATAGCAGCCGTATCGTCGGAGCTTAAGAGATCGGCTCCTGAAGGAAGCAGGATAGTCAGGACCGGAGGCGACGAATTCCTTATGTTTGCCGCGATCGACAGTGACAGCAGCGAACCGGATGAGATGAGTGAAAAGATCGATGCGGGGCTTAAAAAATATAATGAAGAGCATCCCAATCCTTTCATCATAGGCGCAAGCTACGGCTGGGTCGTAAAGCCTGTAAGGGAGGGCATGACCGATATGGATGAATACTTTGCCATAGCTGACGAAAGAATGTATGAGATGAAGCTTGAGAGGGATAAATACAGACGGGAATGAGGACAGGAGTAAAAGAGGTGACCGATGAAGCAGAAGCTGCCTGTCATATTTGCATTTGTATCTTTTCTTATACTGGCTGCGCTTATCATAGTGGGTCTTGTAGCTCCGGGAAATAAAACCGAAAGAAGCTCGAGGCTTTTTTCATCTGCAGCAGCCCATGAAGATAAAAAGACCGCAGAGGTTGAGAGCGGCACAAAGCCCGTGCCGTCCCCTGAAGTGTCAGGCAATGCGGCGGATGAGATCCCTGTCGTACAGGAGGAGGAAGAAGCTGCTCCGGAGGGAGACGCTTACGATGAAGCATCAGAAGAGGAGACAGTATCGGAGGATACGGTCAGGGAGCCTCTTGAAAAATACAGGGATTATCTGGATATCAATCCTTATCTGGCAGGATGGCTTTCGATAGATGATACAGCCATCAATGATCCGGTGGTCTATACACCAAAAAGCCAGAATTATTTCCTTCACAGAAATCTTGACGGGACGGAGACCGCAAACGGTACACTTTTTATCGCGGTGGTATGGAGGGACGGCTATAATAATACCCTTATCTACGGCCATAATATGAGGGACGGCAGCAGCTTCGGTTCCCTGAGCAGGTATGCGGACGAGTCCTACGGGAAGAGCCATCCGGTGATCAGATTCGATACCCTGTATGAGGACAGGGAATATGAGCTTCTGGCGGTCTTTTATTCCCAGATAGACGAGGAGGAGCTTGAAACCGAGGAAGACAGGGCGGAGGCTGACAAAAGGATAGAAGAGGAGAGCATTGCAAAAAAGGAAGAGCAGGGCGAGACCGTAGAGGGAGAGCTCACGCTTAAGGATATGGATCTTTATGAGGACTGCGGCGATATAGATGTATACCGTCAGGAAAAGGATGAGGATAACGGGAGATTCAGATATTATTATTTTACGGATCTTTCGGACAAAAAGGATTTTGATTATTTTGTAGAACATGTTAAGATGAACGCGTTGTATGATACCGGAGTTGATGCTGAGTGGGGAGATGAGCTTCTGACTCTTTCCACCTGCAGCTATCATGTGACAAACGGACGATTCGTCGTTGTGGCGAAGAGAATAAAGCAGACCGGGGAATGAGGTTTATATTATATGCTTGATGTGATAACAGATACCGTGATCGATGCACTGAAGCTTCTGCCCTTCCTTTTTGTGACCTATCTTCTGATGGAGTATGTGGAGCATAAGGCAGGCAGCGCCTTCGAGAAGGCATTGCATAAAGGCGGAGCAATAGGTCCGCTTGCCGGCGGACTCCTTGGAGTGGTGCCGCAATGCGGCTTCTCGGCAGCGGCTTCTAATCTGTATGCAGGCAGGATGATATCACTCGGCACTCTTTTTTCGGTATATCTTTCCACCTCGGATGAGATGCTCCCGATACTGATATCAGAGCAGGCGCAGATCTCCTCAATATTAAAGATACTCACGGTAAAAGCCGTATTCGGCATAGTGACGGGCTTTCTTGTGGATCTTGTCCTGAGGCTCAGGGGAAGAGGAGAGCAGGACTGGGATATAGAGAGCCTCTGTGAGAGGGAGCATTGCAGCTGTGAGGAGAATGAAGCGATATTAAAGCCTGCCCTGGTTCACACTCTGCATGTATTCCTCTTTGTGGCAGCCATTACATTTCTGATAAATCTCGCTGTGCATTTTGCAGGTCTGGAGGCCCTGAGGGGGAGCATCCTCGGCTATCCCGTGGCAGGGGAGCTTCTGACAGCGCTCATCGGGCTGATACCGAACTGTGCCGCCTCTGTTGCCCTGACCCAGCTTTATCTTGAGGGAGTCATCACAGCGGGAGCGATGACAGCGGGACTTTTGACAGGAGCGGGAGTCGGTCTGCTCGTTCTTTTCAGGGTTAATGCACATCTTAAGGAAAATCTGGCCATAGCAGGTATTCTCTATGTCTTCGGCGTGGCCGGAGGGGTATTGCTGGAGCTTGTAGGATTCGCTCTTTGATCATGATCTATCTGAATAACAGCGCAACTTCATATCCAAAGCCGGAGTCAGTTATAAGGGCAGTTGCCCGGGCGATGGAAAAGCTGCCTCCGGGACAGTACAGGAGCGCGGCCTCCTCCGGGGATCAGGATCTTCTCCCGGTATGCAGAGAGAGACTGGGCAGCCTGCTGGGTATAGGAAAATATGAGAGGATATATTTCACATCAGGCTCTACAGAGGGACTGAATGCGATCATAGCGGGACTTGGGATAAAGGCTGAGGAGGTGATAACCACAGTCACCGAGCACAACAGTGTGCTCCGGCCCCTGTATAATCTTCCGGGGATCGCAGGAGAGCCGGTCCTGCTGCCCTGTGACAGGGATGGTCTGGTGTCGCCGGAGCTTTTTGAGAAGGAGGCAGCGAAGGGCAGGGCCCGGGCTGTCATACTGAACCACTGCTCCAATGTCACGGGAGCTGTGCAGGATGCGGCAGCTATAGGAGAGATCGCCCGCAGATACGGGATGTATTTCATACTTGATGTATCACAGAGCGCAGGATGCATGGAGGTAAAGGCTGATGAATGGGGGGTGGATGCCCTTGCTTTTACCGGACACAAATCCCTCATGGGACCTCAGGGCACCGGTGGGTTTTATTTCAGGGAGGGTATAGCGCTCAGGCCGTATAAATACGGCGGAACGGGTTATGATTCCCGGCGCATCATCTATGATGATGAGGAGTATGAATATGAGACCGGCACCCAGAACGGCCCGGGGATAGCCGGATTGGCGGCAGCTGCCCTTTGGGTGGCAGAGACCGGAACAGAAAGGATAGCCCTTAAGGAGCAGAGACTTGCAGAAAGGCTGACAGAAGGCCTTGCTTCCATCAGGGGGATACATATATACGGACAGGGTCTTGCTGTAAGAGGTCCTGTAGTAAGCTTTGATTCGGATAAACTGCCGCCTGCGGACCTGGCCTATATCCTCCAGAACAGCTATGATATAGTGACGAGGGCGGGACTTCACTGCGCTCCGCTTATCCATGAATATACAGGCAGCGGCGAAAAGGGTACCTTAAGGGTCAGCTTTTCCTGGTTTAATACGGATGAGGATGTGGATGAGCTGATTTGTGCGCTGAAGGAGATCCTTCTGCAGGATATGGAGGACAGGCATGAAGATAACTGACAGAAGAAGATCCCTGGAGGCATGTACAGAGGCGGGGTGGGATGCTTTCGACCTGCTGACCGAGGAGCCGCTTTCCGATGAGGATATAGAGTCGCTCCGCCGGATCGAAGGGTCTTTTTTGTATATGAAGCAGCTTAAAAAGCCCTTCTTTAAGATAGAGAGCCATAATTATGTCATAAAGGGCGTGAAGGGCGATCCTTTTTTCCGTTTTGCTGTCCACAGGGATCATATAGATGAGGTGGACAGGATGGCAGCTCTTCTGAGCAGTCAGGAATAATCGTAAGATAGTATACATTCTTTCAAGAAAAAGCGAAGAAAACCGCGGCAGGATCCCCTATACTTAATCTCAATAAATGAAGGACCGGACCATGTGCCCCTGCGCCATGTCCGGCAAAAATAATGGCATGCATAAGGATCGTCAGGTCATGCCGGTACGAAGAGAAGGAGATATGGTATGAAGAAGCTTGCAATGGAAGAAAAACTGGTGGTACGCCCGATAGTGGGCTGTCTGATCCACACTCATTTCTGGGAGGGACCCTGCCGCGCGGGACACAAGGAGGACATGACAAAGGAAGCCGAGGCTGCTGCAGCTGACAGGTATTTTGCGCAGATGGAGGAGACACTCAAAAGTGTCACCGACAAGGCGGAGCTCATGCCCATGGTGGATGCCAGATACACCGAGAAATTCGTAGTATCTGAGGAGGTATACGCCGAGATAGAAAAGGATATGGACAAGGCGGATATATTCCTTTGCATGGGATGGAGGATACCCAAGCTTGAAAGATACAAAAAGCCCATAGTGATAATGCAGAACGGCAACGAGGGCATAGATTTTGCGGCATACTGCCGTAATATAGGCGTGGAGGCATATGTGGCCATGGATATGCAGGATCTGAACGAGATCCTTCATTATCTCTGGGTGCGCAAGGCGATAGCCTGCACCAGGGTTCTCTGTCTGTCAGCGGCATCACAGCCTACCTTCGGTATACAGAGCCTTATCCGTGATCCCGAGATCCTCAGACAGAAATACGGTCTTGAGGTGATCAAGCTTCCCTTTTATGAGATCACGAAATACATGGATGAGATAACCGATGAAGAGGCAAAACCCATCGCGGACAGGATAATAAACGGCTCTAAGGATACAAAGGTCAATACCGACTGGTTCATAAATGACATCAAGTATTATCTGGCTGCTAAGAAGATGATGGATATCTATCAGTGCAATGCCTTTACGACAGCATGCCACGAGCTCTGCACCTCGGAGATACCCCAGAACAGGAAATTCACTCCCTGCATGTGCCATTCGATAATGAAGGATGAGGGCATTCCCAGCGGATGCGAGGAGGACCTCAATGCCCTTATGGCTATGTGCATCATGCAGTATACCGCGGACCGTCCCTGCTTCATGGGAAATCCCAACCATGAGACAGATGAAATGCTGCGCATACATCATGCCGTCCCGGCACTGCAGATGAACGGATACGGAAGCAGACCGCTGAATTACAAGCTTTGGGCTTTCACAGGACAGGGCTTTGGCGGCAAGCTGCAGGTAGACTTCACTGAAAATGAACAGGATAAGGTGACTCTCGGACGTTTCAATCCGGCAGGAGATACCATCTGCATAGGGACCGGCAAGGTCATCCGCACCGAATATGATGACGTTTACTGCAGTCCTTATTATTACATCCAGATGGACGATGCGAGGAAGTACATGCATACCCTTGCAGGTTTCGGACATCATCAGGTACTGATCTTCGGTGATTACAGCAGGGAGATAGAGGAGCTTTCCTCTTACATGGGATTTAAGGTTGTAAAAGGCTGACAGATCCGATACAGGAAACAGGCTGCCGCCGGTGTCTTCACTGACACCGGCGGTTTTTTTTGCAGGCAGCTTTTGTGTATTAGTCCCGGAGATGTTAATATAGTCATGATATACCTGCGGCCGGGACCGGCTGCCGGTCGAAATGCTTTTTTGCTGTATCTGAAGGAGATAAATATGGAGGCAACATTTGTAAATGCAAAAAATGCAGTGATGTTCGTCCCGGGCCTGCCGGATGAGCTTATCCGGAGGGCAGGTCTTATCACGGGAGCCATCACCTCGGATGAAACAGCCTGCGGGGTTGCGGCGTTTGAAGAACAGACTGCATTACATGGCTCAGAAGCGGTCCTTAACCTGCTGTACATATACGTCCAGCAGGATCACAGAAGGATGGGGGCGGCCTCGCGCATGCTCTCTCTTGCCATGCGGTATGCAGAGACTAAAGGGATTTCTGCCATACAGGCACAGTATCCCAGGACGCCTGAGATGCTGCCGGTCTTCAGGCTTCTGGAATACATGGGCTTTGAGCAGGATGATAATGAGGATATGGTCCTGTGGAGGGTATCATTGAAATACTTCGAGGAGCCTTTCATGATGAAGGAGGTCAGGACAAGTCTTAAGATCCGTTTTCTTGAGGATATAGACAGCCGGACCAGAAAAGGCCTGAGGGTATCCGTGCAGGAGGAGATCAGGAAAGGGAGCGACAGGATAACGCGCATAGCCCTCGGAACAGCGTATGATGAATTCCTGTCATGTGTTGTTTTTGCAGGGGAAGATATGGAGGGATGCTGTCTTATAAGAGAAGGGCACGGCGGAGATATCATTCTTGACAGCGTGATGCTGAGGAATGGGAATGTAAAGGTCTTTTTTGAAATGATGAGAGCGGTATGCATCAGGATCAGAAAAAAGCATGGAGAGGATGCAATGCTCCGCTTCATACCATCGGATGAGACCGAAAACATGCTCGTGAGCAGATTTGTAAGAGATAACGGGGAATATACGAACCTGGTATATCATTTTTATGCTGTATGATTGAAATAACTAAAGGAGATGACAAACTATGGGTGGTTTTAAGCTGACAAAGGAAGATCTTCAGAAACCGCTGGAGAAAACCTTCTGGGATGTGACAGATAAGAATGTCACAGGTGATGAGAGGGAGCTTCTCAGGCAGCAGCAGAGCCGGGAAATGAAGCTGACCATTGAGGAGAGTGTGGCAGTAGACCAGAGCATAAAGCAGTGGCAGGAAAATCCCGCTCTTCATAAGAATGTCCTGGCAGTGATCCCGAAGAAAACCGTATTCATGAAAGACGATCTGCTCCTTGAGGAGGAAAGGCAGCAGCAGGAGCTGGATAAGTCCTATACCGGGGCCAAGCTTGAGAGGAAGACAAGGGATCTGAAGAAAAATATAGAGAAGCAGAGAACTGACCGCAGAAAAAAAGCCACGGATCTGACCAGGAAATATCAGGTTCATTCCAATGATATGGACAGGTGGATCGATGCGCATATGGGCAGGCTTGATGCTCTTTCCGGCAGGAAGAGAGACAGGCATATCGCAGGGCTTAATGCCAAGATGAGACTTTTCGTGGAGCAGCCTCTGTTTTTAGGCGAGCTTGACAGCGAAGCGTCGATGATAAAGGCCCTGGAAAAGATAATGAAGCTGGATAAGGATATGACCCGCATGAAGATGGACAGCATTTATTTCAGTCTCGAGATGGATGAAGAGCTCCTGGTCTCCTTCAATAAGAAGATGACAGCATATGAATCCCTTGCATCTTTTTTGAAAAAGATGGTCGCAAAGACCGCCAGGGGAGAAAAAAGAGAGCTGTCGGATTTTGAGGAACTGGATCAGATACTCGGAGACAGTGTCCTCGTAAAGGGCACGGCTGAGGAAAAGATCTTTAATTACAAAAAAGAGGAAGAAAATGCCCGTAAGGAAAAAAGGGCGATGACGGGGGAAAGCCTTAAGACAAGGCTCAAGGAGATAGATATCGATGCGCAGGCAATGCAGGTAAGAAAGGGGAATGCAGCAGCGCAGGAGCTTTTGAATGAGAGCGCGGCCCTTACTGACAAAACCCGGGAGATAGATGAGAAATGGAATGCCCAGGGGGAGGAAACCCCGGTGTTTGATAATGAAGGCAAGCCTGTCATGGTACCGAAGCTTAATCCTCTGGATTATTCCAAGGACAGCATGGGCGAGTGGAAGCCCTTCCTTGATGAGAATAATAATCCTGTCATGATCCAGAAGACAGAGGCGAAGAAAAGGAACGAGCTAAGAAAAAGGCTTAATCTCAATACAGAGAAAATACGATTTGGAGGCATGACCAAAAACGAAATTCAGCAAAAGCTGGCAACAGCTGAAGGCGAGGAATTTGAAACCACAAATAAGCTGTTCCTGGAGGGTATGGAATATGATACGCATATGTCCGGATACAGCGGAGAGGCTTTTCAATATGTGAATAATGCTCTTCGTTACAATAAGTTCAGCACTGTCAAGCAGGTGACCGGTGACGGAGCGTGGTCCAAGGACGTGAAGCAGATGGTAAATGACATGAAGCATGACGTGTCTCATGAATTGCCTGAAGAGGTGTGTCTGACGAGGCATGGTGATCTTGGAGGACTGGCCTGCATGTTCGGTCTGGACTACAATTCCGTATCGAATGCGGAGGAGCTGTTTGATAAGCTCGGGAAGCTTCCGGATAACGGATTCCTTATAAGGGACAAGGCCTTTTTGAGCACTACTCTCATAAGGGACGGCGTAGCACAGGGAGGCTTCAGGCAGGCACAGGTTGAATTCAGGATACTGGCTCCGAAGGGAACAAAGGGGCTTTATATAGAGTCTCTGTCACAGTATCCGGAAACGGAGCAGGAGATGCTGCTGGATGCCGGGACCATATTCAGGGTGACAAAGCTGGATGCCACAGGCAGGTGGAACAGTTCAAGGGCAACAGCGAATAATGATAAAAAGGTTATCGTCTATATGGAAGCGATACCAAAGAAGAACGTGAAAAAGGAACAGAAAAAGGCAGGCTGAACCGGCTTTTACGGACAGGCAGCATTTATAAAAGGAGTTTGAGATATGAAGAGCAGATTCGAAGAGGAGCCCGTATTCGAGCCCGTAACAAACGAGGATCTCATCTGCAGGGACTGTGTATACCGTCTTGAGGGAAGAGATGTAATGGTATGTGAAAAATATGATGTAAAGCCTGACAGCGTGATATCGGAGGACAGCTGTGAGG
The DNA here is from genome assembly GCA_947165275.1 of uncultured Lachnospiraceae bacterium. Lineage (GTDB taxonomy): Bacteria > Bacillota > Clostridia > Lachnospirales > Lachnospiraceae > NK4A144. The sequence goes on along the minus strand of CAMUZQ010000024.1, from coordinate 19,034 downwards.
AGTATGAGTGATCATATCTGATGGAGATCCATAAGGATAATACAGAACTGCCGAAGGATTTTCCGGTACTCATAAGGAGGCTTATCCTCAAGGAACAGGATAACGACCCGGACAGTTTTCATTATCATGATTTCTGTGAGATAACCTGCGTGCAGTCCGGCTTCGGCAGTTATTTCATTAACGGCACCGAATATGAGGTCGAGCCCGGGGATATAATAATCTTCAATCAGGTGGAGCCCCATGGCTGGATAGTCAGCGAACGTACGATGGAGGTCCTTGTGCTGACCTTTGCGCCGGAGGTGGTGTCGGATCCTGTCTCATCATCAGATGACGGATATATGAAGCCTTTCTTTTATCTCGGAAGCCATTTTTGCAATCTTATCTCCTCCACCGACTGCAGGACAGCTGAGATAATAAGGATAATGGAGGAGATAGCAGGAGAATCAAGGCACAGGGAGAAGGGCTATGAGGGTATGATAAAGGCGGATATACTCAGGATACTGACTCTTCTCATAAGACATTATGAGAAGGAGGATGTGACTCTTGATATAAGCCTTAATGAAAAGAAACGCTCAATGAAACGGCTGGAACAGGCTATCTATTTCATAAATGCACATTATACGGAGCCTTTGACCCTTGAAGAGGTGGCTTCACTTGCCTATATGAGTCCCAATTACTTCAGCAGTTATTTCAAAAATGTCACCAGCCGCGGGTTCTCTGATTATATCACCATGCTGCGGCTGAACCGGGTCCGGGAATTATTCCTTACAACAGACAGGACAGTCTCATCGATAGCGATGGAATGCGGCTTCAGGAATATGTCAAATTTTTACCGTCTGTACAAAAAACACATAGGCCCACTGCCGCAGAAAAAGACAAGATCCGAAACCTGACCAAGGCCCTGATGAAAACCGGGTCCTGCTTGATTTTTGGACTGATGTCATGCAAAATAAGCTTATCAGACCGGAGCAGGATACTGTCCAGCGAATGCGAAGCATGAGTTGCTGACAGCAATGGATAAGTCAGATATAAAACTGAGCTCCATCGAGGAGGAAAATATTATGTTCAGAAAAACTATAGCAGGCATCCTTATTATGACTGCGCTGTGCTTTGCGGGCTGCGGCGCGGCTCCAGGAGAAGGCGCGGGAGCTGCGGGTGCGGACAGCGCCGGCGCGCAGAATGAAGCTTCCGGGAAGACAGATGCCGCCGGGGCAGCAGGATCCGGCGACGGGGTATTGAAGATCGCAGAGAAAACCGACATCGTGACTATGGATGTTCATAAGACGACAAATGATTATCTTTTGCCGATGAACGTGTTCAGCACACTTTTTTCGATCCGGAAAAATGATGACGGATCCACTGAGATAGTCAACAGTCTTGTGGAGGATCATGATATTTCGGAGGATGGTCTGACCTATCATTTCACCCTGAGGGACGGGGTTGTATTCTCGGACGGAACTCCTCTGACGGCACAGGATGTGAAATTTACCTTTGAGCGTATCCTGACACTTCCCGACAGCGAGCAGACTGATTATGCCATCCCCATCGACGGAGCGCAGGAGCTGATGGACGGGAAGGCGGATTCACTTAAGGGGATAACCGTGGAGGATGACAGGAATTTCTCAATCACTCTTGTCAAACCCTATGCAGGCTTCCTCGCTTCTCTTGCCACACCGGCAGCCAGTATATATTCCGAAAAGCTCGTCACTGAGGCCGGAGAGGATTTCGGGGTTGTGCCCGAAAAGACCCTTGGGACCGGACCATATATCATCAGGGAATGGAACAGGGGCAGCGGGATGGTCTTTGAATACAATCCCCGCTATTGGGGCGCAGAACCCTCCGTCAAGCGGGTGGAGGTTTCGGTCATGGAGCCAGAGGTCATGAATATGGCCTTCCAGAAGGGGGATCTGGATATCCTTGACACTCTTTTACTGGATAATGCCATCGTGAGATCCACATATGATCCGGAAACCTATAAGGATCAGATGGTATCGATCGACAGGATGGGACTGAATTTTCTCATATTGAACGAGAATATCAGCCCTCTGGATAATGTTAAGGTAAGACAGGCCATACAGAGGGCCATTGACAGGGAAGCCATACTTCAGGCGATCTTTGACGGAGACGGGCAGCTGGAGGACGGCATATATCCCACAGGCTGTCTGGTCTACAACAAGGAGAATCAGGGATGGCTTTCCCATGATCCGGAGGCTGCAAAAAAGCTGCTTGCGGATGCCGGATACGCAGACGGCTTTGATATGGAGCTGTGTCTTGATTCATCAGCTGCGGATTATGTAAAAAACGCTCTTCAGGCCATAGCACAGAACCTTAATGATGCAGGCATACGCGCCAGCATAAAGACGATCGACCATGCAAGCTATCTGGATCTCAGAAACAGCGGGGAAATGCCCGCCTATATGGCTTTGTGGCTTCTGGATTTCAATGATCCCGATAATATCATATATACCTTCTTCGGAAACAGGGATAATACAAAGCTGCGTTCCGATAACTACTCCGATGAGGAGATCATAGAAAGGGTGGCAGCTGCGAAGACCATAGTGGACGAGGCTGCCCGCAATGAGGAATATGCATATCTGGAAAAGAAGCTCATACAGGAGGATGCTGCCTGGGTGCCTTTGTTCTCTCTGAAGCACCTTTTCATCACAAGCGGCCGTGTTGCTGATTTCAAGCCTCATTGGGCGGGCTGGAGTGACATTTATTTTGAAAATGTCACATTGAAGTAAAGGGGGGCTCCGGATCTTGAGGCAATTGCTGGGCAGACTGCTGGGAGTGGTCCTTGTTCTCACAGGTGTGGTCGTGATAGTATTCGTGATGCTCAGGGTCATACCCGGCGATCCTGCGACAGTCCTTCTGAATGAGCATGTGAGTCAGGCAAATATCGAACGCCTGACACAGTCAATGGGGCTTGACAAAAGCCTTCCGGAGCAGTTTCTCGATTATCTGGCAGGGATATTAAGGGGGGATCTCGGGCGGAGCTATTATCTGCAGCAGCCTGTATCTTCTCTGCTGATGGATGCTTTCCCCTATACGCTCCGTCTTACTTTATTATCTGTTTTGTTTGCATGGACTCTGGGAACTGTCACCGGCGTGGTCTCCGCGATGTATAATGAAAGGCTTGTTGATTATCTTTTCCGCGGGCTGGCTCTTTTCGGGATCTCCATACCTGTATTCATGGTGGCTCTTTCTCTGCAGTACCTGTTTTATTATCGTCTTTCTCTTTTTCCTCTTACCTATGACGGAAGCCTGCTCTCACTGATACTTCCCGCAGCGGCTCTGGGCTGGAACAGCGCGGGCAGTGTGGCAAGGCTTGTCAGGTCGGAGCTCATGGAGCAGCTTCAGGCGCCGTATATGGATACTGCGAGGGCCAAAGGGCTTTTATACAGAAAAGCGGTTATTTTCCATGCGCTCAGAAATGCTGCTCTTCCCGTCATCACCATGATGGCTCTGCAGCTTTCCGGTATGCTTTCCGGCGCAGTGATAACGGAGAGTATATTCAGCATACCGGGACTGGGAAGGCTGGCCCTTAGCGCGATAGAATCAAGGGATATGCCGCTGCTGCAGGGGACTGTCCTCTTTACCGCTCTGATCATCGCAGTCGGAAATATCCTTGCCGATGCCGTAAATATGCTGCTGGATCCGAGGCTCAGGACGATATGAAGAGCAAAAGGACTCAAAACGAAGGAAACAGTATGCTGAAGCGCTGTCTGCAGAATAAGGCCGTGCTCATACCCGGACTCGTCATCCTGCTTGTCATCATTCTTTCCATACTGGGGCCGCTCCTTACAGACTATGATGAAGTGAGCCAGGATCTGCTTCAGAGACTGAAGCCTCCGGGAAACGGTCATCTTTTCGGTACGGATGAGCTTGGAAGGGATGTTTTTGCCAGGATCCTGTACGGAACGCGGATATCGCTCTTTATCGCTGTCATCCCCACGGCTCTCGCTGTGGCAGCGGGGACAGCAGCAGGCGTGTGCGCGGCCCAGCTCGGGGATACTGCGGATTTTATCATAATGCGTTTTGCAGACGTCATGCTTTCTATCCCGGGAATGCTTCTTGCGATGGTCGTATTATATACAATGGGCGGCTCTCTTGCCTCAGTCATCATTTCTCTGATACTCATAGAATGGGGAGGGATAGCCAGGGTGATAAGGTCTGTGTCGCTCAGGCTCAGGGAGACCGGTTTCGTGGAGGCTGCCGTTTCCGCGGGAGCCGGCAGGCTTACAGTGGTGATAAAGCACATACTTCCGAATCTGGTCCCTGCCATCATAGTACTTTTCACCTTGAATATCCCCTCTTCGATCCTGTCGGAGAGTGCTTTAAGCTTCCTTGGTATCGGGATCCAGCCTCCCCAGGTGTCGCTGGGGCTGATGGCCGGGACATCCAGACAGTATCTGTTTCAGATGCCATGGCTTGCTCTTGCGCCGGCAGGAATGATAATGACCCTGGTGCTCGCATTTAATTTCCTGGGGGATGCGCTCAGGGATATGCTGGATCCGTCAGATACGGGGATATCCCGCAAAAGGAGCGGAGGTGTATGAAGGACAGACTGCTGGAGATCAGGGATCTTACTGTTTCCCTGAAAAAGAAAAACTCATCGATCCCAATAGTCAAGGGGATAGATATGATAATAAAGAGGGGCGAGATCGCAGGTCTTGTGGGAGAATCCGGATGCGGCAAAAGCATGACCGCAAGATCCTTGATGAGGATCCAGCCGCCCTCTGCAATCGTGGATGGAAGCATACTCTGGTATGAAGCTGACGGCACATCCACCGACCTTACGAAATTAAAGGAAAAGGAGCTCCGCAAAATGTGCGGCCCTCAGATCGGAATGGTCTTTCAGGAGCCCATGACATCATTAAATCCCATGATAAGGATCGGTGATCAGGTGGCGGAAGCCCTCCTGATACACAAAATGGCAGGAAGCCGCAGAGAGGCGCGGGATAAGGTGATCCGTATCCTTAAGGAGGTGGGGATCCGGGATCCTGAGCTCAGATACCGTTCCTATCCCCATGAGCTCTCCGGAGGCATGCGCCAGCGCGTGGTAATAGCGATGGCGATGATCTGCGAGCCGAAGCTGCTCATCGCGGACGAACCGACTACAGCGCTTGATGTGACCACGGAGGCGCAGATACTTAAGCTGATCCGTCAGATGTGCACGACGCGCAATATGAGCGCGCTTGTGATAACCCACAATATGGGCGTGGTCTCACAGCTTTGCGACCGTGTATATGTGATGTATACGGGAAGGATCCTGGAGAGAGCCCCGGTCGGTGAGATCTTTTCAAAGCCCCTGCATCCCTATACAAAGGGGCTGCTGTCCTCGATCCCCAGGATAGGCTCAAACCCCGAATATCTGACAACCATACCCGGAAGCATACCGGAGACGGATCAGAAGACCTCCGGCTGCGAATTCTGTCTGAGATGCAGTGAGGATGAGCGCAGATGCTTCTTTGAAATGCCTGAGGAGACAGGATATGCTGAGGAGCATTATGTGAGGTGTTTTGCCGCACAGCACAGGATGGAGGCGGAAAATGAGTGAAAATGTACTGGTTTCGGTGCATAATGTCACAAAGAGCTTTTCCCTTGCCGGGACCTTCAAAAAAAAGCGGCATACGGCAGTAAACAATGTAAGCCTTGATATATTAAAGGGAGAAACGCTGGCGCTTGTAGGGGAGTCGGGCTGTGGAAAGAGTACACTTGCAAGACTTATAATGAGACTTACGGAGCCGGACAGCGGAGAGATCATCTTTGACGGGACGGATATCACGTCACTTTCGGGCAGAGCCCTGCGCCCCTTCAGGAAAAGAATGCAGATGGTGTTTCAGGATCCGGCCTCATCACTGGATCCGAGGATGAAGATCCGGGATATCATAGCCGAGCCGATGGAGATATGGAAGATCTGTCCGGACAGAAGGGAGAGAGCTGAGCGGATAATGGAGCTCCTTGAGATGGTGGAGCTGAAGGAGAGCGCGCTTGACAAATATCCTGATCAGTTATCCGGAGGACAAAGGCAGAGGGTCGGGATAGCACGGGCGATCTCGATCGATCCGGAGCTTATAATATGTGATGAGTCCGTATCAGCTCTGGATGTATCCGTGCAGGCCCAGATTTTGAATCTCCTGAAAAGATTAAAAAAGAAGCTCGGACTGTCATGCCTTTTCATAAGCCACGATCTGTCTGTAGTCGATTTCATAGCCGACAGGGTCTGCGTGATGCTAAACGGGGAGATATGTGAGACTGCAGAGCCCGATATCCTTTTTACAAAACCACAGCATGAATATACGAGGTATCTGATCTCTTCGATACCGGAGATAAAAGCTTTTATAAACGGAGGTAAAAATGAATATCATCAATAAGGGAAACAGGATATACATGGAAAAGGAGGATGAGAGGCTTGAGATCTCCTGCGTGAAAAGAGGGATAATGCACTGCAGGTACGGAAGGGAGGCCTTCCCTGCAGGAGAGTCCATGATAATATCTTCTGATATCGGGAATATGGCAGAGAAGGGCTGTGACACGGATATCAGGACTGAGGAGGATGAGGATTCTGTCATTGTCAGCGGAGGAGGCATCAGGGCAGTTGTTTCAAAGGAGGATCTTGGGATCACCTGGTCAAGAGACGGCGACGGCAGTGTGCTTCTAAAGGAGGGAAAGAAGGAATTCATACAGATCCCGGTCATGAAGTACACGACCGGTGGTGAGGCTCCGGTGATAGACAGGGTGAAAACCGTTGACGGAGAGCGGAATTTCATAAAGAACCTGAAGGAGACAGAGGATCATAAGGCATGGCAGGGGAGACTCCATTTTCAGTTTGCAAAAGGGGAGCAGATCCACGGCCTGGGCCAGGGTGAGGAAGGAATATATGATTACCGTGGGCATGTCCAGTATCTGTATCAGCATAATATGCGCATCCCGATGCCCTCCTTTGTATCTACAAGGGGATACGGCATGCTCTTTGACAGCACCTGCCTCATGACCTTTTCAGATACGGAAAACGGTTCGTATATATTCTTCGATGCCATACCCTGTCTGGATTACTACTTTGTGGGAGATACAGACGGGGATACAGGCTCCGCTCCGGGTAAGAGACGGGGCATGATGGATGAGATCATAGCAGGATTCCGTTATCTTACCGGGGACGCCGCCATGCTTCCGAAGTGGGCTTACGGCTATGTGCAGTCCAAGGAGCAGTATTATACCGCGGATGAGCTGGTGGAGGTTGCGGAGCATTACAGGAGGCTTGACATACCGGTCGACTGCATAGTTCAGGACTGGAATACCTGGGAAAATGACAAATGGGGAAACAAGATCCTCGATCCGGAACGGTACGGAAATATGAAGGAGTGCTCGGACAGGCTGCATGAAATGAATGTGCATACCATGGTTTCCGTATGGCCCAATATGAACTCGGGTACGGAAAATTATGACGAATTCATGGCAAACGGGCAGCTGCTTAATGATCTGGCTACCTATGATGCATTTGATGAAAGAGCAAGGGAGGTATACTGGAAGCAGGCGAAGGAAGGGCTTTTCGACAAAGGCTTCGACTCCTTCTGGTGTGATTCCACAGAGCCCTTTTCCGGGCCGGACTGGGGAGGAGAGATAAAGAGAGAGCCGTGGAAAAGATTTCAGATAGTCGGAGATGAGCATAAGAAATATCTGCCGCCTGAAAAAGCAAACGCATATGCCCTCGCCCATGCCAGGGGCATATTCGAAAATCAGAGGAAGACCACCGAAAAAAAGAGGGTGCTTAATCTGACACGCTCCGGATATGCTTCGGGACAGAGATATGCTGCCATGCTCTGGTCCGGAGATACCTGCGCTTCATGGGACACTCTGAAGAGGCAGATAACGGAGGGGCTGAATATGGGGCTTTCCGGTTATCCTTACTGGACACTTGATATAGGCGGCTTCTTCACAGTTGGAAAGGAGTGGAAAAACAGAGGCTGCGGCTGCAATAACGACCCTGCACCCAAATGGTTCTGGCAGGGAGAGTATGATGAGGGTGTCAGGGATAAGGGATATTGCGAGCTGTATGTGAGATGGCTTCAGATGGGAGTCTTCCTGCCTATGTTCCGTTCTCATGGCACAGATACGCCGAGAGAGATATGGAATTTCGGAAAGGAGGGGGAGCCCTTCTATGACGCGATAGCAGAAGCCATAAGGCTCAGATACAGACTTATGCCGTATATTTATTCTCTCGCAGGGAGTGTCCGTACAGATCAGGATACCATGATGAGGAGTCTGCTCTTTGATTTCCCGGAGGATGAAAGGGCAGCGAAGATATCGCAGGAGTTCATGTTCGGGAGAAGCCTGCTGGTGTGTCCCGTGACTGAGCCCATGTATTATGCTTCGGGAAGCAGGGATCTTGAAAGGGAAAAGACCAGGGAGTGCTATCTTCCGGCAGGCTGCAGATGGTATGATATCCGGGATAATAAAGTATATGAGGGCGGTCAGACGGTGACTGTCGATGCGCCTTTGGACAGCATCCCGGTATTTGCAAGGAGCGGGAGCATCATCCCTGAGAGAAAGGGGCTAAGCTATGCCATGGAGGATAACGATGAGCCTGTGGAGCTTCATGTCTTCACCGGAAATGACGGTGAATTCCTTTTTTATGATGATGCGGGTGATGATTATGCCTATGAGAAGGGTGAGTTTGAGACGATAAAGATCACCTGGTCAGAGAAGGAGAGACTGCTTACTGTCGGGGAGCGCAGGGGAAGCTTTGAAGGAATGAAGGCGGCACGGAAACTGAAGATCTTTGTAAACGGTGAATACAGGCTGGATACAGGCTATATTGACAGCACTCTTGAGATCAGGCTGTAGAATGTCCGGGAGATGAAGAAGGATAACAGAAACAAACGCAGCATACGCACTATCCTTTTATGGTCGATGATCCTTTTTTCCTTTGTTATGCTGGGGCTTCTGACCTTTGTTTTTTCCGTGATGCAGTACAGGACATTGAAAAAACAGGCGACAGAGGAGATGCAGTCCTATTGTCTGTCCCTTGCACAGGCTCTGGAGCAGCGTATCAGTGAGATGGATACCATCATGCTTTATTCCATCGCATCATCGGAGCTGAAGGAGGAGTTTTCCGATTTCATGAATTCCGGTACGTCCTTTGAGAGGAACCGCAGCAGACAGAAGCTTGCCGGGACCATGATGGCGCTTAAGGGCTTTGATTTTACCATAAGGCAGTTCAATATCTATGATGTGGAAGAGGGCGGCTATGCAGTCGGAAATTATAACGGCGGATTGATAAACAGAGCAGAGGATGAGCCCTGGCACGACAAGACGAAGGCTCTTGCAGGTAAGAAATACATATATGCCCCGACTGCAAACAGACTTGCCTCAAAGTCTGCAGGAGTGGATCAGAATACACTTTATCTGTGCCTTTGCCGGATGTTCTATAATGATCTTCACGTGCCCATGGGATTCATGATCGTGGAGTCATATTATGATGAGATCTTCGGTGATATAGGCTATGAGGGCAGGGAGCTTGATCCGGCCATAGCCGTATATGATAATGACGGAAGACAGATCTATCCCGAGGAAGCGGTCTTTCCTTATTTTTCCTTCAGGGAGAAGGGAGCCGGTGAGATAGTGAATACCTATACCGGGAGGAAGCAGTATCTGTGCTTTTCGGAGGATGAGAAGGACGGACTGACAGTCGCCATGGCGGTGGATGACGAGGTCTTCATGGTTCCGGTGTACAGATCTCTCAGGGTGACAGCCTTTACAGGCATACTGCTTCTGGCGGTATGCATGATACTTTCAGTGGCTCTGTCAAAAAGGATGAGCGATCCCATAAGGAAGATATACGCTTTTCTGGCGGATCCTGAAAAGGAGCAGTTTGAGAGACTGGAGCTTGGGGATTCGGGAGTGAAGGAGATCGATAAGCTGAGGGACAGCATCAATGAGAGCATACAGGCTCAGGAGAGCGCCACCAGGACGATGCTCGTCTTAAAGGAGCAGGAAATGCAGGCTCAGATGCTTGCTCTTCAGTCCCAGATGAATCCGCATTTTCTCTACAATTCCCTGTCCATGATAGGAGAGATGGCAGAGAGCGGTATGACGGACCAGGTACAGGAGATGTGCGGGGATATCACATCCATATTGAGATATATATCCTCTGACAGCCAGATGCGTATAAGGGTCGAGGAGGAGATGGAGCAGGTTGACCGCTACATGAACTGTATGAAAAAAAGGTTCGGAGAAGGTCTTGTTTATTCCTATGACATAGAGGATGATATACTCGACTGCATGGTGCCAAAGCTCTGCGTACAGCTTCTGGTGGAAAATGCCGTCAAGGCGGTAATGGAGCATCGCTCTCCCTGGAGGATAAACGTGGAGGGTCATAAGGACGGAGAGGACTGGCATATAACGGTATCCGACAACGGTCCCGGATTTGACCCCGTGGTGGATAAAAACCTTCGCAGGAATATGGATGAGATACTGAGGACAGGAGTGCTCCCGAGCCTGAAGATAGAGGGGATGGGGATATTGAATATTTTTATCCGCCTGTATCTTTTGGACGGCATTCCCTTTGTTTTTGATTTCGGAAACCGGCCGGAGGGAGGGGCCTTCGTCACGGTGGGCGGACATGTAAGGACCGGGGAAGACGGGAGAGATGCATGATCAGGATCGAGAATTATAATGTATTGCTTGCAGATGATGAATATATGCTGAGACAGTCTCTTGCAAGGAGGATCACGGAGGCGGATGAGAATTTCCGTATCGCGGCGGAATTCGGAGAAGGGAGATCGGCATTTGAGGCCCTGGCCTCCGGTAATATCCATGTGGTCTTCACCGATATACGCATGCCGGAAATGGACGGACTGGAGCTGGCAAGGCTGATACATGAGGAATATCCCGATATACTCACAGTCATACTTACAGGCTATGCTGATTTCGAGTATGCTCAGGAGGCTATCAGACAGGGTGTTTTTGATTATCTGCTGAAGCCTGTTTCAGATGATAAGCTCGAGGCGATACTGGAAAAACTGAGCGTCAGGCTTCAGAAAAAATACGAGCTTCCCGGTGATGAGGATATGTCCGGAAGGAGCGCCGAGGAGATAGTAGGGAGGACGGAGAGATATCTGAAGGAGAATTTCAGGGAGGAAACAGATATCAGTGTTCTGGCGGAAAACTTCGGATTCTCCTCAGCCTATCTCAGTAAGATCTTTACCCGGATCAAGGGGGAATCCCCTATCAGATATCTCACCGGCATCAGGATCAGGGAAGCAAAGAGGCTTCTGGCCTCAACTGATGAGACGATAGCCAGGGTGGGGGAGCTTTCCGGATACCCGGATCAGTTTTACTTCAGCAGGACCTTCCGCAAGGAAACGGGAGAAAATCCCACAAGCTACCGGAAAAAAGCCAGAGTGGATCAGGAAAGCAGAAAGAAAGGATAAAAAATGATACAGATATTAAACACGATAGTTCCGGTACTCCTTATGCTTTCCATAGGCGTCGCCGCAAGACGGACAGGGCTTCTGTCCAGGGAAGGAATAAATGCATTAAAAAGCGTGGTCGTAAACATCACTCTGCCGGCGGTAATGCTCAATGCCTTCGCCACAATGACCTATACAGTCAATAATATCATAATAACCGCAGTGATGTTTTTAACCTGTGTGATCGCTCTTCTGGCAGGCAGGCTTTTTGCTAAGGGATCCCGTTTTGTGCCCTTCCTTACCACCGGATTTGAAGCAGGCATGCTCGGATACTCGCTTTTCATGCTGCTTTACGGAGCGGAGAATATATCATCCTTTGCCTACATAGATCTGGGCCAGGTGCTTTTTGTATTTACGCTTTATAAGATACTTCTCGGCGGAGACGGAGAGGAGAAGCCTTCAGCGGGAAAGCTCTTTTTCGATATGATCCATTCACCAACGATAATAGCCATAGTATGCGGCGTGATCCTTGGAGCTGCGGGGATATACAGGGCTCTCATACCCTCCGGAGTCAGCTCGCTCATCGATGCCTGCACTGATTTTGTCAGCGCTCCCACAGGCGCGGTGATACTTATTACCATAGGCTACGATCTTGTATTCAGTGATATCCCGTGGAAGGCGGTATGCAGGGTGACTGCCGCAAGACTTGTGATCATGCTCCTGCTCAGGCTTGCCGTGGGATCCATAGTACATGCCCTGGGAATGGGAGATCAGCTGGATGCGGCGCTTAATATAATGTTCATCCTGCCTCCGCCCTATGTGCTTCCTGTCTTTGCCGATGATGAGAAGCAGAGGAATTTTGTATCCTCCTCGCTTTCGGTATACACTCTCGTGACCGTGATCTGCTTCATAGCCCTTACCGTCTTTTCCAGATAGATCCTGAAATTGCTTACATAGCCCGGGGCTGTCCGGAGCAGGAAATATCCCTGAGGTTAAAAAAGTACAAAAATGAGACAAAAGTCTGCATGGTAAAAACGAAACGCTTCGGATAGACTCTCTTTATAGGGTTGCACTGAGATGATTTTTTGGTGCAACAGGGAAGAAGGGGGTTGCAATGCAGAAATCTAAAATCTATCCATGGTATTTTGCCATTGGCTCTGTACTGGTATATACAGTCTTAAGCGTGGTGCCGGGATTGCTCGGTATAGGGTACAGCTTCACCGACTGGTCGGCGTATTCGCAGGATCTTCATTTTGTAGGCTTCACTAATTTCATCGCTGTCTTTTCAGGAGAAAACGATTATATCAGATATATCTCAAATACGGTCTGGTTCACCTTTGTCACTGTCATAGCAAAGACCGGTCTCGGACTTCTTTTTGCAGTGGCGCTGAGCCGGAATATCAAATGGAAGAATTTTCACCGCGGTATCCTCTATCTTCCCTCGGTGCTTCCGATCCTCGTCACAGGTCTTGTTTTTACATCAATACTTAATCCTAAAACCGGCTTCTTAAATGAGTTCCTGCGTGCCATCGGACTCGAGGTCCTCGCAAAAAAATGGCTGGTGGATCCGAAGATCGCCTTCGGTTCGGTCATGGCAGTTGATATATGGAGAGGCGTGGGATATATCATGACGCTTTTGATAGCAGGGATACTTGCCATACCGGGCATCTATTATGAGGCGGCAGCCATTGACGGGGCGAATGCCTGGCAGCGGTTCAGATATATCACTCTCCCGATGCTCCGGCAGACTCTTGCAGTGACCATAGTCCTCAATGTCATCTACGGTCTCAAGGTCTTTGATATGGTATATGCCCTGACAAACGGCGGACCGGGACACAGGACAGAGGTTTTGTATACGGCTGTCTACAAGATGATGAGCAAGGGACTCTATGCTGAAGGAACCACCATAAGCTCGGTACTATTCATCTTCATGGTTATCATCGGATATTTCATGGTCAAGGTCCTGACAAAGGATGAGGTTGTGGAGTAACACTGTCCGGCAGTGGACGATCATAGGAAAAGGTAAAGGCAGGGTATAAAGATGGTATATACGACAAAAAACAAACTGGTACAGATCATATTAAAGAATATCCTCGCATGGATAGCTTCACTGCTGGTGATCATACCGCTGGCGCTTGTGGTGCTGAATGCTTTCAAGGCTGACGGGGAAACCCTCAATATGAACCTCGCGCTTCCGAAGCAGTGGATATTTTCAAATTTCTCCACTGTCATAGAGAAGGGAAAGCTTATAAGGAGCTTCTTTAACAGTCTGGTATATGCGGGAGTCGGAACCATACTTACGGTCTTCTTCGCCTCCATGGCGGCATATGTTTTTTCAAGAAGACGTACTAAAGGAATGGAAAGGCTTTACATGTATGTGGTCCTGGGAATGGTCATCCCGGTAAACTATGTCACATTGACACGGACAATGCTGACTCTCCATCTTACCAATTCATCACCGGGCATCATACTTTTGTATATTGCCATGCAGACGCCCTTTACAGTCTTTCTTATATACGGCTTTGTATCAAAGATACCGGTGGAGCTGGATGAGGCCGCAGTTATCGATGGATGCAGTCCGTTGCAGCTTTATGTACGGATCATCTTCCCGATGCTGAAGAGTGCGGTAATAACTGCCGGGGTGCTCTGCTTCCTGAACTGCTGGAATGAGTTCATGATGCCCCTGTACTTCCTTCACAGCTCGGAAAAATGGCCCATGACCCTTGCGATCTATAATTTCTTCGGACAGTATGAGATGAAATGGAACCTGATCTGTGCGGATGTGATACTTACCTGCGCGCCTGTCCTCATCCTTTATCTGGCATGTCAGAAGTATATAGTGGGCGGGCAGACCGCAGGAGCCGTAAAGGGCTGAAGAAACGGTAAATAAAGAAGGTCGGAGCCTTAAAGGGCTTTTACCATAGATGAAAGATCATCATTTATAATCAAAAGGAGGAACGGAATGAAAAAGAAACTTGTATCACTTTTGCTCTGTGGCGCGATGGTATTCTCTCTGGCTGCCTGCAGCGGAGGCGGAGATATGTCTCCGGCAGCAACTGATAATGCGCCTGCGGCAGAGACCGGCGACAAGTCGGAGGAGGCTCCTGCAGCCGATACTGCCGATGCTGCCGATGCGGCAGCTGACAGTACTGAAGGCGCTGATTCTGCAGACAGTGCAGCAGCCGGCACGACCATAACTGTCATGGCAAGCCAGGACTGGGTAGAGGATGCAGAGCAGGAGCTTGGAAAGAAATTCGAAGAGCAGACCGGCATACATGTTGATTATCAGATCGTGCCTGCAGACCAGTATCAGGATCTGCTCCTTACCCGTCTGAACAGCGGCGAGGGTCCCGATATCTGGGGAGCACAGTCAGGCTTTGCTCTTAAGACCACCTACAATGTGGAGGAGAATGCCGTAGACCTTTCAAATGAGCCCTGGATGTCATCCTACAGCAAGTTCTCAGCTGAGCAGACAGGAGTCGACGGAAAGAACTACGGTCTTACATATTATGATACGACAACGGATTATTACATGGTATACAACAAGAAGCTTTTTGAGGCAGCCGGAGCCAAAGTTCCCACAACCTTCGCAGAGCTTACCGATACCTGCGACAAGCTCCTTGCGAGTGGTGTGACACCTATATATGAGCCTCTGGCTGACGGCTGGCATGTACTTATGCTCTGGGCAGGAAACGGTCAGGTTCATGATAAGGTCGAGCCCGGGATCATCGACAAGCTGAATAAGAACGAGACGACCTTTGCCGAGAATGAGAATATGAAAAAGGCTATCGATCAGCTCAACACCCTTGCACAGAACGGCTACTTCGGTGACAATTACATGAGCGATGAGTTTGCCGATGCTGAAGGCTATATGGCAAGCGGAGAATTCGCAATGTGCAACCTGAAGCCCGGTTCGATAAACAAGATCGTGGAAAGCGACCTTAACAAGAACGGATATACAGCAGATGATTTCGGACTGTTTGTGCTTCCTATCTGCGATAATCAGTACCTCAACATCCATCCTACCGGACCTTCAAGATTCATATATTCCGGTTCCAAGAATATCGATGCAGCAAAGCAGTATCTTGCATTCCTTCTTGAAAAGGATAATGTACAGTACCTTATCGATAATGCAGCAGATGTAGAGAATCTTCCCGTAGAGGTAGGCCAGAAGCCCGAGTATTCACAGACTACTCTTGATTTCCTCGGAAGCTTTGATGATGAGCATTCGGGAATGGTGCTTCAGGATGTGATCCTTTACTACAATGAGCAGTGGATGGATATCAATGCGGATCTTGCGGCGATGTTCATAGGCGACATGACAAGTGAGGACGTGCTCAAGGGCATAGATGAGCGCAGAGCCCAGCTTGCGCAGGCAGCCGGCGATACAAACTGGAAGTAAGGCACAGATAATTTAAGGTGAAGGAGTGCAGGGCACAGGCTCTGCACTCTTTTTTTACTCTTTTTACCCGTGAGTTCTTATTTGTCATTGTTTTGCCACAAGAGTATAATACTTCTCCGGATTCTTTAGAATCCTGCCCGGCTTCGCCGGACAGAAGGGCTGTACTGTACGGAGCAGAGAATGAGCAAAGAGAAAAGAAATGAAAAGCAGAGAGAGACCTTAGATCTGCTTAAGTGGATCCTTCCTACAGTGATCCTTTTTTTGTATATTGTGTTCACTATGATCTCGGCATCTTCCGTGGCAAAGAGCAGAGGCAGGATGTATGCTGAGGAAAAGCTTGCCGATTACGACAGAGCTGTATCGGATATGGTAAAGGCAAAGCTTTCAGAGGTCAGGACAGAAACGGAGCTGATCGCGAGGAATATAGAGAGTGATGCGGACAGGGACCGGTATGTTTCAGGACTGGGAGAGATGGCTGCAGAAGGAAATATAGTTAACGGTTATATTGTGGATTCAGAGGGCAGGGGCCGGGATGCTTTCGGACAGGAGACCGATATTTCCACCCGGGACTGGTTTAAGGAAATAAAAGACATATCCAAAGACGGAAAGGGTGTCACAGGCAGGGCGTATCCGTCAGGAGAAGGAGATCAGCTCCTTATCGCTGCAGGTGCGCCGACGGCTGACGGCAAAGGATGGGTCATAATGCAGACCGATACCGATTTCTTCCGCAATGTGCCGTCAATTTCGGAATTTGACGGCAAAACTCAATTTATCTTTGCTCAGGGGGACGGTACAGTCATAAGCGTGGTTGGCGGCGGCGCATCCGGAGTCTCAAAAGGCAGCAGCCTTTTTGACAGCATTTCGGATCCCGGAATGAAAAAGAACTTTGAAGGCGAACACAGCGGTATCCTTTACTGTAAATACGGCGGTGAGGAGAGAGTTCTTGTTTACAGGCCGCTTAAGCTTAATGAATGGTTTGTATGTGAGCTTGCGACAGCATCATATATCGACAGTGAGACAGATAAATACTTTGAACCCTTCAGATCCGTGTTTACCCGGATAGTAGTTGCGATCTTCATATTCCTTGCCCTGCTGGCAGTCATCAATCTGCTGATGAGCATGGTCTATAAGCAGAACCAGAAAAAGCTTAAGAGCAAGGCAGAGACGGATCTGCTCACCGGACTCCTTAACAAGGTCTCCACAGAGCAGGCAATACAGGATTATATCGATACTGTGGGCGAGGAGGAGCCGGGGATGTTTCTTCTTTTCGATATCGATAATTTCAAACATATCAATGATACAAGGGGACATGCCTTTGGGGATGAAGTGCTCGCAACTGTGGGTAAGGAGCTTCCCACCATATACCGTACGACCGACATAGTCGGACGGCTTGGCGGAGACGAATTTGCGGTGTTTCTTAAGGATATCCCCAATGATGACGTAAGGCATCATATGGCTGACACGACACTGCAATTCTTCCGCAATTTCAAGGCGGGGGAATATACCAAGTATTCAGCGACCGCAAGTATAGGTGCTTCGATGTTCCCGAAGGATGGAAAGACCTTCGAGGAGCTGTATAAAACAGCGGATCAGGCGGTTTACAAGGCGAAGCAGAACGGACGGAACAGACTCGAATTTTACGGAGACGAATAAAATGATAAGACTTGATGATGAGATCGACGGCAGGAGAGAAGAGCTGATCGCAGCAGTACAGCGTCTGGTGCGCATCAGAAGTGTCGCGGATGAAGAAGCTGACGGGAAGCCGTACGGCAAAGGCGTCGCGGATTGTCTTGATGAGGCTCTGAAGATGTGCCGTGAGATGGGATTTGAGACAGTAAATATGGATTACCGCTGCGGATGGTGCGAGTATGGCGGGGGAGAGGAAATGGTAGCCGTGCTGGGACATCTGGATGTGGTTCCCGAGGGTGAAGGATGGGATTTTCCTCCTTATGACGCGGTCCTGTCAGATGGGAAGATTTTCGGCAGGGGGACCATAGATGATAAGGGACCGGCAGCTGCATCACTCATAGCACTAAAAGCCATAAAGGAGGCAGGCATACCTCTGAAGCGCAGAGTCAGACTGATCTTCGGATGCAGTGAGGAGACCGGTGCACTGGATATGGATCATTATCTCGAAAACGGGGGAGAGATACCGGTTATGGGCTTTACTCCCGATGCGGAATATCCGCTCATAAACGGGGAGAAGGGGATAGTAGTTGAGACATATGAGAAGCCGCTGTCTGCAGACGGAGACTACAGTATCATCGGGATACGCGGCGGAATGGCCTGGAATATAACTCCCGCACATGCCGAGGCGGTCATAAAGACTCCGGAGGATTTCAGACCGGATGACCTGCCGGAGAAGGTAAAGGCTGAAAGAAGGGACGGGGCATGGGTCATCTCGGCTGAGGGAAAGGCTGTACATGCCCAGCATCCGGAGCAGGGGGAGAATGCTATAGGACGGCTTTTCAAGTACCTTTGTACACTTCCCTTCAGCGGCGATACAGCTGACGCCATAGGATTTATTGCAGACAAGATAGGGATGGATACCACCGGGGCGCTGCTTGGATGTGATCTTTATGACGAAATATCAGGACATACATCCTTAAATATGGGAGTCTGTGAAGCAGATGGGAGAAAGATCTCCGTGACCCTGAACTACCGTTACCCTGTAACCCATGAGTATGAGGAATGCCAGCCCGTGGTGGAGAGAGAATTCAGGGATAGAGGGTGGAAGCGTGTATACGATATGCATAAGCCTAAGCTGTATATACCCGAGGACGCGGGACTTGTAAAAAGTCTTTTAAGTGTATACCGTGAGTATACAGGTGATATGTCCGCTCCCAGATCCATAGGCGGAGGGACCTATGCAAAGGCTGTGCCAAACATACTGGCTTTCGGCCCGGTCTTCCCGGGGGACGAGGTGGTTGAGCATATGCCGAATGAATTTATATCCGTAGACAGACTGATGGAGAACGCAAAGATCATCGCAGCAGCGATAGTCATGCTTGCAGGAGAGTGATGGGGCAGACAGCACCATGACAGAATTGCTTATATAGCTGATAAAAGATTTGCGCCGGTGAGTTGATATATCGTATAATGATATTTATCTCCGACGGCTTTTTGAGGGAAGTCATTCTACAGAGAAATCAATGGAAACAGGAAGGAGTTTGGTATGAGACTGATGAAGAGAATTGTTACGGCTGTCGTTGCCTGTG
>CAMUZQ010000023.1 GCA_947165275.1 uncultured Lachnospiraceae bacterium | reverse complement strand
CGCTGAGGAGCTGCCCGGAAAGGAGATCATATTCCTTGGCTCCGTTTCTGAAGGCGCCGGTTATAAAATGACTTTTTTTGAGGATAAAGCGGCAGATTTTGCTATCGGAACTGTCTGCCATGGTATTGATAATGTCCTTTTTATCAGAGGAAGCTTTGAGCCGGATGAGTTTCCTTCACGGTATGAGTCGGTAACTGTCAGGGATTTCAGAAGGGACATTTTTGGAAATGAGACAGAAAATCCGTCAGCTGAAAGATGAACCTGCCGGATTGAAGGCTGAAAAAGGGTAATATATACATGGATAAGATGAGAATAAAGATAATTATTACAATAATCCTGGTTTTTGCCGTATTTGGGATTCTGGGTTGTTTTTTGTTTTACAGATTCAGGTCCGGAGACAATATTACAGCTGATGATAAGCAGGGCGGAAGAGAGGATGAGCTTTCGACAGTGGATGAACCGCTGACGGAAGAAGAGTGGACGACGGAAGGCGGGACTGATGCAGATGGCGGGCACAATGCAGATAGCGGGCCGGATGCATACGGCGGGCATAGCACGGATGGTGTGCCTCTTTTGGAATTCTGCGGCGATACAGAGCTTTCGAAATGGTTTGATTCCCTCAAAGAGGAGCCTCCCGTAAGTCTTGATTACTCCGTATACAGCATAGCTCCTTATACTCTGGAGTTTACGGATCAGGAGATGATCCTGGAGACAGCTGAGGCATTGCTTACGGTAAGGATAGGAGAGGTGACGGATTTTGATCCGGATTCGGTTTCTGACGGAGCCGGAGAGAGTTTTCGTTTCATCATGGAGGACGGTTCGGAGCAGTGGTTCGCCTTTGATATGAATACCTTCAGCTGGAACGGGGGCGAGAGACATGTGATAGCTGACTATGGAAGGCTGCATGATATCACAGCAAAGCTTCACGATGAGGGTTATCATGAATATGCTTATATATATGCCGATAATGATGCTTTTTATACAAGATATTACGATCTGTATGAGACGGCGTGGGAGAGTGAGGAAGAGCTTTTCGGCGGCATAGGGATCTATATGGACGGGACCGGCAAGCCGCCCTTCATCACCATAAGACGTATCCTCGGTGAGGACGGAGATCCTGAGAGATATCTGACCGGGACGCTTAAGGAGCTTGCCGAAAAGGAGCTGAAGGCAGAAGGATATACCGTGGAGAAGGTGAGCGGGGTGGAGTATGTCGAGAGAAAGGACGCTGCAACAAGCGAGGTGATATCCGTGCCCCGGCTTACAATAGACCAGAAGACACCTGACGGCGGCAGGTCAAGGCTTAAGCTTCTTGTGACCGTATTCACTGATACCATGATGCATAAGGATGTATTGATGCAGTTCGCGGCAAGGTATGATCCGGATGATGAAGAAGAAGAGAATAAGGTGATGCGCGCCCTGGATACTGCCATGAATGAGCTTTATCTGAAAAAATACAGAGACTATGAAGAGGGCGGTGTCAGGACCGGCGAGCCGCTTTTTATATTCTGTAATGATGAGAGGCTGAATGAATGGTATGAAAAGGCACTTGCAGATCCTCCGGAGCTGGTTTTTTCGGGGAAAACCTGGTATGACGGATATGATTCGGAGACTGTCATCAAGGTGCTGAAGGCGCTTAAAACCGTCAGGATCGGCGAAGAGTCAACCAAAAATGTCGGCGGATCCGGGAGGCGGATATATGATTTTGTAGACCGTGAGTCGGGAAATCCTCAGAGCTTCATGTTCTTTGAGGATACCTTCGACTGGAACGGGAAAAGCTATGATGTCCTGGACTGGGGCGAGCTGGATGATATCAATATGAAAAAACTCGGGAACAAAAACGGAGGCTGACTTCTTTATATCAGACCGCCTGTTTCGTGACAGATATGCCGGGCCGGTCTTGACATCCGTGTTA
Organism: uncultured Lachnospiraceae bacterium; assembly: GCA_947165275.1. Taxonomy (GTDB): domain Bacteria; phylum Bacillota; class Clostridia; order Lachnospirales; family Lachnospiraceae; genus NK4A144. Next base: position 32,163 of record CAMUZQ010000023.1, on the reverse strand, counting down.
GCGAGTGCTAACATACAGTCAGATTAGTCAAACCTAACTATAATAATAGCTTTTCAGGAGGTGTCATGATGCCTTTAGCTGTACTCAGATCAGGAGATAAAGCAGTAGTAAGGAGGGTTGGAGGTAATCCGGAAACAAAAAGCCATCTGGCAGATCTCGGATTTGTAAACGATACCGAGTTAGCGGTTGTACAAGCCCAGAATGGCAATATGATAGTAAATATAAGGGATTCGAGGTTAGCAATAACTAAAGAAATGGCCGCGAAGATAATGGTTGACGCAATATAAAAATACGCTTTACAGAGGAGGAAAAAAGGTAATGAAAACATTGCGCGATGTTCCGGTCGGCGGAACAGTGAAGGTCAGGAAGCTCCATGGAGAGGGATCGGTAAAGCGCCGCATAATGGATATGGGTATCACAAAGGGTGTCGAGATCCATGTGAGAAAGGTAGCGCCTCTGGGGGATCCGATGGAGCTTAATATACGGAATTACGAGCTTTCCGTACGCAAAGCAGATGCGGAAATGATCGAGGTTGAATAAGGCGGGAGGATAAAGACATGGCGATAAAAATAGCATTGGCAGGAAATCCCAACAGCGGCAAGACCACACTTTTCAATGCGCTGACGGGATCAAATCAATATGTAGGCAACTGGCCGGGTGTAACGGTTGAAAAGAAGGAAGGCAGACTCAAGGGAGATAATGACGTTATCATACAGGACCTGCCGGGAATCTATTCTCTTTCACCATATACACTGGAGGAGGTAGTATCCAGGAATTATCTGATAGACGAAAAGCCTGATGCCATACTTGACATAGTGGACGGCACCAATATCGAAAGAAATCTCTATCTCACGACACAGCTTATCGAGCTGGGGATACCGGTGGTATTGGCGGTAAATATGATGGATCTTGTGAAGAAAAACGGAGACCGCATCGATACCGGAAAGCTTTCCGAAAAGCTCGGCTGCGAGATAGTGGAGATTTCTGCGATGAAGGGGGAAGGCGTCCATGATGCTGCCGGCAAGGCTGTGGCCCTGGCTAAGGCCGGAAAGGGCATCGAACAGAAAAAATGCTTCAGCAGCGCTACAGAGGAGGTTCTGTCAAGGATAGAGGAGAAACTCAGGGGGAAGGTTGATGAAGGCCTTCTCAGATGGTATGCCATAAAGGTATTTGAACGCGACGGAAAAGTGCTGGAGAAGCTTGCGCTGGGATTGGATGCGGCAGAGATCGAAAAGCTCATTGAAAGCCATGAAAAGGCTATGGATGATGATTCGGAAAGCATCATTACAAACGAGAGATACGAGCTTATCACAGATATAATAGAAGTAGCGGTGGAAAAGGGAAGGGCAGACGGAGAGCTTACAACCTCCGACAGGATAGACCGGATAGTCACAAACAGGATACTGGGTCTTCCCATCTTTATAGTGGTAATGTCTTTAATCTATGCTATCGCCATGGGAGGCTGGAGCGTATCGATAGGAACAGCAGCGACAGATTTTACAAATGATGTCATTTTCGGAGAATGGGTGCCCGGATTATTTGATTCCATCCTCACCGGACTCGGAGTAGCCGAGGGGACATGGCTTTACGGGCTTGTACAGGACGGAATAGTCGCAGGTGTCGGAGCTGTCATCGGCTTCGTACCCCAGATGCTGGTGCTTTTCCTTCTGCTCTCAATCCTTGAGGATATAGGCTATATGGCCCGCGTAGCCTTCGTAATGGACAGGATATTCAGACAGTTCGGGCTTTCGGGCAAATCATTTATTCCCTGCCTTGTAGCTACAGGCTGCGGAGTTCCCGGGATCATGGCTTCACGTACGATAGAAAACGACCGGGACCGCAAGCTGACGGTCATGACCACGACCTTCATGCCCTGCGGAGCTAAACTTCCCATCATAGGACTTATAGCCGGAGCAGTATTCGGAGGATCTCCATGGATCGCCACTTCAGCATACTTTATCGGCATAGGTTCGATCATATTGTCAGGGATCATATTAAAGAAATTCAAGCAGTTTGCAGGAGAGCCGGCACCCTTTGTCATGGAGCTCCCCGCCTATCACATACCCAACGCGGGCGGAGTACTGAGAGCAACCTGGGAGAGAGGCTGGTCATTTATAAAGAGGGCAGGATCCGTCATAGTCGTTTCATCAGTCATAATCTGGTTCCTGTCGGCCTTCGGGACAGTTAACGGCAGCTTCGGGATGGTCGAAAATCTCTTTGCGGATGAGAACGTCATGACAGCTGAATATACCGCACAGCTGGCTGACAGGATGCATATCCCTGAGGAAGACGTGGCGCCTATGGATGCTTCACTTCTTGCAGACGTAGGAAATGCTCTTTCCTTCATTTTCAGACCTCTGGGCTTCGGAAGCTGGAAGCCTGCGGTAGCCACCATTACCGGACTTGTGGCCAAGGAGCAGGTTGTCGGTACCTTCGGGGTTCTTTACAACTACGATGAGGAGGCTGCCGGCGAAGAGCTCGGAGAAGAGGGCGAAGGCATCTGGGACCGTGTTGCCGCAGACTATACGCCGATGGCAGCCATGTCATTCATGATATTCAATCTGCTCTGCGCACCCTGCTTTGCAGCTATAGGAGCCATAAAACGTGAAATGAACAATGCAAAATGGACATGGGCTGCGATCGGATATATGACGGTATGGGCTTATGTTCTGGCCTTCATATGTTATAATGTTTTCGGATTTTTTGCAGGAGAGGTTGCGTTCGGTATAGGTACGGCTGCAGGCTTTGCGCTCATAGCGCTTATTATATATCTGCTTTTCCGTAAAGGCTATCAGCCGGATGACAGCATAAAATCCCTTACGAGTGTGGAAGCCTCGGCCTGAGGGGCTTGAAGAAGGTAGATCGATATGCCGCCTTTATTAGGTAATATAATAGTCATAGCCATACTGGCACTGTTTATCGGACTGGCCCTGAGACAGATAATAAACGATATCAGGAGCGGAGGCTGCGGCGGAGGCTGTGCTTCCTGCAGAGGATCCTGCACCGGCAGGGTTGACAAAAGCGTGATATCTGCCTCCGAGGCTTCCGGTATACTCAAGGGAATAAAAAAGCCCGAGAAACTCCGTAAAGCCGGTGGCAGTGACGGAGACCATACGGTAAAGACTGTATTAAAGATAGACGGCATGATGTGTTCCATGTGTGAGGCGCATATCAATGAAGCTGTAAGAAGGGTTGCCGGAGTCAAAAAGGTCAGATCTTCACATAGAAGAGGAGAGACGGTGATCATATCCGATGAGGCCGTGGATGAGGAGGCCTTAAGAAAAGCTGTAGAGGCTGCAGGATATGAGATCAGAAGCTTCTCAACTGTAACTGAATAAGGAGTTGTACGAAAACAGACTTACATATAGCTTGCCTTCCTTACCGATAGCATCTTGACAAAAATGCTTACATAAAATGATCCGGGCCGGATGAAAAAAATATCATCCGACCCCCTTTTTTTGTTTCAGGTCTGCGTATATTTAGTCAGAAGGGGATACAGAAACCCGAAAAATGATTATAATACCAGGAGGAAAACAAAATGAAGAATGCGATAGTTAAAAGGATCATGATGGCGGCACTTACAGGAACGCTCTGCTTAAGCTCAGCATCAGTCGCATATGCGGCCAATGCAGGCACCGGAGCCGAAGGGAAGCAGATGCAGCTCGAAGCGGCAGAGGGTGAGAGGCCGGCTCCTCCGGAGGGCGCAGCAGAGGGTGAGAGACCGGCTCCTCCGGAGGGCGCAGCAGAGGGTGAGAGGCCGGCTCCTCCGGAGGGCGCAGCAGAGGGTGAGAGGCCGGCTATGCCGGAGGGCGCAGCAGAGGGTGAGAGGCCGGCTATGCCGGAAGAGACAGCAGAGGGTGAGAGACCGGCTCCTCCTGAAGGCGAAGCGAAAGATGAGTTATCGGAAAAGCCTGAGGGTGAGCAGATGGAGCTTCCTGAAGATTCTTTGAATATAATGGCCTATAAGGATGCACTTGAAGTTATCGAGGATGAGGATACCAAAGCTTCACTTCAGGAATATATAAATGCAGCAGAGGATGCGCTGAAGGCTGAGAAGGAGGCGCTTGACGAAAACCCTGATCTGTCTGAGGAGGAAATAAGCGCTTACAGGGATGCGGTTTCCGAGGCGGAGGCTGCACTTGCGGCGGCATTCAGTGAAGCCGGGATAGAGGTTGACGAAGAGCTGCCTGAAGTCATGGAAGGAAAAGAGGATGAGCTTCCCGAGGGAGTGGCAGGAAACAGACCGCTGAAGGAGGATGATAACCTGCAGGCAGCTTTGGAGACAGCTGCATCCGAAAATGTCAGGACAGAGTCTGAAGCCCGGCCAGCTGAAGAAGAGTCCGGAAACATCGTGACAAAAAAGCTCTCGGAAATATATGGTTTTCTTAAAGGATTATTCAAACAGGAATGAATGAAACAGGCACGGCAAACGAAAGGGCGCTCTCAGCAGCGGAAAGCACTGAGGCGCTGGACCGTTTCCTTTCAGAGGAACAGCAGCACATACTGAAACTGACAGGAAAGATATTAAACAGGAATATCACCGTAAGTGATGATGAGTATTCCATTGCGCTCATGGCAGTTTCGGAGGCAGTAAAAAACTATGACGGGACCAGAGGAAGCTTCTGGTCCTATGCCGCGTATGTGATAAAAAGCAGGGAGCTTGATAATTACAGAAAGAACGCAAGAGTGGGTGAGAATGAGATCGCCGTAATGCCTGAGCTTTTTGAAGGGGAGACAGAGGAGTCAGAGACTGACCGGTCCCTGCAGCATGATATAAATGAAAAAACAGCCGTGACAGCGGATACGGCTCTCAGGGATGAAATAGAAACCCTCAGGGATGAACTGAAGGATTACGGTATAGATTTCTTTGACCTGGTGGAATGCTCTCCCAGGGCGGAGAAATCAAAGAAGGCCTGCGGTCTGGTATTAAAGGCCATATTCACTCCTCCGCCTCTTATGGAGGAGATAATAAGGAGCAGGATACTTCCTATAAAAAAGATACTTCAAAGGGAGAAGGTTTCAAGAAAGCTTATAGACAGACACAGGAAATACCTTATCAGTGCAGCTGTGATACTGGCAGGGGATTATCCCGGGATAGCCGGCTATCTGCCCTACAGGGCGGATTGAACAGCCTGAGGATAAAGCCGGGCAGGTAATATATTTCGGGCAGATCAGATTTGGAGAAGAGAATGAGATCCGTGGTTTTGGAGATAAAAGAGGATAAGGCAGCGATCCTTGATGATAAGGGCATAGTTCATGCCGTTAAAAACAGAGGATATCAGGTTGGGCAGGTTCTTCAGCTCTCTGAATTCGAGATAAAAAAGGATGAGGTTAAAGCAGGCAGTTACAGGAGAATGTCAGCTTTTGCAAGAACTGCTGCTGCGCTTCTTGCTCTGGCAGTGATCGGCGGAGGAGTGTCCGCTTATGCAGCGCCTGTCAGTACAGTGACCTTAAACGGGGCCGAAACAGTAGAATACAGGCTGAATGTCTTCGACAGGGTGGTCGGGATCTCAGCTCCGGAGGATGATACCGATGAATTCAGGAAGGGGATATCAGACTTCGAGCATGATGTCAGAGGCATGAGGATAGATGATGCCATAGATATGACAGCAGAAAGATTTGAGGATGAGCTTTTTGTCCCGGATGATAAGGGTAAGGAACCGGAGCTTACCGTAAGGGTAGGCGGGCTTAAGAAAAGCAGCAGGGATTTCTCGGAGGGACTTAATCATACAATAGGGGAGATCCAGAACAGAAGACCTCCCAGGGAGGAATCTGGGAAGGATCAGGAGGACAAAACGGAGATAGCGCCGGAGAATATGCCGGGTGAGATGCCGGTGGACACAGCGGTGAAAAACACTGAGGAAAATACCGAACAGCCCCCGGATAGTATGGCGGAAGAAAAGCCTGAAGAAATAACGGAAAAAATGCCCGGAAAAACGGAAAATGAACCGGAAGAGAAAACGGATAAGCTTCCGGAGGAAAAAACAGATAAAATACAGGAAGAGCTCCCCGGGGAAAAAACTGAGAGGATACAGGAAGAGACGCCGGAGGAAAAGCCTGAAGAGATAACGGAAAAAATGCCCGGGAGAATAACGGAAAATGAACCGGAAGAGAAAACAGATAAGCTCCCGGAGGGGAAAAAAGACAGTATACAGGAGGAGCGCACAGGGGAAAAACCAGATAGTATACAGCAAGAGCTCCCCGGGGGAAAAACAGATAGTATACAGCAAGGGCTCCCGGGGGAAATAACAGACAGGATACAGGAAGAGATGCCGGAGGAAAAGCCTGAAGAAAAGACAGGAGGGATGACTGAGAGGACACAGGCTGAGCCGCATATGTAAAACTGATAAAAGCAGCAGGGAGGGCTCAAAGAGCGGAGCCCGATCTCCCATATCCGTACTTGTTTCTGAAACGCCATAAACAATAGAACGAGAAAAACAGTGTCACTGTCTCGGCCACACTCTGAGCGGCAAACAATCCGTCAGCTCCGAACAAATAAGCCATGATAAGCTCTGCTCCCACCATAAATACAAAGGTGTTGAGAGCAGATAATATGCCGGATACCACCGCATCTGAAAAAGCGGTAAAAAGACTCTGGACATACACATTTATTCCCTGAAGGGCAATACCTGCGACGGACAGAAGCAGAGCGTGCACACCCAGATAAAACATCGGACTGCCTTTTATGAAAAATATGTCAACATAGTTCTCTCTGAAAAGACAGATTCCGAAGACGCTCACAGCAGCGATGATCATTGTCCATATTAAAGAATACCTGTATGCCTTCCGGACCTCACGGCTGTCCTTTCTCCCGTAATGATAGCTTATCAGCGGTCCCACCGCCACATCAAGGCCTTCGGATACGGCAAGGAAGAATTCCGAAGCATATGTGACCACCAGCATGGCGCTTATACCGTCATCTACGTACACCATTACCATCAGCCGGTTCATGAGCAGTACAGTCACACTTAAGGCCAGAGTCGAGATCATCTCGGATATTCCGTTGAGGCAGATCCTGCCTATATATGAAAAATGCCTGACAGCACGGAAACGGAAGCACCGTCTGTCCTTCCATACGGGCATATAATGAAGCAGAAAAAGCAGAAAGGTAAATGCATTTCCGATGACCGTGGCAATGGCTGCACCGCGGACCTCCATATGCATGCATTTAATAAATAAATAGTCAAGAACAAGATTTAACAGCCCTCCGGAAACGGAAAAAAGACTGGCACGCAGCACTTTCCCCTCGCCGGTCATCAGTATGGAAAGCGCGATCGCGGAAATACAAAAAAACGGCTTAAGGGCACAGATGGAATAATACTCATCAAACCATATTCCCATCTGACCGGCGCTGCTGCCTCCTCCCAGAAGAACGGTCAGGGGATTTTTAAATAATACAAGCAGAGCTGTAATGACTATCCCGCAGAACATCATGAACCAGAAAAGATCCGAAAATATCCTGTCGGAAAGATCCTTCCGGCTGCTGCCGGACAGTCGCTCAAGCTCCGGATTTCCTCCGTTGCCGAACATAAAGGCAAATGCAAAAAGAAGGTTTTCGACAGGGAGAAAAAGCTCCACGGCGGAAACCGCCTCCTCCTCTATATAGGTACCGATAAAATACCCGTCAACACAGGCATAGACTGAACTGACGCTTAAGGAGATAATGGTCGGCAGTGCGTACCGGAAAAGCCCCCAAAAGGAATAGTCCCGGATCTCATCAGCATCGTTTTCCATAAGTCTCATCCTCCCCGGAGATAGTAATTATATTGTCATAACCGAGCATAGCCAGTATTTCCTTAACGGGATCAGCTACACCGCATATGACAAAGCCCTCCGGTCCTTTTATCTTAAATACGAATAAAAGCATCCTGAGTCCTGCGGCACTCATGTACTCTGCGTCCGACAGATCAAGCCTTATACTGTATCCTCTCCTGCAGGCCTTAAGCATCCTGGCACAGATCAGATCGGCATTTTCTGCAGAGATCCTTCCGGAGACGTTAAAATAAACCTGTTTCCCGTCCTTCCTTACGGTCAGCTTCATTCCCGTTCTGCACCAGGTCTTTTCCTCATCCGGATCATCCCGAAGTTTTAACGGACCGGGGTTGTGATAAATGACAGAATATTTGCGGATATATACCAAAGGGGAAAGATGCTCCTTGACAGCTCTCAGGTTCTTAACACCCACATCCTGCATGATATTCATGATAAGGATACCCATCTCTTTCTGCATCTGTGCATCCTTATAAATAGTATAGGAGTTAACTCCCTTGAAATCATAATTATTCTTCTGATAGATCCCTATACTGGAGACCTCATTGATCCTTTCATTGACGACAGCAGATGCGATCGTACCGTTGACCTTCACCAGAAATCCAAAGAGACGGCTGTTGGGATCTCCCCAGAATTTCAGGATCCGGCGTATCGCCTGATCCTCCCGCTCTGCCTCCTTAACGTTATCCACTCTTTGCAGAAGCTCTGCTACCGCCTTGTCATGAAAGGCCAGCACTTCCGGTATGTTTTCTTCTTTTATCGGAATGATCACGGCTTCGGGATACATTTTGCGGAAACGATTGGTACTCTGTCTGAAGCTCTTGAGCTTATTTCCTTTCATCGCCACGAGCCGGTCGGGATAGAGTACATAATCCCATTGGTCCCTGCTCTCGATGATCTCTATCCTGTCCGGGATCTGCTCCTTCCATATCTTCAGCAGATATTCCGGGATGCGGGTGAGTTTTGTCCCGTCAGGAACATTCCTCTCCATTACCTCAGGCCAGTCTGTGTTATCCCAGTCTCCCACAGGAGGAAGCCATTCATCCACCGGACCATCCAGGGTCCAGTACAGGCCATCGGAATAAAACTGTTTATATCCGTAGCCCAGCACCACCATAGGGCCCAGATCACCGATGATCTGATGACAATTGTTCAGCTTTTCCAGATATCTTTCGCTCCCTTCAATATCAGGTTGTATCCATTCAACAGCATTCATTTATTTCATGTCCTTTACTCTGAAGTATCAGTGAGATGATCAACGTGCTTTACCTGCATGTCTCATATCGGAAAAATCAGGTGGAAACCGAGATCATCTCATACAATGGCAGAGTGTTTAGATTATATCACAGTTTACGCAGAAATGCCTGCGGAAGCCGGTGCAGGTTCAGAGGGAGAGACGTCGATATCAGCAAAGGGCGTTTTTTGATTAGTGCGTGGATTAGATGTATAATGTATTGTCAGCTTTGACTGCTTATCCAAAAGCTGCAATACAATAACTGTACGTAAATATACAGGAGGTATATATGATCGAGAGGGTACTGGAGTGCTTTAAGGAAAAGTTCGGGGATGAAGGGGATATCAGATGCTACTTCGCTCCGGGAAGGGTGAATCTCATAGGTGAGCATACCGATTATAACGGAGGCCATGTTTTTCCCTGCGCTCTGTCCATGGGGAATTACGGCGTGGCCAGAAAGCGTGATGACAGGATTCTCAGATGGTTTAATATGACCTGGCCGGAGGAGGGGGTCCAGGAGATAAGTATGGATGAGCTTGCTCCCAATGACAACGGTCTCTGGTATGATTATCAGCAGGGAGTGATCTGGGCCATGCAAAAGGCGGGCGTCAGCATACCCGGGGGCTATGATATGGTGATGGCTGCAGATCTTCCGGCAGGTTCAGGGCTTTCGGCATCGGCCTCCATAGAGGAGCTAGCTGCGGTGATCGTAAAGGATCTCTATGACCTTCCTGTGGATATGATAGACTGCGCAAGATTCGGTCAGGTTTCAGAGAATGAATATAACGGAAGCAATTCCGGCATAATGGATCAGTTTGCCTCTGCAATGGGAAAGAAGGATCATGCCATTTTCCTTGACACGGCGGATCTGAGCTATGAATATGTACCCTTAAATCTAAAAAACGAAAAGATAGTGATAACAAATTCAAAGGTTAAGCACAATCTCACCGAGAACTCATATAACTCTTATAATACAAGACGCAGGGAGAGCGAGGAGGCGCTGGCGGATCTGCAGAAGGTGATGGATATCAATTCCCTGGGAGAGCTCGATGAGGAGGGATTTGACAGGCACAGCGAATATATAAAGAGTGAGGTCTGCAGGAAGCGGGCAAGGCATGCGGTGTATGAAAACCAGAGGACGATAAAGGCTGTTTCCGCTCTCAGGAAGGGTGATCTTGAGGGCTTCGGAAAGCTGATGAATGAGGCGCATATCTCTATGAGGGATGATTACGGAGCCTCCTGCGAAGAGGTGGACATACTTGTAGACGAGGCCTGGAAGCTGCCGGGGGTCATAGGCTCAAGGATCACGGGCGGCGGCTTCGGAGGATGCACCGTATCGATCGTCAAAAATGAATATGTGGATAATTTCACTAAGGCATTGGGTTCTGTATATAAGGAGCGCACGGGCATAGAAGCGGAGTTTTATATAGCCGATGCCTCCGACGGGGCAAGGAGGATCGGATAGAGTCTCCGATGGAAGCCAAACAGCCAAAATCCTATGAAAGCATTTCAATAAAGGAGTGCATCAGAACGATCGGAGCGGAGATCCGGCAGTTTAAGGCTGCTTCAGCTGCGACTCCTTTATGTATGATACTCGAGGTTATCATGGAGATGATGATCCCCCTGCTGATGGCCAGGATCATCGACAGCGGGGTTCAGGCCGGAAACATGAGCGTCATACTGTCCACGGGCGGTATGATGCTTGTTATTGCAGTCATAGGACTTATGGCGGGGATCGGAGGAGGAGTCTTCGGGGCCAGGGCCTCCGCAGGGCTTGCAATGAATCTCCGCTCGAGGATGTATCGTAATATCCAGACATTTTCCTTTTCCAATATAGACAAATATTCCACCTCAGGCCTTGTCACCAGGCTCACAACGGATATCACCAATGTGCAGAATGCCTACCAGATCCTCTTAAGAATGGCTATGCGCGCCCCAATGTCGCTTGTCATAGCCATGACGATGACTGTGATAATCAGTCCCGGGCTTTCTGCGGTATATCTCACAGCGGTTCTGTTTCTGGGGCTTTTTCTTTTTCTCATATTGAGAAGGGTCACGGTTTATTTCCGTGAGGTATTTGAAAAGTATGACGACCTGAATGCATCCGTACAGGAGAATGTCTCGGCGATAAGAGTTGTAAAGGCCTATGTAAGAGAGGGATATGAGAAGGATAAATTCAACAGAGCGGTAGAGAACCTTTACAATATGTTCATCAGGGCTGAGAAGCTGATGGTCACAAATATGCCTGTAATGCAGCTGACGGTATATACCTGCATCATCCTCATAAGCTGGCTTGGCGCTAATGCCATAATACAGCAGGAGCTTACTACGGGAGAGCTTATGAGCCTTCTGGCATATTGTATGAATATACTTGTCTCCCTCATGATCCTTTCCATGATCTTTGTCATGCTCACGATGTCAATGGCCTCAGCCCAGCGTATCACGGAGGTGATAAAGGAGGAGAGTGATCTGAAGGATCCGGAGGATCCGGTCCGTCAGGTTTTTGACGGATCTGTTGATTTCTGCGGGGTGAATTTCGGATATAACAGGACTGCAGAGGAATATGTACTCAAGGACATAGAGCTTCATGTGAAGTCAGGTGAGGTGATAGGGATAATCGGTGGCACAGGCTCGGCCAAGACCTCCCTTGTAAATCTCATTCCCAGACTGTATGACGTATCGGAGGGGAGCGTCAGGGTAGGAGGGACAGATGTCAGGGCTTATGATCTGGTCGTATTAAGGGATCAGGTATCCATGGTGCTCCAGCAGAACAATCTTTTTTCAGGGACGGTCCTGGAAAACCTGAGATGGGGAAATGAGGAAGCGACAGAGGAGGAGTGCATCGAGGCATGCCGTATGGCACAGGCGGATGAATTCATATCCGCGATGCCTGAGGGGTATGATTCCAGGATAGAACAGGGCGGATCCAATTTTTCCGGCGGTCAGAAGCAGAGACTCTGTATAGCAAGAGCCCTTGTGAAAAAACCAAAGATTATCATATTTGATGATTCCACCTCGGCAGTGGATACAGCAACTGATGCCAGGATAAGAAAGGCCATGCATGAACAGATCCCGGATACCACGATATTTATCATAGCGCAGAGGATATCCTCAGTAATGGGAGCAGACCGGATCATAGTCATGGATGACGGAAGGATATCGGCAGTGGGCAGTCATGATGAGCTTCTTGCGTCATCAGAGATATACAGGGATGTTTACGAGTCACAGACAGGCGGCACAGGAGACTTCGATGATCCTTTTGATTAAAGGCTTGAGGGAATATATATAAATGGCTGAAGAGAAAGTAAGAGAGATAGGCGGCCCTGGCAGGGGGATGCGCGGCAGACCCAGGGCTAAGGTCAAGAATCCGGGCAGGCTTTTTGTAAGGACGATGGGATACATGATGAGGTATTATACTCCGCATATCGTGATAGTTGTGATATGCATAATCATCGGAGTGCTTGCCTCTGTTCAGGGAACCCTTTTCATAAGGAATCTGATAGATGATTATATTACGCCGATGCTCATGAGCGGGAGTACTGATTTCAGTCCGCTTCTTCATGCGATCTCAAGGGTGGCAGTGATATATCTCATAGGTGTGGTATCCACATATGTAAATCAGCGCATCATGATAGTAGTATCCCAGGGGACTCTTCTGCAGATAAGGAAGGAGCTTTTTTCGCATATGGAATCCCTTCCGATAAGATACTTTGATACTCATGCCCACGGAGACATCATGTCTGTATATACCAATGATATTGACACTCTGAGACAGATGATATCCATGGCCATGCCCCAGTTCCTGCAGAGCCTTATAACCATAGTCTCGGTTTTTATCAGCATGATAGTATTGAGCATACCGCTTACTGTCCTTACCCTGGCCATGGTCGCGGTCATGATCTTTACTACAGGCTTTTTCGGAAAAAGGTCCGGAGCGAATTTCATCAGTCAGCAGAGATCACTGGGCGAGCTTAACGGATATATTGAAGAAATGATGGCGGGGCAGAAGGTCGTCAAGGTCTTCAATCATGAGGATGAGGCGATAAGGGACTTTGATGAAAAGAACGAGGCACTTTTTGATTCGGCCTATAATGCGAATAAATTCGCCAATATCCTGGGTCCGGTGAATATGCAGCTGGGCAACGTGAGCTATGTGCTCTGCGCTGCATTAGGAGGAGCGCTGGCGCTTAACGGTGTCGGAGGGCTGACGGTGGGAAAGCTGGCAAGCTTCCTGACCTTTAATAAAAGCTTCAATATGCCGATAAATCAGATATCGATGCAGTTCAACTCTGTGCTCATGGCACTGGCGGGAGCAGAGAGGATATTTGCGCTGCTGGATTCTGAGACCGAGAGGGATGAAGGCTATGTGACCCTGACAAATGCGTCTGTCGCCCCGGACGGCAGCATAAGCCCTTCGTCGGAGCATACCGGAATCTGGGCCTGGGAGCATTATCACAAGGCGACGGATACCACCGATTACAAGCTGCTTCAGGGTGCAGTAGAGATGGATGATGTCGATTTCGGATATAATGATGACAGACTGGTTTTGCATAATATAGAGCTCTATGCAAAGCCGGGTCAGAAGATAGCCTTTGTGGGCTCCACCGGCGCGGGGAAGACAACCATCACAAATCTCATAAACAGATTTTATGATATCCAGGACGGCAAGATAAGATATGACGGGATAAATATAAATAAGATAAAGAAGGCGGACCTGAGGCGCTCTCTGGGGATGGTGCTGCAGGATACCCATCTTTTTACCGGGACGGTAAGAGAGAATATTAGATTCGGCAGGCTTGACGCCACCGAGGAGGAGGTAGTCGCTGCCGCAAGGCTTGCGAATGCGGACACCTTTATCCGAAGGCTTCCGGAGGGCTATGATACGGTTTTGAAGGGAGACGGCGCGAATCTTTCCATGGGACAGCGTCAGCTCCTTGCCATTGCGCGGGCTGCCATAGCTGATCCGCCGGTGCTCATCCTGGATGAGGCGACAAGCTCCATTGACACAAGAACAGAAAAGATAGTCCAGGATGGAATGGACAGGCTTATGAAGGGGAGGACCACCTTTGTGATAGCGCACCGGCTTTCCACGGTCAAAAATTCCGACTGCATCATGGTGCTTGAGCAGGGCAGGATAATAGAACGGGGAACACATGATGAGCTCATCGCTAAGCAGGGTAAATATTATCAATTATATACAGGACGGGAGATATCGGCATGAGGATAATTATAGTAGGATGCGGAAAGGTCGGTTCTGCACTGGCAGAATCACTTTCAAAGGAAGATCATGACATTATTGTCATTGATATTGACGGAGAGGTTGTAAATCAGATCACGGAGACTGCTGATGTCATAGGAGTGGAGGGAAACGGAGCCTCTATTGTGGTACAGCAGGAGGCCGGGATAAAGAAGGCTGATATCCTGATAGCCTCCACGTACTCTGATGAGGTGAATCTCCTCTGCTGTCTGATAGCCAGAAAATCAAATGCGGACATAAAGACGATAGTCCGGGTAAGGAATCCGATATATCTGGATGAGGTCGGCTTCTTCAGAGAGGAGCTGGGACTTACTCTGGTTATCAATCCGGAGAGGGCCTCTGCCAGAGAGATCGCAAGGATCCTGAGATTTCCTTCTGCCATAAAAATAGATACGCTTTCCGGCGGAAGGGTAGAGCTTCTTAAATTCCGGATAGAAAAGAATTCGCCGCTGATTGACGAGAAGATAATGAAGCTTTCCCCTGAAATCCGCAATTCCATACAGATATGCGCGGTGGAGAGGGGAGATCAGGTTCTTATTGCCAACGGCTCCACGGTCCTGAAGGAGGGTGACAGGGTTTCATTTCTTGCATCCCCGCTGAATGCGGCCAGATTTTTCGAGACGATCCATATCGAGACTCATGCGGTAAAGGATACAATGATAATCGGAGGCAGCAAGCTTGGATTCTATCTTGCTAAAATGCTTCTGGATTCGCGTATCAATGTCAAGATAATCGAGAGGGACAGGGCAAGGTGCATGGAGCTTGACGAGGCTCTCGAGAAGGCGACCATAATAAACGGTGACGGAACCGAGGAGACCGTCATACTGGAGGAGGGCATCGAGAGGGCGGAGTCCATTGTTGCCCTTACAAGTATAGACGAGGAAAACATACTGATCTCACTCTATGCAAAAAAGCATAATGAAAAAGCAAAAATAGTGACCAAGGTCAACAGGATGATGTTCGATGCGATAATCGATGAGATAAACATCGGGACCATAGTCCATATCAGATCGATAGTTGTAGATATCGTGAATACGACGATAAGGGCCATGCAGAATTCTCAGGGAAGAAGCCAGGTTGAGACACTTGTAAATATCCTTGACGGTAAGGCTGAGGCTCTGGAGTTTGTCATAAGAGAGGAATCTGAGGTGACGGATATCCCTCTCCAGGATCTTAAGATCAAGGAAGATCTTATTGTCGCCTGCATCAGACGCAGAAATAATATCATCTATCCCAGAGGCGGACATTCCATAAAGGTAGGAGACAGAGTGGTGATCGTCACTACCCATAAGGGACTCAGTGACATAACAGATATACTCGCAGGCTGAGCCTGAGGGTTATGATATAAAGCGGAGGTAATTTCAAGTGAATTTTGCCAGCATATTATACATACTGGGAACGCTGATGGAGGTTGAGGGAGCTCTTTTTCTGGCTCCGGCTGTCGTATCCCTGTTTTACAGGGAATCGGAGGGATTTGTATATTTTGGCATTGCCCTGATATGTGCCCTGACAGGCAGACTCATTACCCTGAAGAAGGTAAGCAAGCCTTTGTATTATGCGAAGGAGGGTTTCATCTCGGTTGCAATGGGCTGGATAATAATGTCTGTTGTGGGCTGCATACCCTTTGTGATAACAGGGGAGATCCCGGATTTCATCGATGCCCTGTTTGAAACTGTTTCCGGTTTTACCACGACAGGCTCCAGCATCCTTTCCGACGTGGAGAGCCTGTCTCACTGCTCGCTTTTCTGGAGAAGCTTCTCCCACTGGATAGGTGGGATGGGGGTATTTGTATTCATCCTTGCCATACTTCCCAAAACCGGAGCACAGAATATGCATCTCTTAAGATCCGAATCCCCCGGACCTGATGTGGGGAAGCTCGTCCCGAAGCTGGGGGATTCCGCTAAGATCCTTTATATCATCTACTTCGGCATGACAGTGATACAGATGGTGATACTGCTGATCACGGGGATGCCTTTGTTTGATTCCATAACCCTGACCTTCGGTACCGCAGGAACGGGAGGCTTCGGAATAAAGAATTCCTCGATTGCGGATTATACCTATCTACAGCAGATGATAATCTCGGTTTTCATGCTCCTTTTCGGAGTTAACTTTAACTTTTATTTCTTTATCCTGATAAGGCACAGTATCAAGGAGGCCTTCAGCATGGAAGAAGTGAGGGCTTATTTTGCCGTTGTTATCGCCTCCACACTGATCATCATGCACAATGCCAAAGGCATGTTCGCCAGCACCTCTGACGCCTTCGGAAAGGCGCTTTTCCAGGTCAGCTCCATAATCACCACAACCGGGTATTCAACTGCGGATTTCAATGAATGGCCCGCACTCTCAAAGACCATACTTGTCTGTCTGATGTTTGTGGGCGCCTGTGCAGGCTCCACCGGCGGCGGCTTTAAGATATCAAGGCTTATAATAATGGCAAAGGCATATATAAGAGAGCTTATGCATTTCATCCATCCCAGGCTTGTAAAGAATATATATATGGACAAAAGAAAGATAAAGGATGAGATGGTCAGCGGTGTCGCGGTTTATCTGGTGTCCTATGTGCTGGTCCTCCTGATATCTCTTCTTGTGATCTCTCTTGACGGCTTTGACCTCGAGACGAACTTTACAGCTGTTATGGCTACATTGAATAATATCGGACCCGGACTTTCGGTGGTTGGACCTACCGGGAATTTTAACAGTTATTCCACTGTTTCAAAGCTTGTACTGACATTTGATATGCTGGCTGGAAGACTGGAGCTGTATCCCATGCTGCTGCTGTTTTCACCCGGAACCTGGAGAAGAAAATGAAGGAAGCGTTTCACGGCTCGGATCTTGAAAAGATAGAGGAGATATACGGCATCCCTGCAAAGGAGATCATTTCCTTCTCGGCAAATGTAAGTCCTCTGGGCGTGTCCGGAAAGTACCTGGAGGGGATCGGTGAAAGACTGCACTGTGTGGAAAGATATCCCGACAGAGGGTACAGGGCCTTAAGGAAAGCCCTTGGCGGATACTGCAGGGCTGAGGCCGGACATATCATCGTGGGTGGCGGCTCTTCCGAGCTCATAGGTGCGGTGATAAAGCATAAAAAGGCGCCCAGGGCGCTCATAGTCGCGCCTGCTTATGCCGAATATGAAAGAAATGTCCTCATCGCGGGGGGCAGCGCGGATCTTTTTTATCTTAAAGAAGGGAATGACTTTGAATTTGATATGGAAGCTCTGTGCGACAGGGTGGCGGAAGGCTATGATATCCTTATGATATGCAATCCGGTCAATCCCACGTCCACAGCCGTATCCGCCGACAGGATGGGAAGGCTGCTTGAGATATGCGACCGGCTTGACACTGTCTGTGCCGTTGATGAGACCTATATCGATTTTGCGGATGATATTTATGATGTATCCCCTCTTACAGCTCAGTACAGAAGCCTTTTTGTGATAAGGAGCATGTCAAAGTTTTTCTGCGCTCCGGGTTTAAGACTGGGATACGGGATCACCTCCAATGAAAAGCTTCTCTCGGAAATAGAGGAGAATAAGGATCCCTGGTCTGTAAGCTCACTTTCAAACGAAGCTGCCATTTTGATGCTTTCGGACAGGGAATACATAAAAAAGGTAAAGACATATATGTCCGGGGAGAGAGAAAGGGTATGTAAAATGCTTGATGATCTCAGCTCCTCAGGCATAAGCTATATAAAGCCCAGGGCAAATTTCGTGCTGGTGCATCTGCCGGAAAAGGGGCCGTCATCCCGAGCCCTTTTTGAGCTCGCTGTCAGGCAGAGGATGATGATAAGGGACTGCTCGGATTTCAAAGGGCTTGATGATACCTATATCAGATTCTGTTTTATGGACAGAAAGGATGACGACAGACTGCTGAGCCTTATAAAGGAGACATATAGTTGAGCCTGTCTCTGAATATAAAAAGAATAGAGGAAACCTGCGAGGTGAACACGTCGGCTCAGGGCACCTTTATTTTGAGCGCGGCAGACAATGATAATATTGCCTTTATGATGAGATGCTCACACAGATGCATCCGGCTTTCCGTCACGGATCATAACGGAAGGATCCCGGACAACGGTCTGGTGATAGGCTATGAGCTTGATTCAAAGGGCTTCGATCCGGGAACCGTGTTTAAGGGCAGTATTTCCATAATATCCAATCAGGGCGAGGAGAGGATACCTGTTACACTGAGTATCGTGAATAAGAAGATAGCCTCATCCATAGGCCAGGTCAGGAATCTTTTTCATTTCACCAATCTTGCAAAGGAGAATTTTGCCGAGGCTGCGGAGCTTTTTTACAGTGACGAGGCAAAGGGGATATTTGAAGGCGGAGAGATGGAGACCTTTCTCAAATACAGGGCTTTCGCGGCATGCGCGCTGACCGGACGGAAGTATGAGGGCGTCGAGGAATTTCTCGTCGAGGCAGGCAAAAAGAATCCTGTACTGCTGAATTTTGCCGAAGGAAGTGTGATGGAGCAGGCTCTTACCGCTGACAGGGAGATCTCCGTTACCGTGAGAAGGAGCGGCTGGGGGTATTCGGGCTTTAAGGTAAGCAGCACGGATGATTTTGTAGAGCTTTATAAGAATGAGTACGGATTGGAGGATTTCGAGGGGAATTTTGCCGAAATAAGCTTTGTGATCCGGTATGACAGACTCCATGCCGGACATAATTTCGCATCCCTGAGGCTCAGATCACTTCATTCGGAGATCTTTCTTCCGATCTTTGTGGATATGTCCGTATCAAAGGGCAGAGAGAGAGAGACGGTAAGGTCCAGGCATGCAGCCATAGCAAGGCTTGTGAATGAATTCATAAATTTCCGTATAGGCGATATATCGGGGGATGAATGGATAAGCCGTTCCAACAGGCTTATAGAGAGGCTTCTTGTGTCAGACAGGAATGATCCCGAGAGCAGGCTGATGCAGGCACAGCTGCTGCTTGCGGCAAAAAGATACAATGAAGCGGATATAGTGCTGGACGCTGTAGAGCGTGAAATGGATCAAAGGGATTTTTCATATGAGCTCACAGCATATTATACATATCTGAGGGCTATGTGTGATCAGGATGATGAGAAGCTCAGCCGGGCTGTGAGACAGGTCTGGGATCTTTATCACCGCTCGGGGGACTCCTGGAGGATACTCTGGATCCTCATATATCTCGATGAGACCATTAAGATGTCTCCCGAAAGGGAAAGAGCCCTTATCGAGGATCAGGTAATGCGGGGGATGAGGAGTCCGGTCATGTATCTGGAGGCTTACAGTATTCTCTCCAATGATCCGTCTCTTATAAGGAAGCTTTCGGATTTTGAGATCAATGTATTATGCTTTGCCGTAAAACGAGGCCTGCTGAAAAAAGAGATCGCAGACCAGGTGGCGATACTGTCACAGAGGATCCGGGGCTTTGATGCGAGAGTGATAAGCATCATGGGGGCATACTTCAGCGAATTCAATGACAATGAGATGCTCATTTCCATATGCTCCTATCTGATCCGCAATGAGATAAGCGACAGCAGATATTTTCCTTATTTTGAAAAGGCCGTGGAAAGAGATCTGGGAGTTACCAATCTGTATGATTTCTACCTCTACTCCATGGGGCGGAGCGGTACTAAACTGCTTCCCAGAAATGTCCTCATGTATTACAGCTTCCAGAATGATCTGCCTCCCGCATTCAGATCCTATGTATACGCAAATATGATAGTCAATGAAAATGAGGCAGGGATGTATCTCATCCAAAGCATGAATGCATGCACCATATTTGCCGCTTCTGAGGTGATGCAGGGGCATATGGATGAGAATCTTGCCATAATCGTCGATTATCTGAGATTTTTCAGAGATGCTGACAAAGGGGTTTTTGATCTGAATCTTCTGGACAGGGAGATACTAAAAAACGGATTTCTGCATCTTATCATCGTAAGTGATCCCGGCATAAGATCGGTTACCGTGGTGGAGGATGCCTTTAAGGAGGAGAGGACAATTCCCGTAAAGGGGGGCAGAGCCTATGTCAGTATATATGACAATGATCATGAGCTTTTTTTCCAGGATGAGGACGGAAGAAGATACGGCTCGAAATATACGGATTTTGAAGATATAAGGCTTCTGAGGCTTTCAGGATATCTGGACAGCATGGGATCAATGGATATAGATGATCCCGGACTCTGGGTGGCTCTGGCGGAAAACGGAAGGAGCTATATATCCATCGACGACAGGAATGTGTCCTATGTCAGGCATATCATTGATTCCGAGCTTTTCAACAGGAGATTCAAGGAGGGCCTTCTTACCTCACTTTTAAGGTATTATTTTGACAATGATATGCAGGAGCTGCTGGATGAGCTTTTGTCTTCCATAAATACGGGTCTTCTTACCATGGAGGAGAGAAATGAATATATCCGATTCTGCTCCATCAAGGGCGATGACGATGAGGCCTACAATGTGATAAAGGAGTACGGCTCATACGGCATGGATCCCAGGATACTCATGAGGATAGCCACCAGATTCATAGAGGAGGGAAGGGAGCCTGATCCGGTGCTCCTGGAGGCGGCCTCAGCCTCCTTCAGGGGGAATAAATACAATGAGGAGATTCTGGGCTTTGTTTCGAAATATTATGAGGGTACATTAAGGGAGCTTAAGGATATATGGAGAGCCTGCATTGATTTCGATGCGGAGGCTTCCGTGATCGAAGGAAGGATCATCGAGCAGATGCTTGCCACCGGAGCATACCTTGGAGAAAGAGATGAGATATTCTTTGATTATCTTAAGGGGGATGCTTCCATACGGGTTGTCGGCGAGTATTTCAGGAGGGCTGCCGAGGATGATTTCTTAAGGGACATACTGCTTAATGACAGGCTGTATATAGGCCTTCTGGAATATGCCATAGACGAGACGCTTTCGGATATCGAAGCGCTTTGTCTCATAAGGTTCTTTGAGAGCAGGAGGGATATGCGGTCCGACAGGATACTGTATCCTTATATACGAGATCTGACGGAGAGGGATATCATCTTTGATTTCTTCCTTTCCTACAAGGATCTTATCCCTGTCCTGGAGCTTTTTTCGGAGGATGTCTTTATCGAGCACAGGACGGATCCCGGATCCAGGGTTGTGCTGAATTACTGCCTGGAGAGCGATAACGAAGGAAGCGTCAATTACAGGAATGAGATCATGAAGGAATTATATCCCGGAGTATATCAGACAAGAGGGGTGATCTTTCCGGGAGAGACTCTGCAGTATTATATTACCGTAGAGGGAAAGGGACATGCCGGAAGCAATATCGAAAGGTCGGAGGAAAGACTGACCAATGGGGAGACCAGGTATGAGATCCTTCAGGATGCCCTGACAAGTCTTGTCATGGAGGATACGGAAAGCTTTGCTGAGCTTGCCGAGGATTATATCATAAGGGACAGGATAGTGAGGGAGGTCATATGGGAAGGGTGATAGGCTATGATCTTACCGATCTTTTCTGTCAGGTTAGCATAGGGATCGATAATGATGGAAATGAGGAGGTGCGTTCTGTTCCGGTACTGGCCGGTACCGAGAGGTATGTCATCCCTGTCGCGGCTTATATCGGTCCGGATGATGAAATAGCCTACGGAGAGGATGCGATCAGGCTTTCGGGGGAAGGCGGAGAGCTTATAAGAAATCTCCTTGTGGGCGCCATGGAAGGACGGGAGACAGAAAGGAACGGGAAAAGATATCTTTATAAGGATATCCTGTCCGGGTTTATGAAACGGACAATATATCTTTCCTCTGTCCTGTCACCTCTTGATACTGTGGAAAGGGTGGTCATAGCCCTGGCTGACGTATCGGAAGCATATGTGAAGACGGTCGAGGAGGCAGCCTCGTTTCTTTCGGAGGAGGGCAGGACCTACAGGATAATAGGATATCCGGAGTGCTTCTTTTATTATGCC
Organism: uncultured Lachnospiraceae bacterium; assembly: GCA_947165275.1. Classification (GTDB taxonomy): domain Bacteria; phylum Bacillota; class Clostridia; order Lachnospirales; family Lachnospiraceae; genus NK4A144. The sequence goes on along the minus strand of CAMUZQ010000023.1, from coordinate 10,015 downwards.
ATGAATCAGGATCCGGTACTTACAAAAAACAAGGTCGCGCTTTTTGATTATGACGGGGAGGTAGTGAGGAGTCTTCTGCTCTATACCAGGGTGGATACGAGACCTCATCTTTGTATGGTCGAGGGCAGGGATTTCGATATGACGCTAAAGGATGATCTCTGCTTTCTGGATATAGCAAGATCCGTGCTGGATTCCGAGATAGTGTCGGCGGTTTACCTTTCCGGGGAGGGATTTGAAGGAGGGTGGCTCTCAAAGTCCGTCTCCTATCTCTGCGAACGCAAACGAAGGGTGTTTCAGGGCAGAAACCTCTATACAAAGGGGGCCTGCTATGCCGGGATCGATGACAGGGACGGAAATCCCACGCTGAAAACCTGCGTTTTTTTTGATGATGACAAGCTTGTATCGGATGTGGGACTTCATATGATAAGGGACGGTCAGGAGGTCTATGTGCCGCTGCTTAATGCCGGGATAAACTGGTATGAGGCAAAGGGAGCCTGTGAATTCTATCTGGGTTCAGACAAGGAGATACGTCTCAGGATCGAATCTTTTTTTACGAAGGATGTCAGATACAGTGTGTTAAGATGCGAAGGCTTCCCCAAAAGGCCGGAGGGCTGCACCCGTGTAAGACTTGAGATAAGCATGAAGGATGCTTCGAGCGTGCATTGCACCGCATACGACCTGGGCTTCGGAGATATTTTCAGGTCATCAGGGGTTAAGGTTGAGACCGAGGTGTTTATATAATGATATACGAGCCTATAGGTGTTTATTCCCAAAATCCATATCATATACCTGAGCTTTCGGCAGCTGTACACTCATTTGAGGAGCTGTGCTTTGTGATAAAGGAGCGCCTGTACGATCTGGGGGATTTTCTGATGAAGGAGGAGCTTATTGCTTTCATTAAGGAAAAACTGGCTCTTCCGGATCTTTCGGATGACCTGAGGATGGAAAAGGATATCACGGGATATGTCAGGACACTCTTTTCATACAGACATTATATGAGCGGAGAGACCGTTTCAGGTATCGTGAAGATGCTGAAGGACGGTACGGATACAAATGAGTTCATCCGGCTCATCGCCAGGGGGGACTTCCTTGTGGAAAACAGCAAATACCGTTCGGCGATCCTTCTGTATGAGCATGCCAGGGAGCTTATGGACGCGGGTGCAGAGCGTGAAGGGCTGAAATACAGGGAGCTTTTGGGTAAGCTCGGGAAGCTCTACGCACTGTATTTCCTCTTCGGTAAGGCCGCTGAGTGCTTCAGCGCAGCAGGGGATGAAAGAAAGACCTTTTTCTGCAGGAAGCTTGCCATGTCCAGGGTGGATTATATAGATATGCTCGTAAAGCAGCATCCGGATGAGGGTCTTTCAAAGGAGATCGAGGAGATGACAAGGGAGCCCGTGGAGATGGCGGAGCTTAAAAAAAGACTGAGAGAAAAATCTTATGCAGGCAGGCTTGGGGCGGAGAGACTGAGCAACAGGCTTAAGGCCGATTACAGAAGGATGATCTAGATGGGGCTTTTTTCCAGGATAAAAGATCTGTTTTCCCGTAAAGGACGTGATCCATACGATTATGATGAGGATTATGACGAGGATCATGATTATTTTGATGACGGGTATATGAAGGAGGACCTCCCGGAGGTAGAGCAGATGGACCGGGCCGAGGTGGATATGTCCTCCAGGCACTTAAGGCAGAGATATATAAGGAATCTTTGTGATCAGATGGCGGAATGCACGACAGAGATCGATTCCGCTTCAAAGGAATACAGGTATGTGACGGATTATCTGAAGGACTGCGAGCTTATAGAGCAGATACCCGAGGAGTCAGGCAACAGGCTGATCCTGGCTGCGGAGAATGTTGTAAATCTGACAAAAAGGACACAGTCTTATTCAAAGAGGGTCGGTAAGATCAGCGATGCTCTCTATTATCAGATGGAAGCGATATCAAAGGATATGCCCAAGGCTCTTGATGAGCTCAAGGAGCATGAGGATTATAAGGAGCTCGTAAGGGATGATCTGAGGAAGCTTGAGGGTGAGAAGGTCTCCAGACAGTTTACCAGAAGAGAAGCCATAGTAAAGGAGATAAGCTGCAGGAATACTGCGGTGATCACAGTATTCGCCATGGGCTTTGTCATGCTGATACTCCTGCTGATGCAGTTCATGTTCAAGATGAATGTCCTTCCGGGATTTATAATCGCAGCTGCCCTGGGGTCCATAACACTGGCGCTGTCCTTCTCGGCCTTCCTCAATGCCAGAAGCGTGAACCGCCGCACGACCAACCAGATCAATCAGATCATAGCAAAGCAGAATACGGTCAAGATCAGGTTCGTGAACATACAGAATCTTGTAACCTATGAGTATGAGAAATATCATATCAATTCCTCCGATGAGCTTGCATACAACTGGAGGCTGTATCAGGAGGAGAGAGACGAGCGTCTGCTCATGAGACGCACGAGCTCGGAGCTTGACGCAGCAGAGGAAAGATTCAGGAAAGAGCTTGTCAATGCCAATGTCAATTTCCCGATGCTCTGGCTTCATCAGGCGGATGCGATAGCGGACAGAAGAGAGATGGTGGAGCTTAGACATGAGCTGGTAGCCAGAAGGCAGGGGCTGAGAAAAAGGATCTCCTATAATTCCGATAACAGGGATGCGGCGAAGAAGGAGGTACAGGAGCTTGTCGCCAAATATCCGAATTATGCAAATGAGATACTGGACATCGTAGCCTCCTACGAATAGCAGGATACCGGCGGTATTTGAAATCAGGTATGGCGTAGTATATAATAACTCGTTGTTTTGTTGTTCCGGTAAAATGACAACAGCCGGGAAAGGAAGAGCATATGGGCGATACTGACAGATATATCAGTCCTCTTTCTGAGAGGTATGCAGGTAAGGAGATGCAGTATATCTTCTCTGAGGACAAGAAATTCTCCACCTGGAGGAAGCTTTGGATAGCGCTTGCCGAGGTCGAGAAGGAGCTCGGGCTTAATATCACGGACGAGCAGATAGATGAGATGAAGGCACATGTCTTTGATATCAATTATGAAGTGGCAAGAGAGCGTGAAAAGGAAGTGCGGCATGATGTGATGAGCCATGTCTATGCCTTCGGGAAGCAATGTCCGAAGGCTGCGGGCATCATACATTTAGGCGCAACCTCCTGTTATGTCGGAGATAATACGGACATTATAATAATGCGTGATGCCCTGGAGCTTGTGAAAAGGAAGCTTGTGAATGTCATATCGGAGCTTTCGGAGTTTGCCGGCAGATACAAGGATCTGCCCACTCTCGGGTTCACACATTTCCAGCCGGCGCAGCCTACCACAGTGGGCAAGAGGGCTTCGCTCTGGCTTCAGGATTTTCTGATGGATCTTGATGATCTCGAATATGTCATGGATTCCCTGAAGCTTCTGGGATCAAAGGGAACTACGGGAACACAGGCCTCCTTCCTTGAGCTTTTTGACGGGGATATGGACAAGGTTGACAGGCTCGATCCGATGATAGCTGAGAAGATGGGATTTGCTTCCTGCTATCCCGTCTCCGGACAGACCTATTCCAGGAAGGTGGATGCCAGAGTACTTAATGTACTTGCCGGCATAGCGGCATCCTCACATAAGATGTCAAATGATATAAGACTCCTCCAGCATTTAAAAGAGGTTGAGGAGCCCTTTGAGAAATCACAGATAGGCTCCTCTGCAATGGCATACAAGAGGAATCCCATGAGATCCGAAAGGATAGCGTCCCTTTCCAGATATGTGATGAGTGATACGATGAATACCTGGATCACCTCCTCCGTGCAGTGGTTTGAGAGGACTCTTGATGATTCTGCCAATAAGAGGCTTTCTGTCCCCGAGGCGTTTCTTGCAATTGACGGAATACTGACTCTGGATCTGAATGTGGTTGACGGGCTGGTCGTATATGATAAGGTCATCCGCAAGCATCTTATGGCAGAGCTTCCGTTCATGGCTACGGAGAATATCATGATGGACTGCGTCAATAAGGGCGGCAACCGTCAGGAGCTCCATGAGAAGATAAGAGAGCTTTCGATGGAGGCCGGACGGCATGTCAAGAGCGAGGGGCTTGACAATGATCTGCTGGAGCTTATAGCAGATGAGGATATGTTCGGAGTTTCCCTTGAGGAGCTTAAAGCCGGTCTTGATCCTGTTAATTATACCGGCTGCGCGTCACATCAGGTGGAGAGGTTCCTTAAAGAATATGTAGAGCCTGTGCTCAGGAAGTATGAGGATTTGCTTGGAGAGAAAGCGGAGGTGAATGTATAAATGGTCAAGGCTATAGTCGGAGCTAACTGGGGAGATGAGGGCAAGGGCAAGATCACGGATGTTCTTGCTGAGGATGCTGATGTTGTAGCCCGTTTTCAGGGCGGAGCCAATGCGGGACATACGATCAAGAACAAGTACGGCAAATTTGCCCTTCATACCTGTCCTTCAGGGGTTTTTAATGAAAATGTCACAAATGTCATAGGATCGGGCGTGGCGCTTGACGTTATGAAGCTCAAGTCCGAGGTGGATGAGATAGTTTCAAAGGGTGTCCCAAGACCGGCCATACTTATTTCGGAAAGAGTACAGCTCCTCATGCCTTATCACATCCTTTTCGATGTATGTGAGGAGGAGAGGCTTTCAGGGAAGGCCTTCGGCTCTACAAAAAGCGGTATAGCGCCTTTTTATTCGGATAAATATGCGAAAAAGGGTATACAGGCCTGTGAGCTTTTTGATGAGGATTATCTGAAGGAAAAGCTTGAGGACATATGCACTTTGAAGAATGTGATGCTCACCGGACTGTATCATAAGGATCCCCTTGATCCGAAGGAGCTTTTTGAAACCTGCATGGAATACAGGGACATAATCAAGCCCTATCTTACGGATGTCAGTCTTTATTGCACTGAGGAGCTGAAAAAGGGAAAGACTATCCTCCTTGAGGGTCAGCTGGGCTCTATGAAGGATCCTGATAACGGGATATATCCCATGGTAACCTCTTCATCGCCCATAGCTTCCTACGGCGCGGTGAGTCTGGGGATCGCTCCTCATGAGATAACAAAGATAGTAACTGTTTCAAAGGCTTATTCATCTGCAGTGGGAGCAGGAGCCTTTACATCGGAGATATTCGGTGACGAGGCCGAGGAGCTGAGACAGCACGGAGGAGACGGAGGCGAATACGGTGCCACTACCGGAAGACCCAGAAGGGTGGGATGGTATGACTGTGTCGCAAGCCGTTACGGCTGCAGGGTTCAGGGAACCACGGATGTCGCCTTTACCGTTATAGATGCTCTGGGATATCTTGACGAGATCCCTGTATGTACTGATTATGAGATCGACGGAAAGAGGGTGCATGAATTCCCGAATCCCCGTGCACTTGAAAAGGCCAGGCCGGTGCTCACCACACTTCCCGGCTGGAAGTGCGATATTAGAGGCATAAGAAAATTTGAAGACCTTCCTGAGAAATGCAGGGATTATATCCTTTTCATTGAAAAGCAGATCGGATATCCCGTGACAATGATATCAAACGGACCTGCAAGGGAAGATATCATCTACAGATGAATCCCGGCAGGATCAGAAATCTTCTGCTGTACATTATCGTCCCCGCCCTTGTGATGTATCTTTTTGAAGCATACACACACAATCCTTTCGTAAGGATGAAGGCGGGGATACAGGTATTGAATATCCTTCTTTTTATTCTTATAAACACCTTCTTTTTCTTCCTGAGCGGAAGCCTGAAGATATCCCTCAGGATAATGTGTGTATTCTTTATGATCGCAGGGCTTATGGAATATTATCTTGTGGAATTCCGCGGAGTCACCCTGCTTCCCTGGGATCTGGGATCACTCGGGACGGCTGCTGAGGTTGCAGGAGGATATGATTATATGCCCGGAGGCAGGGCTTTATTATGTATCATCGGTTTTATACTCCTGTTTATCATCTGCGGTTTTGCGGATCTTAAGCTCAGGGATCTGTGTGAAAAGGGAGTATCCTTTGGCATCAGAGCCCTCGGAGTCCTTTTATCAGCAGGAGCAATGATGCTCTATACAGCCTTTGTACAGACTGAAGCCGCCCGGGATATATTCGGGTTCTATACAAAGCTTTTCACCCCTACGGCTATATCCGAACGTGACGGTACTCTGACTGCATTTCTCATGGAGCTTCAGTATGTCAATGTTGACAGGCCGGAGGGATATTCCGCAGAGGCTGCGAAGGAAAAGCTTGACAGCTTTTCTCCCATAGCCTGCGGCGAAAAAAAAGCCAGCATAATAGTCATAATGAACGAGGCCTTCTCGGATCCTTCCGTGCTGGGGGATTTTGAAACAAATGAGGACTATATGCCCTATGTGCATTCCCTGCAGAGGGGAGAATATGAGAATGCCGTGACCGGAGAGCTTAATGTATCCATAGTGGGTGGCAATACACCGAATTCGGAATTTGAATTCCTCACGGGGGATTCACTGCTCTTTCTTCCCGAGGGTTCCATACCCTATCAGCAGTATGTGGATGAGGGAATCTATGCGATGCCTGCATATTTAAGGGATCAGGGATATGCCACAGTGGGCATGCATCCCTATCTTCCCGCAGGCTGGGAGAGGAACAGGGTATATCCCCAGCTCGGCTTTGAGAAGATACTCTTCCGGGATGATTTTGCGAAGGATTCATCTAAGGTGCGCGATTATATCAGCGATATGGCCTGTTCAGAGCAGATAATCAGGGAATATGAGGAGAATCTCAAAAAAGGAGGGAAGCCATTTTTCGCATTCTGTGTGACTATGCAGAATCACAGCCCTTATGAAAAGGATTATGAGAATCTTCCTGTTGATATTGAGATCAAAGGCCGTGAGGGATTAAAAAATGTAAGGGCCACGGAGCGTTATCTCACGCTTGTAAAAAGATCCGATGAGGCATTTGAATATCTTACGGATCATTTCCGGGATACAGACGATCCCGTCGTTATAGTTATGTACGGAGACCATCAGCCCTCTGATTCTGTAGTGCGTCCCATATGGAAGCTTTTGGGGAAGGATTCAAGGAACCTTTCGGAAGAGGATGTGGAAAAACGCTATATCGTCCCCTATGTGATCTGGGCCAATTTTGATATCGAGGGCGGCAATGGGTGCGACATGAGTGCAAATTTCCTCGGGAACAGGGTGCTTGAGACTGCAGGCGCAGGCCTTGACAGCTACAGGGTATTCTTAAAAGGGCTTTATTCCAGGTATCCCATCCTGTCTGCAATAAGGACTATGGATCAGGAAGGAAGAAGGCTTGACGACAGGGAGATAAAGGAGAACGGGGATATTTCCGACTACAGGACTCTTCAGTATTATGAACTCTTTGACAGATAAGATAAGGCAGGAGTTTAAGGAGCATCCCTGCGCCGCTGCATTCGTCATATCCTTTTTTCTGCTGATCGTCTACTGCATCATCCAGGGAATATTTCCTGCAGGCGGCTCCACCTTTTTGAGAAAGGACTTCTATCATCAGTACCTTCCCTTCCTTTATGAATTAAGACGAAGGCTTTCAGAGGGAAGAAGCCTGAAATACAGCTTTGATCTTGGACTCGGATCCTCCTTTTATGCAATGTATGTATATTATCTTTCGGATCCCCTGAATCTCCTCAGCATATTCATACCCGAGGGGGCATTGCTTGAATTCCTTACCTATATAACATTTCTGAAGATATCCCTGGCCTCTGCTTCAATGTGCCGTTATCTCATATTCAGGGACCAGAGGCTCCCCGTGATCTGTCCGGTGTTTTTTTCGCTTTGCTACGGCTTTTCCGGGTATGTGGCAGCCTTTGACTGGAATGTAATGTGGATGTGGGGGATAGCTCTGGCTCCACTTGCGATAATGTATTTTGAGAAGATGGTAAAGGGGCCCGAAAAAGAGAAGAGCACCATGATATACATACTCATCATGGCCTTTATCACATGGACGAACTACTATATCGCCATGATAATCGATATATTCTTCATTCTTTATTTCATCATAACCGCTGTCGAAAGCATCAGAGGGATCAAGAAGCTTTTTTTATCCCTGCTGCGTTTTGTCTCAGCTTCGGTGACAGCGGCGGGAATGTCGGGGATACTTCTGATACCGGAGCTTGAGATCATTAAGGATACCTCCTTTACCGGAAACAGCCTGCCTGATGAGATCAGATTTTATATGACACCCTTTGAGCTTATGCTGCGCTCCCTTGCAGCGGTCAAGGTTGAGACCGGTCTTGGGCACGAGCCCGGAGTATATGCATCTTTGGCTGTCCTTATATTCCTGCCTCTTTTCTTCATGAATAAGGAGATTCTGCTCAGGCATAAGATAGCAAGAGGAGCTCTTATTGTGATATTCTGGCTTTCCTTCAATATGAATATCCTTGAGTTTATCTGGCACGGCTTTAATTATCCTGATTCCATACCGGCAAGACAGGCCTTCCTGCTCATAATTACATATCTGACCCTTGCCTATGAGGCTCTTGACGGCATTAGCCTTATGAAAAAGCCCTGTCTTATAGCGGGAGGGCTCTTTCCGGCGGCGGTATTTATCCTGTGCTTTGTTTTCTGCAGGGAGGAGGAGCATGCAGATATCAGTACCTTTATCATAAGCGGGAGCTTTATCGCCATTTATTTCCTTATCCTTCTTCTATATATATTTGCTGAGGAGAGCTTTTTCAGATGGGGAGTGTGCGCTGCGTGCTTTACTCTTGTCTGCGAGCTTGTGATAAATTTCAATCTGACATCCATGAGGGATATAAAGAGGGAGAGCTATTTCAGGCATAATTCCTCCTTCAGGGAGCTCTCCGCAAAAGCCTGCTCCCTGGATCCGCTCAATCAGGGGCTTTTTACGAGGCTGGATACCGTGGATGAGAATATAAGGAATATGTCTTCGATGGCAGGATATCATGATGCATCTTACTTTTCCTCGACCATAGACAATGACGCGGAGGATTTTTATAAGAAATTCGGAATGAAAGCTTCAAAGGTGCATTATATGGCGGAGGGGATGACCCCCTTCACCTCGGCTCTTCTGGGAGTGCATTATCTTCTTGCGGATGAATACAGGAATAACGGAACGGATTATGATATAGCTTTTTATAAAGGTGAAGCGGAGGATGATTATCTCTATGAATGCCTTTATATGCTTCCTTTCGGGTTTGCTGTCCCTGAGGGATCTTACGGCTTTGAAAAGGATGATGAAGGCATAGCAGATCCCCTTGACAGACAGAATAAGGTCTCCATGAAGCTGGGAGGAGATGAGGTGTTCCGGACCGTGGGGCATGGATGTATCGCGGAGGATGAAGGAAGCTGCAGTATCGTGATCCCGGAGGACGGACATTATTATGCCTGGGCTTTGTCGGATATAGAGACTGTAGAGGAATATGTAAGCTTCTCCACTGAGATCCACGGTAAATTCGAGGATATGGATTATGAGAGCATAATGGATCTTGGAAGACTTGAGGAGGGGGACGAGGTAACTCTTAAGGCAGATGAGGAGCACTCCGGTGAAAAACTGAGGATCAGATTGTACAGGTTTGATCCTGTAAACATGCAGGAGCTTGCGGACATTCTTTCCGGGGATGCCCTGACGCTTACGGAATTTGACGAGGAGCATATCGAAGGGATCACAGATATGCCTGAAGGTAAGGAGCTTTTGCTTGAGATCCCGGTCTCGGCCGGATGGGAAATAATGCTTGACGGAAAAGAAAGACTTGAGCCTGAGGGCTTTTACGGGCTTTTCATGAAGCTTGGGATCCCGGCGGGAGTTCATCATATCAGCATGGATTATCATATTCCGGGATTCGGTGCAGGCCTTTTCGTGTCACTCCTGTCATCAGCTGCCTTTCTGCTCCTTCTTATCAAGGTCATCCGGGGCAGACAGCCAGGGGATGATTTATGCTGATTTATTATTGTAGTAGGATCGCGATCTGTGATATAATTCATTGGGTGAATAATACAGGATAATTGATAGGAAACGGGCTGAGTGATAATTCATCCACCAGGTTCTGACAAGAAAGGAGAGAAGTAAAATTGAAGGAAA
>CAMUZQ010000022.1 GCA_947165275.1 uncultured Lachnospiraceae bacterium | reverse complement strand
GCCTGATATGGAGCGGCTGCTTGAGCAGGTATGCAGGGTTCATGCCGATATCAGGCCGGATCTTTTCATAGCCGGTAAAAGAAAATACACAGAAGATGCGCTTGCTGCCATAATATCTGATGACAGCAGGCCTGTATTTGTGGCAGAGGATGAGGACGGTACGTTTCTTGGTTATTGCTTCACCGTTATAGAGGAACATACCGGTTTTAACGAACCTCCGCATAAAACCCTGTATATTGATGATCTGTGTGTTGATGAGAGCATAAGGGGAAGACACGTAGGCAGCTCTCTTTATGGATATGTCAGGGACTGGGCGAAGAAAAACGGCTTTTATAACATAACACTCCATGTCTGGGAGCATAACGATAAAGCAAAATCTTTTTATAATGCCATGGGAATGAAGATACAGCTCTATGGAATGGAAGAAGTAATTTAATCATAAAAAAACAGCCAATTGTATACAGAATAGTGGTATAATAGATTTAATATTTTTCTTTATGGGGTAATGCCGCATTTGTCCGATAAAAGCGGCAGGCATGTCTGAAAAACAGACAGTGCAAAAATCAATCGGCATAGGGCTTCGTCCTGAAGGTACAGGCGCCTCATGCCAAAAGACAGGAGGTATTTTATATGAAGCAAACGGAAATGCTTGCCATGATCCTGGCAGGCGGAAGGGGCAGCAGGCTTAAAGCGCTGACAAGCAAGATAGCAAAGCCGGCGGTATCTTTTGGGGGAAGATACAGGATCATCGATTTCCCGCTTTCTAATTGTGCGAACTCCGGCCTGGATGTAGTCGGTATTCTTACACAGTATGAACCGGTGCTTTTGAGTTCATATGTATCACAGGGCAGATACTGGGGACTTGATACAAGAGATTCAGGGGTGTATGCGATAGCGCCCAGAGAGAAAGCCGATGCAGAGCTTGATGTCTATAAGGGTACGGCAGATGCTATCACTCAGAACATAGACTTTATCGACACCTATAATCCGGAATATCTGCTGGTTCTTTCCGGAGATCATATTTATAAAATGAATTACGCCAAGATGCTCGATTATCATAAAGAGCATAAGTCAGAAGCCACTATAGCAGTCATAGGCGTGCCGATGAAGGAGGCAAGCCGCTTCGGTATCATGAATGCGGATGAGAATGACAAGATCTATGAGTTTGAGGAAAAGCCGAAGCATCCGAAGAGCAATCTGGCTTCCATGGGCATCTATATCTTTAACTGGAAAACACTGCGCAAGACTCTTCTGGCGGATGAGAAAAATGAAAAATCGAGTCATGACTTCGGTAAGGACATTATACCGGCGCTCATGGACGCAGGCAAAAATGTATACGCATACAGGTTCAAGGGCTACTGGAAGGATGTCGGAACGATCGATTCCCTTTGGGAAGCAAACATGGATCTGCTCGATCATGCGAGCGAGCTGAACCTTTCCGATTATACCTGGCGTATTTATTCCGAGGACCCTACGGATCTGCCGCAGTACATAGGACCTGACGCAGAGATCGATACGGCGTATATCACACAGGGCTGCATAGTGGACGGAAAGGTAATAAATTCCGTACTGTTTACCAATGCACAGGTGGCTCCGGGAGCGGTGGTAAAGGATACAGTGCTTATGCCGGGAGCGGAGGTTGCTGAAGGAGCAAAGGTAACGAGGGCTCTTGTAGCGGATGGCATAAAGATCGGTAAAGGCGCGAAGGTTGGTTCGGCGAACAGTGCAGAGATACTGCTTGTAGACCAGGATGTAAAGGGGGTGGAGTAAAATGCCGAGAGCTTTAGGAATCGTCACTCCGTCAGGAAATAACATGAGAGTACATGGAATGGATCATTTCCGTCCGATATCGGCGTTTTCATTCCTTGGAAGGTACAGGATCGTTGATTTCCCTGTATCAAACATGTCGAACAGCGACATAGAGCATATACAGGTGTATGTAAGCCAGAACCCGAGATCTCTTGCGGAGCACCTTGGGACAGGACGCACCTACAATATCAACTCAAAGAGGGGCAAGCTGCAGTTACTTTTTAACCAGGATTCAAAAGTAAATGAGATCTATAATACGGATATAAAAGCCTATACGGAAAACATGGATCTTATAGAGCTTGCTCATGAGCCTTATGTGATAATCACTCCCGGATATATGATATTCAAGGAGGATTACGGTGATCTTTTGAAGGAGCATATCGCGTCGGGTGCCGATGTAACGCTTTTGTATCATAAGGTTGATAATGCTGACAAGACCTTCAGAAACTGCCGGACGGTAGCCCTTAACAGACAGAAGGGGATAAAGAGTATAGATTGGAACGATGGATCTGTACCGGATGCGAATATCTTCATGGATACATACGTGCTGAGCAGGGAGCTTTTCATCAAGCTTATACACAAGGCTCAGAAGATATCCTCCGTATACAGGCTCGTGGATATCATAAATGAAGAAATAGATGATCTTGATATCAGGGGAATATCCCACAAGGGATTTTTCAGCGCGGTAACTGATTTCAAAAGCTATTATGAAGCGAATCTTGAACTGCTTGATTTCGATAAGGCGAGAGATCTTTTTACCGATGACTGGCCTATATATACGGTAACCACCGATGCCTGCCCCGTAAGATACGTAAAGGGTTCAAAGGTTAAAAACTCCGTAGTCGCGAACGGATGTGTGATCGAAGGCACGGTTGAGAACAGTGTCATCGGCAGAGGTGTTGAGATCCGGAAGGGCGCGTACGTGAAGGATTGTGTGATCCTGGGTCATGCCGAGATCGGCGAAGGTGTAAGGGTTGAATGCCAGGTAGTGGATAAATGGGCGAAGGTTCTGAATGTTAAGAAGCTTATCGCTACTCCTGATGATCCGGGCTATGTAATGAGAGGCGATACGCTGTAATCCGTTTACAGGTTTGTTGATCCGAAAAAGCCGGCTTCTTTCATGGAGCCGGCTTTAAAAAACCGTATGGCAGATGTTTGTCCGTCGGGCGTGGCTTTTTGAAAAACCGTATGATCAGCAGCCATTGATCCGCATATGAACCGTTAACAGAGATTTTCAGAATATGGCAGGTCTATGAAATACAAGAATATTATTTTTGATATAGGCGGAGTACTGTTTTCATACAGGTGGTTTGATATCATCATGGAAACGGTGACTGACGAGGAAGAAGCCAGAGCTTTCGGAAGACGGATCTTTCAGGACCCTCTGTGGCTTGAATTTGATATAGGTATCAGACCATTTGATGATGTGGTGGAGGATTACGTGGCCAAATATCCGTCTGACGAGGAACATATCAGATATATATTCGGCCATCTGGAGCGTATGCCGGTTCCCAGACCGCAGATATGGGAGAAAATGCGGAGACTGAAGGAAAAAGGGTATAATATATATCTGCTTTCCAACTATTCCGAAAGGATGCTCCGTAAGCATACAGAGGGACAGCCTGTTTTTGACAGTGTAGACGGCGGGATCATATCCTACAAGGTACACCAGCTCAAGCCGCATAAGGAAATATATGAGTCCCTGTTATCGGAATATGAACTGGACCCCGCGGAATGTCTCTTTTTTGATGACAGACAGGACAATGTGGACGGCGGGAGAAAATGCGGGATAGACGGACGGGTGATATATTCGGAGGAGGTTTTGTCCGGATATCTTGACAGACTGCTCTCGGATGACGGTATAAGCAATATTTTCCATGATCCCGGGATTCCGAGGGAGGAGAGGATAAACCGGCTTTTATCTGAAATGACTCTGGAGGAGAAGATCACCCTTTATTCCCATCCTGAAAGGGGAGTGGGAAGACTGGGTGTGGAAGGCTTCTTCCTCGGCGGGGAAGCCGCACATGGAGTGGAGGCCAGAAACGAGCAGAACGGGATAAACACTCCTGATAAAACGACATCCTTCCCGAATCCCATAGGGATGAGCTCATCCTGGGATACCGGCCTTATTTATAAAGCAGGTTCAGTTGTGGGTGATGAAGCCAGAGCCTGCTGGAAGCGTCACAGAAAAACAGGGCTTTCAAGATGGGCGCCTACAGTAGACCCGGAAAGAGATCCCCGCTGGGGAAGAAATGAGGAGGGATATGGAGAAGATCCTCTGCTCACCTCTGTAAATGCCGTGTCCTATATCAGGGGAATGCAGGGAAATGACCCCGAATATATTAAATGCGGAGCGACTCTTAAGCATTTCTATGCCAATAACAGGGAAGCCGACAGGTTTTTTTCCAATTCATCCGTAGGCATGCGTGATAAATTTGAATATTATCTCCCGCCCTTCCTTGCAGGTATTGATGAGGGCAAAGCCCTGGGCGTGATGACCGCATATAACAAGATAAACGGGGTTCCCGGAATGACGAATCCGGAGGTCGGAAAGCTCCTTAAGGGAAAGCACGGGCTGACCCATGCGGTCAGTGACGGCTTTGCCATGGCCAAATTAAAGGATTTTCACAGGGAATACGGAACGCTTGCAGAGTGTATGGCGGAGTCCGTAAGGGCAGGGGTCGACAGTATGTCGGACAAGCCGGAGGATGTGGAAAAAGCAGTGCGTGATGCCCTGGAGCTTTCTTTTTTATCGGAAGCAGAGCTGGACGGGGCTTTGCGGAATATTCTGATGGCAGAGATGAAGCTTGGCATCTATGATCCTGAGGGCACCTGTCCCTATGACGGCATTTCAGCCGGTGAGATCGATACCGGAGAAGCCAGGGAAATATGCCGCAGACTGTCAGAGGAAGCCCTGGTGCTGCTTGAAAACAAGGCTGCAGCGCTGCCTCTGGATTTGAAGGATGCCGGAAATATCGCTCTGGTCGGACCCCTTGCCGATGAATGGTATAAAGACTGGTATGGAGGAAATCCGCCTTTTTGCCATACAGTCAGTGACGGTCTGAAGGCGTTGTTAAATATGGATTTTCCGGTAACGAAAGGAATTGATGAATACCGTATCGTATCCGGAGACAAGGCATGGCATCTGGAACCGGACGGGAAGGTCACGCTGGCTTCCAGGGCTGAGGGAGATACCTTCTATATAGAAGACTGGGGTGAAGGCTACCATACGATAAGAAGCACAAAAACCGGAAAATATGTACAGATCCTGTTTTATGCAGCATCAGAGGATGATAGGGAGATACTCTGCGCGGACAGGGAGGATACCCTTGACTGGTTTGTGACCTGCAGATTCAATATAAGTGATGCCGGCAACGGAAATGTCAGGATAAAAGACAGGTTCAACCAGCCGGTATCGGTAACGGCTGAAGGAAGGCTAAAAGCGGATGACAGGCTTCCGGAAATGCAGTTCTCACTTGAAAAGACAACTGACGGGACAGAGGAGGCGATAAAAGCCGTCTCCGGTAAGGACTGCGTGATCCTGGTGCTCGGCTGTAATCCCATGGTACCCGCAAGAGAGGATTTTGACAGGACTTCGCTTGCGCTGCCGCCGGGACAGCAGAAGCTTCTTGAAGCCATGGCAGGATCAGGTAAAAAGATAATAACGGTTCTTATCTCAAATTATCCCTATATCTTTAACGGTATGGAAAAAAGGACGGATGCGCTGCTGCTTTCAGCTTCGGGTTCGGAATACATGGGGGATGCGGTGGCAGCGGCGTTGTTCGGCAGGACAGCGCCGGCGGGAAGGCTGACGCAGACCTGGCCTGTTTCCTGTGAGGTGCTGCCGGATATAACTGATTATCAGATAAGAGGAAAGCGGACATACAGATATTTAACGGACGGGATACTTTATCCCTTTGGGTACGGGCTTACCTACAGTGAAATATCCTATACGGGAATGACCGCAGGAGAGAGTGGGGACGGCCTTAAAACGGAAGTGACGGTCAATATCCGTAACAACGGGCCGTATGTAACGGATGAGGTGGTCCAGATATATACCACGGCGGATTTTTCGGATGATAAATTCGGAGATTACGGTTACGGCAGAAGGCTCATAGGCTTCACGAGGGTACATGACATAAAGCCGGGCGAAGAAAGGGAAATAAAGCTTGCCATTGATAAGTCCAGTTTTCAGGTTTTCGATGTGGTGCTGAATGACTACATGATATACGGCGGCAGGTATCATATTTACGCCGGACGGGATGCTCTTAATGAGATCGTATCCTGCGATATAACCCTTAAGGGACAGGATTTCGAGGCACGGGAGCTGTCTGACCTTAACCCTGTGTACGCCTGCGATTTCTATGAGAATATCGAGTTTACAAAGGGTCACTTCGGTATGACCGCGGCTTCAGTAAGGGAAGAGGGAAGAACTGCATCGCTTATATTTACAAAAAACCATATGCCCGAAAAGGCGAAAAAGGTGATGCTGTTGTTAAAATCCGGGACAAACGGCAGGGTCGAGATCTATTGGAATGAAAACCGTATTGCCGGATGGGAGGGAAATACAGTTTCTCCTGAAAAGAAGCTGCCCCTGTATGAGCTGCCCTCGGAGAATACGATCTTACCCGAAGGAGGGCCGGCAGCATGGAGTGAGACAGAATGTCTGATCCATGATCTTAACGGAGCGTCATTAACCGGCAAAACGGAAATACGTCTTTTTGGAGACGTTAAGCTTTTGAGTATGAAATACATGGCTAATTGACAGAGTTTTAGCAAAAGGACAGGAAACACATGATCCAGAAGGACTATCTTATAAACAATCCCATGCTCATAGGAACAGTGATGGGCGATCTCAGGAATACGGTATTGGGCCATCCTCATAAGGATGCCCTGATAACCATATATGAGACAGGATTTCCGAAAAAACAGATCCTGAATCTGATCGACAAGATAAGAAACAGCGGCATAGGCGATGTGAAGATTGCCGGATGCTCGCTCTATGCCATAGCGGATCTCCGTCCGATGGGTGTGGGCGTGAGACTGAATCTGATACTTACGGAAGAGACCGATATTGACGTGATAACCATACCGTTTAAGCCCGGAGAAGAGGATTCGGTAGCAGAAGAGCTCAGAAGCAGGATCGATGAGCATCCTGAGACAAAAGCCGCAGAGCTCTTTTTCAGCAATATGGGCATAGGGATGACTCATGTAATGGAGCAGGCCTTTAAGGGACGTGAGGATATCGGCGTTTTCGGTACTGTAACCTCCTACAGAATGCCCAGGGGCATGACTACTGATAACCTGAATATCCTGAATTTCGGAAGAAGCATATTCAGGGACAACGAATTTGCCATAGGCGATGAGATCATATCGGATGGTCTGGTAGCCGTATTATTCTCGGGTGAGAAGCTGAGGGTGCAGATGAATTATGCCCTGGGCTGGCACCCCGTAGGACGGGGGATGCCGGTTACCATAGAAGCTGACAGGGAGAAATCGGGAGAAACCGCTCTTACCGAGATCGACGGAGTGAGGGCAGTGGATCTTTTCAATGAGTATTTAGGGGTTGAACCCAATGATTACTTTATAAGAAATATCTGCGAGTTCCCCCTTATGGTACAGAGAGAGGGGATAGATATCTGCCTCATTCCCTTTGATTTCGGCAAAAACGGTGAGCTGTATTTCAATATTGCATTGAAGGAGGGGGAGCTCCTGAGATTTTCCTTTGCTTCACATGATGAGGTATTGAGCGCGGCCAGGGAGTCCCATGACAGGATGGAGGAATTTGGTCCGGAAGCGGTATTTCTCATACTTTGCGGAAACCGGATCAATTTTCTTCATGAGGACGCAAGACTTGAGTGGGAGTGCTTTAAGAATATAGCTCCGGATTACGCGCTTATTCACGGGGCAAGCGAGCTGTATTACCATCATGGTATGGGAGGCGTCTTAAACAGCGCCCATCTGGCGATAGGGATGAGCGAGGGCGAAGGACATGGAACTGTACATGAGCATATAGAAAGATACGCCAGATGCCTGCATCATGATAAAATTGTCCCCTTATCGGAGAGAATGTCTGTATTTATGGGCAAGATGACGAGTCAGCTCGAGGGAATGGCAAAGGAAGCGCAGGCGGCAAACATCGCAAAATCCGCATTCCTTTCCAATATGTCCCATGAAATAAGGACCCCCATAAACGCGATCCTCGGTATGGACGAAATGATCCTCAGGGAAAGCAATGAAACTGAGATACTTGAGTATGCCGAGGATATCCATTCCGCAGGCAACAGCCTTCTTGGCATTGTCAATGATGTGCTGGATTTTTCAAAGATCGAAGCCGGAAAAATGGATATCATTCCGGTAGAATACGAATTTGCGTCCGTTATAAATGATCTGTATAACGTGATCAGGAAAAGGGCGGAGGATAAGAGGCTTGAGATAAAGCTTGATATCGATCCGTCTATTCCCGCCATCCTGTACGGAGACGAAATACGGCTCAAGCAGGTGATCACAAATATACTTACCAATGCGGTCAAATATACGGAAAAGGGCAGTGTTACATTAAAGATAAGAAGAGCGGACTCTCCGGAGGATAAGGACCCCCGAAAGAGGGAAGAATGTCATGGAGCGGCCTGCTTTACAAACCCGGTAAAGCTTGAGGTTTCCGTAAAGGATACGGGAATAGGCATAAAGGAAGAAGATATGGCCAGACTCTACAATGCCTTCGAGCGTGTGGAGGAGGAAAGAAACCGGACCATAGAGGGCACGGGACTTGGACTTAATATCACAAACCAGCTGCTAGGACTCATGGAGAGTGAGCTTCATGTCGAGAGCAAATACGGCGAGGGTTCCACTTTTTCATTTATCATAAAGCAGGGGATATCAAGGGACGAGCCCATCGGAGATATAAATGACAGATGGAGGAAGGCTTCCCTGGATCATAAGAAATACCGCGAGAAATTCACTGCGCAGGACGCCAGCATCCTTGTTGTGGATGACACGAGAATGAACCTTGAGGTAATGAAGAATCTCCTGAAAAAGACTCGGATACACATCGACACTGCCGGGAGCGGGCAGGAAGCTCTGGAGCTTGTGGTAAAAAACGCTTACGATATCATCTTCCTGGATCACCGGATGCCGAATATGGACGGGATCGAATGCTTCAAAAAAATGAGAGAGCTTCCGGATAATAAGAGCATTGACGCGCCGGTGGTGTCCCTTACTGCAAACGCGGTTTCGGGAGCGCGGGAGGAGTACCTTACCATAGGCTTTGCCGATTATCTGACAAAACCGATAGACTCTGAAAAGCTTGAGGATATGCTCATACGTTATCTTCCTGAAAGCAAGGTGCATGTAATAAAGCGTGAGGAAGAAACAAAAACCCGAAAAGAAGAAGCACGGGATACTGATCAGAAGCCCCTTGTGATAATGATAGATGATGAGAGCACCATGCATAAGCTTGCCGGGGGAATATTGGGCAAGGCCTATCGTTTCGAAGCGTATGATTCGGGAGAAGCGGGGCTTGCAAGGCTTCGGGAGACTGAGGCGGACCTTGTCCTGCTCGATGTTAAAATGCCGCATGAAGACGGCTTTGACGTGATGCAGAGACTGAAGTCTGACAGCAGGACCAGATCGATCCCCGTGATCTTTTTGACAGGCAGTGATGACCGCGATACAGAGATGAAGGGATTAAAGGCGGGAGCCTGGGATTTTGTCCGTAAGCCGATCGCATCGGAAATACTGCTTCAGAGAGTAGGACACTCCATAAATCTTTCAAGACTTCAAAAGAGTCTGCAAAAAGAGGTAAATATCAAGACCTTACGGATAGAGCACCTTACCCAGGAGATCATGGAGGTTCTGTCAAAGGCTGTCGACGCAAAGGATCACTATACAAACGGACACTCGGAGCGTGTCGCCGGATATACGACAATGCTTGCGGCAAAGCTTGGAATGTCAGGAGGAGATCTGGTCAAAATTCATGATATCGGTCTGCTTCATGACGTGGGTAAGATCGGTGTACCGGAGGAGATAATCAATAAGCCCGCGAGGCTTACAGATGAAGAATTCGCGCAGATCAAACAGCATCCCGCCATGGGATATGATATCCTTAAAACCATTACAGAGCTCCCCGAGCTTGCGACAGGCGCCAGATGGCATCACGAAAGATTCGACGGCAAAGGATATCCCGATGGCAGATCAGGGGAGGATATACCGTTTATAGCAAGGATCATCTGCGTGGCTGACAGCTATGATGCCATGACATCCAACCGTTCTTATTCAAATATCAGGGCGCAGGCTGATGTCAGAGCCGAGATCCAGAGATGCAGCGGCAGTCAGTTTGATCCCGCAGTAGCGGACAAAATGCTGCAGCTTATAGATTCGGATACGGACTATCTGATGAATGAGAGGGGCTATAAGGACAGCGCGGTTGCGGAATTCGTGGAGGAGCTTCTGAATAATACATCCCGGACGGATACGCCGCCGGAGGAGATACAGGCATACGCAGAAACGGCTCCTGAAGAGACAGTCCCTGCGGATACCGGTATTGCCGAAGAGGAGTCCGGTGAAGAGAAGCTTCCCGAATGGCTCGAGGAAAGCACGGCGGTCGATGCTGATTCCGGAGTTAAAAACTGCGGTTCAGTGGAAAGCTATATTTCCATCCTTGTCAGCTTCCAGTCAACTGTAGCGGAAAAGGCGGATGAGATCCAGAGATATTTTGATGACAGGGATTGGGAGAATTATACTATAAAGGTCCATGCCTTGAAATCCTCCGCCCGTATCATAGGAGCGACGGAGATTTCAGAGAGGGCAAGGCTCCTTGAGGCTGCGGGGGATGCACGGAATCTTAGTGTGATAGAAGAGGATACGCCTGCTCTGCTGGCACTTTTCAGATCCTATACGGATTCTCTTGCTCCGGTTGCGGAACAGGGAGATGATCTGCCCGAAGCGCCCGAGGCCATGATAAAGGACGCGTATCTGTCACTTTCGGATTTCGCCGAGGCAATGGATTATGAGACAACGAAGATGGTGCTTGACGAAATGAAGGGCTACAGACTGCCGGCAGAGGATAAGGAAAGATTTGACAGTCTGAGGACCAGACTTTCACAGCTTGACTGGGATGGCATAAAGTTTATATTAGGGACTGTTTTTTAAAACGGATCACATTCGCGGGTATGGGAAAGGAATATAAAATGGGAAGAAACGCACTGATCGTCAGCACAGCGGAGACATTCTCGGTCAGAGGACTTGAGATGAAATTAAAGGGAATAGATGTGAACCCGTCATATGCGGTGCCAAAGATTTCCGATCTGGAAGTAAAATGTCCCGGAACGGAGCTTCTGATATTGTATACGGACGAATCCATAGATGATGCGGCGGAGGCCCTTGTATATATAAAGGATTTCTGCATCGCCCATGATGAGCAGATCATTGTGATAGGGGCAAAAGCAGAGTATGAGACAGTGGTACAGTTTCTTCCGTCAGGCTGTATCAGGAGTTTTTTTGAGAGACCGCTGGAGATGGAAAAATTTCTCGATGAGGTGGAAAAATATCTGTCCGAGGTATCCGCGCATGAAAGAAGAAAAAGCGTACTGATAGTAGACGATGATGTTTCATATATGAGCATGATTTTCGACTGGCTTAAAGATACGTACCGGGTGGCAATGGCAAATTCGGGAATGCAGGCGATAACCTGGCTTGCGAAAAACCATGCGGATCTGATACTTCTGGATTATGAGATGCCGATCACTTCAGGACCGCAGGTGCTTGAGATGATAAGGTCGGAGGCCCAGACATCAGAGATCCCCGTGATGTTTCTTACAGGCAGGAATGATAAGAACAGCATTATGAGGGTATTGGCTCTGAAGCCGGCGGATTACCTGCTTAAAACAATAGATAAAAAGGGATTGAGAGATAAGCTGGAAGAATTTTTCCTTGCCCAGACTGCGAAGAAGATATGAGGCTCATAGGAACCAGGGATTTTTATAAAAAGATCATGAAGGTTGCCGTTCCGATAATGATTCAGAACGGCATCACTAATTTTGTCAGCATGCTTGACAATATAATGGTCGGGAGGGTAGGTACCGACGCAATGAGCGGGGTATCGATAGTCAACCAGCTTTTTTTCGTATACGTGCTGTGTCTTTTCGGCGCGACTGCGGGGATCGGCATATTTACCGCGCAATTCTCCGGAAAGGGGGATAATGAAGGGGTAAAGTACACTATGCGGATAAAGCTTGTTGTTTCGCTGGTCCTTGCTCTCATATGGATAGCGGTATTTGTTTTCTTCGGCCAGGAGCTGATCAGACTCTGGCTTCAGGGAGAAAGCGGCTCCGGAAATATTGAAAATACACTGTTATCCGCAAGGCGCTATATGCTGGTGAGTCTTTTTCAGATACCGCCTATGGCCTTATCCATGTCATACGCCGGGACATTGAGGGAGTCGGGAGAGACGATATTGCCGATGAAGGCCGGCGTGGCGGCGGTGATCCTTAATCTTATCGGAAACTATGTACTGATATACGGAAAATTCGGTGCGCCGGCCCTCGGTGTTGTGGGAGCGGCCCTTGCAACGGTTATATCGAGATTTGTTGAAGCCTTTATCGAGATATACTGGACACATACGCATGTCAGGAGGAACCCTTTTGTAACAGGATTGTACGAAAGCCTTTTTGTACCGGCCGATCTGGTAAAAAACATCGCATTGAAGAGTTCGCCGGTTTTATTGAATGAATTTCTCTGGTCCGGAGGCATGACGATGCTGAACCAGCAGTATTCTCTTATGGGACTGGAGGTGGTAGCGGCCCTGAACATATCCTCGACAGTCAGCAATGTCTTTAATATCGTCTTTATCGCTATGGGAGAATCCACAGCGATCATTCTCGGTCAGGAGCTGGGAATGAAAAAAAATGATAAGGCAGTGATACTGGAAAAGGCACACCAGCTTACCTTCTTTTCGGTGAGCGTCTGTATCCTCTCCGGTGCGGCTCTGTTTGCCGTGTCACCGTACTTCCCCATGATCTACAATACTTCGGATACGATAAGAGCTCTTGCAACAGGTTTTATGCGTATCAGCGCGGTATTCATGCCGATATATGCCTATGAAAACACTACATATTTTACTTTACGGTCTGGAGGCAGGACATGGATCACGTTTCTGTTTGATTCTGCTTTTATCTGGGTCGTATCTATACCCGCTCTGTATGTTCTGGTCAGATTCTCGGGATTGACCATACTTCAGGTATTCGCGTGTGTGCAGCTGATGGACATAATAAAATGCTGCATCGGCTTTATCATGGTAAGAAAAGGTATCTGGATCAATGACCTTACAGAGTATGTCTCAGATCACTGAAAACCGCAGTTCACCAAAAAATCACAGACCTGACGGCAGAGTTATGTTGACCACTATCTGATATATGTGGTAAAATAACGTGTTATTTGATACAAGATGTAGGATATCCCTGTTTTTCGGGCATGGTTTGCCCTCCAGCGCCGGATCCTGCAGAGCAGATCAGATACAAAACCAGGTTTAATAAAGGAGAAAACATATATCAATGAAAAAATACCGACAGAAACTGATCGTATATATTCTTACCGGAATACTGATGACAGTAATGCTGACAGGCTGCGGAGGCAGTGATTCAAAGGATGCGGAATCTCTGGATAAGACAGATCCTGCAGCCTACGTTACCTTAGGTGAATACAAAGGACTTTCAGTAGATGGTTCTGATTCAACGGTAAGTGACGCCGATGTGGAGGATTATATCCAGAACACGCTGGCGGGCAGGGGCGAGCTCAAGGAGGTTACCGGAAGAGCAGCCAGGCTTGGTGATACTGTAAACATAGATTATGAAGGAAAAAAAGACGGGATTGCCTTTGAGGGCGGCACCGGAAATTATGATCTGGAGCTGGGTTCCGGAAGCTTCATTCCCGGATTTGAGGAAGGTGTGGTAGGCATGAAGGCCGGAGAGACCAAGGATCTTGAGCTTACCTTTCCGGAGGATTATGGCAATGCAGACCTTGCCGGCGCAGATACTGTATTCACGGTTACGGTGAATTCGATATCAGAGGATCAGCTGCCGGAGCTTACGGATGAATTTGTTAAAGAACTGGATAACGATGCCGACACTGTCGAAGAATACAGGAAGCTGGTGCGTGATCAGCTTACAGAGCAGAAGGAAGCCTCGGCAAAGACAAGTGCGGAAGCAAAATTACTGGAGACAGCGGTCGATAATGCAAAATGTGATATGGATAAGCTGCCTCAATGGCTTGTGTCGCAGAATGCAGCGGAATATAAATCAAGCACGGAATCATTTATCCGGCAGTACGGCATGTCTCTTGATGATTATCTTTCTGCTATGGGGAGCGACCGTGAAGCCTTTGAGAATGAAGCAAAGGAGTATGGTCAGAAGCAGGCAAAAACCGATCTGGTAGTCCTCGCCATCGCAAAGGAAGAGGGGCTTGAGGTAACTGATAAGGAGATCGAGGATTATTATTCAAAATATGCCGCAGATTATAAGGCTACTGTGCAGCAGGTAAAGAATGCCATACCGCAGGATGAGCTGAAGAGATACTTACTGGAGCAGGAGGTATCGGACTTCCTGTATGACAATGCGGTTGCAAGCGGAAAGTAGGGAATAAGGAGGAGACCGGGATATGGATCTTACGGATATAAGGACACTTTACAAAGAGACAGAAAAATACACGGATACGGAGGTGACCGTCGGAGGATGGGTCAGATCAAACAGGGATTCAAAGACTTTTGGATTCCTTACATTGTCTGACGGGACATATTTCAATACATTGCAGGTAGTATACGCGGATTCGCTTAAGAATTTCCCGGATATTGCCAAAACGAATGTAGGAACGGCCGTCATAGCAAAAGGAAGGCTGGTCGCTACTCCCGAAGCAAAGCAGCCCTTTGAGATACAGGCCTCGGAGATTGTGATCGAGGGAGCCGCCGGTCCGGATTATCCCCTGCAGAAAAAGAGACATACACTTGAATATCTCAGGACTATGACACATCTGAGGGCAAGAACAAATACATTTCAGGCTGTATTCCGTGTCAGATCCCTGATCGCATATGCTATCCACAGATTCTTTCAGGAGCGGGATTTTGTATATGTGCATACCCCGATAATAACAGGCTCGGATGCCGAGGGGGCAGGGGAGATGTTTCAGGTTACGACGCTTCCCCTGTCGGATATCCCGAGGACGGAAGACGATGCTGTGGATTTTGCACAGGATTTCTTTAATAAGCCTACAAATCTTACTGTATCCGGTCAGCTTAACGGGGAGACCTTTGCCTGTGCCTTCAAGAATATATATACCTTCGGTCCCACCTTCCGCGCCGAGAATTCAAATACAACAAGACATGCTGCAGAGTTCTGGATGATCGAGCCGGAGATCGCATTTGCAGATCTTGAGGATGATATGCAGCTTGCCGAGGACATGATCAAATATATGATAAAGTATGTTCTGGACAATGCACCTGAGGAGATGGCCTTCTTTAATTCCTTTATTGACAAGGGACTGATAGACAGACTGACTCATGTCATGGAGTCGGATTTCGGAAGAGTCACCTACACGGAGGCGATAGATATACTCAAGGAGCATAATAAGGATTTCCAGTATAAGGTGGAATGGGGCTGTGATCTTCAGACCGAGCACGAAAGGTATCTTACGGAGCAGGTATTCAAAAGGCCGGTATTTGTAACGGATTATCCCAAGGACATCAAGGCGTTTTATATGAAGCAGAATCCGGACGGCAAAACTGTCGCCGCCATGGACTGTCTGGTGCCGGGTATCGGAGAGATAATCGGAGGCTCACAGCGTGAAGAGGATTATGACAAGCTGATCGGCCGGATCAGAGAGCTCGGGATGGATGAATCCCAATATGATTTCTATCTGGATCTGAGAAAATACGGTACAGTCAGGCATGCCGGCTTCGGCCTGGGTTTTGAAAGGGCTGTAATGTATATCACCGGTATGGAAAATATACGCGATGTGCTGCCATTCCCCCGTACTGTAAATAATTGTGACATTTGACAGGAGCGTATTTGAAGAAGAGAAATTCCAAGATCATATCCTTCTTACTGGCTTTTGTGATGCTGGCGGAGATTTCCGTACAGTATGGTTATGCTGACACAAAATCCGATCTGCAAAAGGATGCGGACGCAAACCGTTCGAAGCTCAGTCAGGCGCAGTCCGAGGCGGAAAACATAGCATCGGAGAAGGCCGGAGCGGAGGCAGAGCTTGAAAATGCCCAGCAGCAGCTGGTACAGCTCCTGGCCGAGGTGGATATACTTAAATCCGATATAGAGAATAAAAAGGTAGAGATCGCACAGGCTGAAGAGGATTACGAGGCGGCGAAAAAGGAAGAAGAACGGCAGTATAATACGATGCGGGCCCGTATCAAATATATGTATGAGAACGGATCGAACAGCTCGACGGAATATCTGGATATCCTTCTTCATGCGGAAAGCCTTACAGATGCGCTCAATAAGGCTGCATATGCAGAAAAGCTCGCGGAGTATGACAGAAACATGCTCAATAAGTTTATAGAGGCAAAGGAAGCAGTCGCCGAGAGGCAGAGAGCCCTGGAGGACGACCTGTCTGAGCTCGAGGAAGAGCAGACAGATCTGGAGGAGAGAGAGCAGGAGCTGAATACTACCATAGAAGAACAGCGTGCTTCCATAGAAAACTTCAGTTCAAAGCTGGCAGCGGCAAAGAGCGAAGCAAAAGCCTATCAGAAAAAGATAGAGGAAGATAATGTCAAGATCGCCAAAATAGTAGCAGCGGAAAAGGAAGCGGCCAGAAAGAAGGCGGAAGAGGAAGCTGCAAGGAAGAAGGCTGCTGAAGAAGCCGCAAAGAAGAAAGCAGCCGAGGAGGCATCCAGGGCCTCGGAGCAGAGCAAAAAGCAGGAAGAAGCAGGCAAGGCGGCCGCAGAGGAAAAGGCTGAAACAAAGACAGTGGAAAAGACCGAAGAGCAACCCGCAGAAAAAGCTCCGGAACAGGAAGAAGAGCCTGAGGAGAAGCAGGAGGAGGAATCCGAGGAAAAGACAGAAGAGAAATCCGAGGAGCAGGAGGAGAAGCATGAAAGCAGCTCTTCATCCGGAAGCGGGAAGGGCTCTGAGATCGCTTCCTACGCGCAGCAGTTTATAGGAAATCCTTATGTTCCAGGAGGAACAAGCCTTACCGATGGCTGTGACTGTTCGGGGTTTGTACAGTCTGTATACAGTCATTTCGGATACAGCCTTCCCAGACAATCCGGAGCGCAGGGAGCCAGCGGCAGGGCGGTAAACGGCATGGAAAATGCACAGCCGGGAGATATATTCTATTATGTGGGCCACGTGGGGATCTATATAGGAAACGGATATATAGTACATGCATCTACTCCCGCAACAGGGATAAAGATCACAACTGCTACCTACAGATCAGTATCATCGATAAGAAGGATCGTATAAATGTACTCATTTGATTCACGTATAAGATACAGTGAATGTGATTCAGAAGGGAAGCTCGCCGTAACGGCGCTCTTAAATTATTTTCAGGACTGTTCCACCATGCAGTCGGAGGACCTCGGGGTAGGTGTCAAAGCGCTTCACGAGCGGGGAACCCTTTGGGTGGTGAATTCATGGCATATAGAGATCATAAGGATGCCCGGACTCGGGGAAAGGATTGAGACAGGAACCATACCCTACGAGATAAGGGGCTTTTTCGGTAAGAGAAATTTCTTTATGAAGGATGCAGCAGGTCAGTATCTTGCAAAGGCTGATTCGCTGTGGACTTATATCTCCATGGGAACGGGAGTCCCCGAACGGATACCCCAGGATATCATGGATGCTTACGGTCTCGAGCAGCGTATAGATATGGACTACCGGAACAGAAAGATAGCCATCCCCAAAGAAGGAGGCGAGGCTGTGCAGGATATCCATATAACAGAGTATCTGCTGGATGCCAATCATCATGTTAATAACGGAAAATATGTAGAGCTGGCAGCAGGGATAATCCCTGAACAGCACGAAGTGAAAAAAGTTCGTGTTGAATACAGAAAACAGGCTTTTCTCGGTGAGGTAATAAAGCCGAGAATATACAGGATGGAGGACAGGATAGTGGTTGATCTGTCAGACACGGAAGGTAATCCGTATTCAGTAGTGGAATTTCAGCCGGGGATTCAGATATGATCGAGGTAGGAAAGAAAACAACACTTGAGATAAAACGGCTCACCCCACAGGGAGCATATCTTTCAGACGGGCAAAGTGACGTCCTGCTTCCCTCCAGACAGGTGCCGGAGGGCGCCGGGACAGGAGATGAGGTCACGGTTTTTATTTATCGTGATTCCAAGGACCGCATAATATCAACGACAAGGGAGCCTTTGATCCATCTTGGCGAGGTAGCCAGACTCAGGGTCAAACAGGTCACAAAAATAGGAGCTTTCCTTGATATGGGTCTGGAAAGGGATCTGCTGCTGCCCTTTCATGAAATGACAAGACAGCCCGGAGAGGGAGATCAAGTGCTTGTCGCCATGTATACAGACAAATCCGGCAGACTCTGCGCAACTGAAAAGCTGTATGAATATCTGGAGAGCGGACCGGATTATAAAAAGGATGATGAGGTTACCGGTACCCTGTATGAGATAAGCCGGAATTTCGGAGCGTTTGTTGCTGTAGATGACAGATATTCGGCCTTGATACCTGCCAGGGAATTCGGCGGAGAAGCGAAGCCGGGAGACACTGTTACCTGCCGTGTTACCGGTGTGAAGTCTGACGGCAGACTGGATCTGTCACTCAGAAAAAAAGCATATCTTCAGATAGATGATGATGCGGAGCTTTTATTTGAAAGGATCAGGGCTGACGGAAAACTGCCTTTCACGGATAAGGCCGACCCGGAAATGATAAGATCGGAAACGGGACTTTCCAAAGCAGCATTTAAGAGAGCTGTTGGACATATGCTGAAGAAAAAGCTCATAGTGATAAAGGAGGACGGAATATATGAAAGAGATAAGCACTGACAGGGCGCCGGCGGCTATAGGACCATATTCCCAGGCGATAGAAGCAGGAGACATGATATTCACATCAGGAGTGATCCCCGTGGATCCGGCTACAGGAGAGATATCGGGAAAGGATGCGCCGTCACAGGCAGGGCAGGCATTTACAAATCTTGCTGCGCTGCTGGAGGATGCAGGCAGCAGTATAGAAAAGGTAATAAAGACAACGGTATTCATAAAAGATATGAATGACTTCGGAAGTATAAATGAGGTCTATGCGGATTTTTTCAGCAAGCCTTATCCTGCAAGAAGCTGCGTGGAAGTGGCCCGCCTGCCGAAGGATGTATTGATCGAAGTGGAGGCTGTAGCGGAGAAATAAGGGGTTTTTCATAAGAAATTTGACATTATCCGCAAAATGTGGTTTAATCCCACCGAAACAGGAAACAGTTGTGAGAAGTAGATGAGGGACGTGGAAGTCCCGGGTAATAAAGGAGGTTTTTACCATGAAGATCGAAAACATTAAGGACATTGACAAGTTTTTTAAGGTAGTTGACGAATGCAAGGGCAAGGTTGAGCTTGTCACGGGCGAAGGCGACAGACTTAACCTTAAGAGTAAGCTTTCACAGTATGTATCAATGGCCAATATCTTTTCAGACGGCGTTATAAAGGAGCTCGAGCTTGTAGCTTACGAGCCGGAGGATATAGATAAGCTGGTCAACTACATGATAAACCAGTGATCAGACCGCAATAAAAAGACCTCCCGTGATCTCACGGGAGGTCTTTTTGCATCTGTTAATACCATTCCTTAAGAAGCGGATAAAGCTTTCTGTATCTTTGATATTTCTCTTCATATCTTTTGGCGATCTCAGGATCAGGATGGATAGTTCCCTCCATCTTGACTATCCTGGCGGCAGCCTCCTCCACGGTAGAGTATTCACCTGCAGCTACAGCGGCAAGTATGGCGCCTCCCATGGAAGGTCCCTGATCATTCGCAGGCACATCCACGTCTATATTCAGGATATTTGCCATCATCTTCTTCGGAAGCTCGCCCTTTGCTCCGCCTCCGCAGATGCGGGTGCGCTTGACATCTATACCCAGAGCCTTTGCGACCTCGTACGAATCCCTGATCCCGAAGGTTATGCCCTCCATAACAGCCTGAAGCATATCTGTCCTGGTGCTGTCCATGGACATGCCGATGAAAGCGGCCCGGGCGTTGGGATTATTGTAAGGTGAGCGCTCTCCCATGAGGTAGGGCATGAAGAAAATATTATTATTACCGAGCATATCATCTGTGATCTTGCCCTGCTCGCCGGCATAGTCGTCTGTTTTCAGTATGTCTTCTATAAACCATGCCTTGCAGGATGCTGCTGAAAGCATGCAGCCCATGAGATGATAATATCCGTCTGCATGCGCAAAGGAGTGGATGGCATTAAAGGAATCCACCTTGAATTCATGGCTGGAAATAAATATAGTGCCTGAGGTACCAAGGCTTATATTGCAAAGGCCCTCTCCCACTGTTCCGGTCCCGACTGCTGCGGCTGCATTGTCGCCGGCGCCTGCCGCTACTATGACAGACGGTGAAAGACCCAGCTCAGCTGCAACATCTTCTTTTAATGTCCCTACCTTCTCATAGGATTCGTATACCTTTGCCAGCATGCTCTGGTCTATACCGCAGATATCGCACATCTCCTCGGACCATTTACGATTCTTTACATCATAAAGGAGCATTCCGGAAGCATCGGAAGGATCTGTACAGTGTACGCCTGTGAGCATATATGCTATATAATCCTTAGGCAGCATGATCTTTTTGATCCGCGCGAATTTATCGGGTTCATTCTCCTTCATCCAAAGGATCTTGGGAGCTGTGAATCCGGCAAAAGCAATATTTGCCGTATACTCCGAAAGCTTTTCTTTACCTATCACTTCATTGAGATAATCGGTTTCCTTCTGTGTGCGGCCGTCATTCCACAGTATGGCAGGACGGATGACCTCGTCGTTTTCATCCAGAACGACAA
This sequence comes from uncultured Lachnospiraceae bacterium, assembly GCA_947165275.1. GTDB lineage: Bacteria > Bacillota > Clostridia > Lachnospirales > Lachnospiraceae > NK4A144. The sequence continues at coordinate 14,154 of CAMUZQ010000022.1, read as the reverse complement.
GACCGTGCATCTGGCCGCCGAAGGAAATGCCTGCTACCTTTGAGGCGTCTATCCCGGAAACCAGCTCAGGTATGCCCTTCTTCACGGCTGCCCACCAGTCCGCAGGCTCCTGCTCCGACCAGCCGGGATGCGGAAAAGCGATGGGATATTTTTCGGAAACGATGTTTGTGATGGTGCCGTCAGACTCCATGAGAAGGAGCTTGACAGCGGAAGTACCCAGATCTACACCAATGTAATACATAAATACCCTCCTAAAAAATGTTGATATATTAAAACTTTATCCTATGGATATCCGACATGTCAATCAGATTCAACACCGGATATCTTAAGGAAGATCCTTCTGAAAAAAACGGCAAAGAGCCTGGCCAGCAGAGCACAGCCTATAAACAGAAAAATGCTGAAAAAGAACACCAGCAGGCTGCCGTTGTGAAGGGACAGATCTGCTATGATCCCAAGTATTACAACAATAAAAACGGTTAAAGGTATATTGCCGATGCTTAAAAGCAGGGAGTTTTTTACAAGCATCAGACTGGTCTGCTCATATCCTGCAAGCATGGGAAAGGCATATATGATCACGGATACATCCAGAAACAGTAAAAGCCAGACCGGGATCTGGAGGAGAAGGAATTTGGAAGGGAGATAATTAAATATAATGTAAAGATCCGCCGACAGGAAGGCGGCAGCCAGGGCTGCAGGGATCCAAAGTATTACTGCCTGTCTGAAGTTTTTTCTGAAGGAAGCCGAAAAAACCCGGATCGTATCTCCAAACTCGCCCTCAGCCATTCTTAAAGCAACGGCATATAAAGCTGTGAGAGCCGGTCCTATGGTAAAGACAGGAATACAGGCGATCACAAAGCAGACATTCAGGGCTATAAGGTCAAAGATCCTGGACAAAAGGATCATGACCGGATTATTGGGATTAAACAGCTTATCCATGAGCAGATTATACAACAAAAAACGTTTCGGTTAGAAATTTTTGTACATTTTGACAAGAAATGAATAACTGAGAGCAATTTTTGTATAAACTGATCCCATGGGAAATGTTATATATATATTTAGTGTAATGTCCGGATGCAGATCCGGAAAATAACAAAAGTGTGAAAACACGGTTAGGAGGAAAAATGAAAAGAAAGTTAATGGCGATCGTATTGTCCTGCGCTATGACAGCAACATTGCTGGCAGGCTGCGGAGGAAGTGCAGCTGACACAGGTGCGGCAGCTGATGCTCCGGCAGCAGATGCAGGCGCTGAGGAAGCAGGGGACACAGCGGCAGCAGAAGACACGGCGGCAGCAGAGGATACTGCAGCTGATGCAGGAAGTGATGCTTCTACAGACAGCGCTACACCGGCTTCAGGCGGTGGAAGCGGCACGATCAATCTGTGGGCGTTCACGGATGAGGTACCGGGAATGGTTGATAAGTATATCGAAGCGCATCCGGATTTCCCTTATTCCATCAATTCCACGATAATTGCCACAACAGAGGGCGCATATCAGCCCGCTCTTGACGCGGCTCTTCAGGCAGGCGGCAGCGAGCAGCCCGATATCTATTGCGCAGAGGCGGCATTTGTTCTTAAGTATTCACAAGGCGATATGCAGGATTACGCAATGCCCTACAAGGATCTCGGCATAGATATTGATTCTGAGATAAAGAATTCAAACATTGCTCAGTATTCAGTAGATATAGGAACAAATAAAAACGGGGATGTGGATGCCCTCGGTTATCAGGCCACAGGCGGCGCATTCATTTACAGACGTTCAATAGCCAAGGATGTATTCGGAACAGATGATCCCGCAGAGATCTCAAAGATAATCGGCGGCGGCTCAGGATCATGGGATAAGTTCTGGGAAGCAGCAAAGACTCTTGCAGATAAGGGCGATGCTATAGTATCAGGCGACGGTGATATCTGGCATGCAGTTGAGAACAGCTCAGACAAGGGCTGGATCGATGAGAGCGGCGCTCTGCAGATCGACCCCAAGAGAGAAGAGTTCCTTGATATCTCCAAGAACCTTACAGACAACGGCTGGTCAAACCAGACTCAGGACTGGCAGGATGCATGGTTTGCAGACATGAAGGGCGAGGGATCAAAGCCTGTATTCGGTTTCTTCGGACCTGCATGGCTCATCAACTACACACTTGCACCTAACTGCGGCGGCGAGAAGGCAGGCGAAGGCACATACGGCGACTGGGCTATCTGCGATTCTCCTATAGGCTTTTTCTGGGGCGGCACATGGCTTCTTGCAAACAAGAACATGGATGCTGATAAGGTATCTGCAGTAAAGGATATTATTCAGTGGATAACACTTGATGCTACAGAGGACGGACTTCAGTATAAGTGGGCAAACGGCACTCTTAACGGAGAAGGCGGAACAAAGGATTCCGTTGCATCAGGCGCAGTCATGGACAAGTCTGACGGATCACTTGATTTCCTCGGCGGACAGAATATGTTTGATTACTTTGTACCTGCAAACAGCTATGCAAACGGTAAGAATCTGACCCAGTATGACGAGGCTATAAACCTCATCTGGAGAGATCAGGTACGTGCATACGCTGCAGGTGAAAAGAGCAGAGAGGATGCAATAAAGGATTTCAAGACCACAGTTTCTGATACTCTTGGAATCGATGCTCCGTAATTAATACGGTGTTTTCGGGGCAGATGTCCGGTCATCTGTCCCGATATTTTCAGAGTTCTGAGGTCAGTACAGGGAGTCTGCTTATATAACCGGAGTCTCTTATCGTATTCGGGGGTAATCCAATGAAAAAGAAAAGTACATTCAGTTATGCAAGATACGGGTACCTTTTCAGTCTTCCGTTCCTTCTTGCTTTCCTGATCTTTTCTCTGTATCCGACGCTTTATACGGCGGTAATAGGATTTACGGATCTGAAAGGTATCGGGAATACCACAATACACTTTTTAGATGATCCATTTGGCAATTACAAAGCCATACTCGCAAGCCCTACCTTCCATACGGCTTTCGGCAATACACTGAAGCTGTGGGTTTCCAACTTCATTCCACAGCTGGCGCTTGCGCTGCTGCTTTCGGCATGGTTTACCGATAAAAGATTTAAAATACCCGGCGCGGGTTTGTTTAAGGTAGTATTCTACATGCCCAATATCATCACGGCAGCAACTGTGGCTATACTGTTTTATTCCCTTTTTGGTTATCCGATGGGACCTGTGAATGATCTTATGACAAGATTCGGTCTTTTGAGTGAGCCATATAATTTCCTGGTGAAAAAAGACATAGCGCAGAATATCGTTATCTTCATACAGACCTGGATGTGGTATGGATATACTATGATCATACTGATCTCGGGAATACTTGGAATAAGTCCGGAGATATACGAAGCTGCGGAGGTTGACGGAGCCAACGGCTGGCAGACATTCTGGTTTGTCACCATACCCAACATCAAGACAATACTGCTGTTCACGCTGGTGACAAGTCTTATCGGCGGATTGAACATGTTTGATATACCCAAGCTCTTCCTTATGGGAGGACCTGACAATGCAACACTTACTGTAGGCGTCTTTATCTATAATCAGGCCTTCAGCGGAGGTTATCTGTACAACAGGGCAGCCGCTACGAGTATGATAATGTTTGTGATAATAGTTGCCGTCTCAGCTCTTCTTTTCTATATTCTGAGAGACAAGGATGAAGCAGAGATGCGCAAGATCATGAGACAGCAGATAAAGCTGCAGAAAAAGAAGATGAAGGAGGCAAAGCAAAACAATGGCTAAGAATCAAATCCTTAAAAAGACAGTCATTTTCATACTCTGTATCTTTTTGTCACTCCTGAGCCTGATGCCCTTTATCATAATGATCGTGAACTCGACCAGATCTACAACAGAGATACAGCAGCATGCAGTTTCGCTCATACCGTCCACATACTTCAGCAGTAACCTGAAGATCCTTCTCGGTAAGAGCTTCAATCCTGCGGTTGGTTTTGCCAATTCGCTTATAGTATCGATCGGAGCGACTGTACTCGCAACTTATTTCTCGACGCTTACGGCCTATGCCATAGTTGTTTATGAGTGGAAGCTCCGCAATGTGTTTTTCAGCTTTATCATGGCGATCATGATGATACCTGCACAGATAACAATGATCGGTTTCTATCAGATGGTTTATAAGATACATATGACCAATCACCTGTCGATGCTGATCCTGCCGGCCATTGCATCGCCATCGATGGTATTTTTCATGAGACAGTATATGAAGCCGGCGCTTTCCCTGGAGATAGTCCAGTCTGCCAGGATAGACGGAGCGAAGGAGTTCTTTATCTTCAATCAGATAGCGCTGCCTATAATGAAGCCGGCAATAGCTACACAGGCTATCTTCTGCTTTGTATCAAGCTGGAACAATCTCTTTACACCTTTGATCCTGCTTACAGATCAGAAGAAATATACACTGCCTATAATGATCTCCCTTCTTCGCGGAGATATATATAAGACGGAATACGGCTCCATATATATGGGCCTGACCCTTACAGCGCTGCCTTTGATAGTAGTATACCTGCTTCTTTCAAAGTACATAATAGCAGGCGTCGCTCTCGGGAGCGTCAAGGGCTGACAAAACCTACAGAGCAGATTGTGCCGCAGGAAGAGGGATCAGCTGTTTGCTTGTACCATGGTGGTCAAACTCTTCCTTGCGGTTCCTGTACTGGGACGGTGATACTCCGGTGAGTTTTTTGAAGCTCCGGCTGAAGGATGTAAGGTTATTGAAGCCGGTACGGATGGCTATGTTGGTCACGCTTTCCTTGGAATATAAAAGCCTCTGGGCGGACTGTATCCGCTTATGAAGGATAAGATCGTAATAGGTCATGCCGGTATATTCCTTGAAAAGACGGAGAAAATAGTATTTGGAGAAGCCTGTAAAATCGGCTGCCCAGTCAAGCGACAGGGTTTCATTGAGATGGGTATCGACATATTTCAGCAGGCCTGCAAATTTCTCATAGTAGACAAGGGAGTTTTCATTTTCGGAACGTTCTTCCTTATGGCTGAAATTAAACCTTCCGATATCGGCATACATCTGGGTCAGCCTTGAGAAGACCATAAGCTCCCACATACTCTGGGAGCGGAAATAAATGTCGGTTATATCTGTCAGCTGGTCTCTGACCCTTTCATACAAAGGACGAAGGGATTTTTCTGACAGAAACAGAGGACGCATGGTCACTGTTTCGATCACGTTATAATCGACAAAGCTCTGCAGCGGCATGAGGTCGATAAGGAATATAAAACGGATCCCCTCGCCGCCGTTGAGAGAGTGTATGGTATCAGGAGGTATGAAAAGAATATCTCCCGCATTGAGATGATAGACTTCATTGCCTATTGTTACGGTATAAAGGTTTTCAATGCAATATATTATCTCCGCTGCGGAATGATGGTGCGCCGTATATCCTTCCTGTTGTGTATTGTACCAGATACGAAGATGGGACTGGGGTACAAAATCGACTATTTCTGTTTCACCCATAAGGGTTCTGCCGACATAATCACGGATCGGCTGCCTGTATTTTGCAGGAGATGACGATGTCCTGGGCATAAATGATAACCTCCGGTTGCAGCTGTGGCAGGTGTGTGCCTGTAAAAACTATCTCTTTATTATAAGGTTTCGAAAAAACTCATGCAATTATTATTCTGGTCATACCTGATAATTGCATATACTGCGGAGCAGCATTTCGACCGGCAGCTGATACCGGTCGCTTATATAACGGTTGTATACACAGAATATTATTAAAGAGGAACTTATGACAGACAGAAAAGAATGCAGAAAAAAAGCGGAAGAGCTGGTAGGAAAAATGACGATAGCGGAGGCGGTATCCCAGCTTCTGCATCAGTCTCCGGCTATTGAAAGGCTGGGGATCCCGGAATATAACTGGTGGAGCGAGGGCCTTCACGGAGTGGCAAGGGCCGGGATAGCCACGGTTTTTCCGCAGGCTATAGGTATGGCCGCCTCCTTTGATGATGATTTTTTGCGTAAAGAAGCGGAAGTCATCGCTGATGAAGCAAGGGCTAAATATAATGCGGCCAAAAGACACGGAGACAGGGATATATACAAAGGACTTACATACTGGAGTCCTAATATAAACATATTCAGGGATCCGCGCTGGGGCAGGGGTCATGAGACCTACGGTGAGGATCCGGTACTGACCGAAAGACTCGGCAGGGTTTTCATTGAGGGTCTGCAGGGAAATGATGAGAGCGGATATCTGAAGATCGCTGCCTGCGCAAAGCATTTTGCGGTACATTCCGGACCTGAAACGCTGAGACACGGTTTTGACGTATCTCCAAGCGAAAAGGATCTGAGGGAAACATATCTTCCTGCTTTCAGGGGGGCAGTCGAGGATGCCGGTGTGGAAGCGGTAATGACAGCATATAACAGTGTATTCGGAGAGCCCTGCTGTGCAAATGACAGGCTGATCAACCGGATACTCAAGAAGGAATGGGGCTTCGACGGGCATATCGTCTCAGACTGCTGGGCGGTGAAGGATCTGCATGGAGATCATCATTTCACGAAGACACCGCAGGAGTCCGCAGCCATATCGGTAAGAAGAGGATGCGACCTGAATTGCGGATGCACATTTGAATATCTTCTGATGGCCCTGGATGAGGGACTGATAACGGAAGAGGAGATAAGAGCCGCCGCGGTAAGAGTATTTACCACCAGGTACAGGCTGGGTATGTTTGACGATAACAGTCCGTTTGACAATATCCCTTATTCGGTCGTGAACTGTAAAGAGAATCACGAGCTTGCCCTCAAGGCGGCGGAAAAATCACTGGTGCTTTTGAAAAACGACGGCATTCTTCCTCTGAAGAGGGAGAAAATAAGCTCCATAGCCGTCATCGGACCAAACGCATACAGCGCAAAAGCCCTTTATGGAAATTATAACGGAGAGAGCGGGCAATGGTGTACAAATCTGGACGGCATCAGAAAAGCTGCAGGTGACGATATACGTGTATATTACAGCAAAGGCTGTGATATAGCGGAGGAGAAGGAGGATCCGCTTGCAAGACCCGGTAAATATATCAGTGAGGCTGAGGAGATAGCTTCGATCAGTGATATCACGATCCTTTGTGTAGGACTCGATGCGGATCTTGAGGGCGAAGAAGGTGATACCGGAAATGCGTTTGCGTCCGGAGACAAGCCGGATCTCCTTCTTACGGTATCTCAGAGAAAGCTCTGCGACAGGGTTATCGCCATGGGAAAGCCGGTGATAATCGTTATAAACAGCGGCAGCGCGCTGGATCTGAGTGCATATGAGCCTGAGGCGAATGCGATCGTGCAGGCGTGGTACAGCGGAGAAGCCGGCGGAGAGGCTCTTTCCGAGATCCTTTTCGGAAAGATCAGCCCATCGGGAAAGCTGCCGTTAACGTTCTATTATAATGATCAGTCCCTGCCTGATTTCAAGGACTATCATATGGCGGGAAGGACATACAAATTCATAGACGGCAAGCCGTGGTATCCCTTCGGTTTCGGTCTTTCCTATACGGAATTTGTATACAAGGATACAGGCATTGATACCGACGGTCAGACGATCAGACTTCATACAGAGGTGGAGAATAAGGGAGATTTTGATGCCACGGAGATCGTACAGGTATATGTCAGATATGAAGGAGAAGCGTTCGAAAAGCCGGTGCACCACCTCGTTGATTTCAGATCCGTGGAGATCGCATCCGGATCCGTCACATCGCTTGAGTTTGAGATACCCGGATCGGCTCTGGATTCATTTCTTGAGGATGGTACAGAAGTAATGCTCGATGGCAGATATACCGTTTTCATAGGCGGTTTACAGCCTGATGAAAGGAGCTTTGAGCTGACCGGAAAGAGACCGGTGTCATTCACGATAGAGGTGAAGGACAGACATATTTCAGTTGGGTGATTTCTTTTTCATTTTTCCCGGGCCTGCGCTGACACTGCGACCTCACAGTATGGCGCAGGCTTATTTTGTCGGTGAAGGTTGCGGAAAACAGTGTGCAAGGGTATAATATCTTTGTATGCAATTTTGGGGGATGAAATGAAAGGGTTTTTTAGTTATGACAGCGGCTTTTTCAGGGTGCTTGATAAGCTGGGGAGTTTGTTTGTCCTTAATCTGCTTACCCTTGTATGTTCAATCCCTTTATTTACTGTAGGGGCTTCCTTTACAGCTCTTTACTATGTGACTATGAAGATGGTGAGAGATGAGGAAACCTATATTACAAAGGATTATTTCAGATCCTTCAGGCAGAATTTCAGACAGGCCACTGTAATATGGCTTGTATTATTTATTTTAAGCAGTGTTTTGTTTTTTGATTACAGGCTGATGTCCCTGAACAGGGAAAAGATCCCGGCGGCAGGGGCCTTTATGATACTTACAACGGTGTGCGCGGTTTTTCTGATCATTGAAACAGCGTATGTCTTTCCAGTACTTGCAAAGTTTTATAATACGGTTGGACAGACCATGAAGAATGCGATCCTGATGGGGATACGTCATTTTCCGAAGACTTTGGCGATAGTTTTCATTGATGTGATCTTTCTTTTGATCACGTTGACAGGATTATACCGCAACGGACAGAGCTTTCTGGCACCATTGTATATATGTCTTGGTTTAGCAGTACCGGCTTATGCCAATTCGTATATATTTGTCAGGATCTTCGATCAGTATATACAGATTGATGAGACGGCCGAAACAGGCACGGATGAGGAATATTTGTCAAGGCTTCAGTCGGAAGATATGGTAGAGGATAATGGCAAAAAAGAATAATAAGGGCATAAATACTGCAGAAATAATAAATGTGACCCAGTGGGTCATACCTGCTGCGATACTGTTCATTTATGTGTTGATCACGCTGTACAGTTTTTCTTCTGATATGCGCAAGGATGCGCAGTATACGATCCGTCAGAAGATATCTGATTATAACAATCTCCTTATAGTCTCATATGATGCGGAAATGGATAAAGCCTGCTCTGTAGCAGGTGCCACTGCAGAGGTGGCAGCCAGGGAGCTGGGTGACGGAAAAGATCTGAAGAGCATTATGAGCACTGTTGTGACTCCTGCAATGGATAATGCAAATGCTCTCGGAGCATATATTACAGATGCCTCCGGAAAGGGAATAACTGATACCGGTCTGGAAAAAACAGTTGACGATACCCGTGATATCAAAAAAACCCTGGAGGAGAATACGGTCACTGTTTCAGCGCCTTATGAAAAGGATGGATCCTGGTATATGGACGTCTGTGCTCCGGTGGCAGGTCCTGACGGTAAGCCGGAGTATGTGCTGGCCTATATTTTCATAATCGACACCTTTGATGATATACCTACAACGTCCAAGTTTGACGGCAGGAGCTGCTATGCTGTCCTGGCCAGTGACGGAACGGTGGTGAGCGTAGCCGGAAGGAAAATAATCGAAACCGGTGATAATATTTTCACATCGGATAATATCAAGCTGGATCCCGGCCTGGAAAACCGGACGAGGAACAATCTTACCAATCGTAATGCCGGCTACACACCCTGTAATGTCGCAGGTGAGGACAGGGTTATAGTATTCGATCCGGTTGAATACGGCGGATTGTCCGTTGCCTCTCTGGTGACACAGAGCTACATAGATAATGAAGTACATTCGACGTATTCGAATATGGAAAGCATAATGATACGTATAGTAGTAGCGATGGTCGCTTTCTTCATAGCGATACTTGCCATCCATTTTGCGAATAAAGCCGTCAGTACCAAGCACAATCAGTCTCTGCAGCAGAAAGCGGAAACAGACCTGCTGACGGGATTGCTCAATAAGATCTCGACAGAGCAAAAGGTCAGGGAATATCTTGAGGAAGCCGGGAGCAAGGGACAGGGCGCGATCCTGTTTCTGATAGATATAGATAACTTCAAAAAGGTCAACGATACCATGGGACATGCCTTCGGTGATGAGCTTCTGACAGGGCTGGGACTTGGACTTTCTACTCTTTTCAGGGCTACTGATATAGTGGGGCGTATCGGAGGAGATGAATTCCTGGTGCTTATGAGAAACATAAACGCCGACGCTGAAACAAAGAAGCGTGAAGCTGACAAGCTGCTAAGGTTTTTCAGGGACTTTAAGGTGGGTGAATATGTGCAGTACAGATGTACAGCATCGATAGGAGGAGCCGTATTCAGCGAAGACGGAAAAGATTTCGAAGAGCTCTACAAGGCTGCGGATACGGCCATGTATGAGTCTAAAAGACATGGAAAGAACAGAGTCGCATACTATGGAGAGAAGCTGGACGGACCGGTTATCGAACTTGGAAGATCCTGAGGATCCTGAGTATTGCAATAATATCATTTTCACTAAAAAACGTTATGTATTTTTGTTGAGTGTGCGTATTGGTTTAATAACCTCAAATTGATATACTTTTATCGTTGGGTCAGGGTTTGGATCCAACGATATTGTTTTTAATCAATCTATAGGAGGTTATTTGTTTTATGGCTAGTCTTTCATTAAAGAATATCTGCAAGGTCTATCCCAATGGTTTTGAGGCTGTTAAAGATTTCAACCTTGAGATCCAGGATAAGGAGTTCATCATCTTTGTAGGACCTTCAGGATGTGGTAAGTCCACAACGCTGCGTATGATAGCCGGACTTGAAGAGATCTCATCCGGAGAGCTCAGGATAGGCGACAGGCTTGTAAATGACGTAGAACCCAAAGACAGGGACATAGCGATGGTTTTCCAGAATTATGCCCTGTATCCTCACATGACAGTCCGTGACAATATGGCATTCGGCCTTAAGCTCAGGAAGGTTCCCAAGGATGAAATAGATAAGATGGTTAATGAGGCCGCCAAGATCCTTGATCTTACAAAGCTTCTGGACAGAAAGCCGAAGGCTCTCTCAGGCGGACAGAGACAGAGAGTGGCTATGGGACGTGCTATCGTTCGTAATCCTAAGGTTTTCCTTATGGACGAGCCTCTTTCAAACCTCGATGCAAAGCTTCGTGTGCAGATGAGAACAGAGATCGCAAAGCTTCATCAGAAGCTCGGAACGACCATCATTTACGTAACACATGATCAGACAGAGGCTATGACTCTCGGCGATCGTATCGTTGTTATGAAGGATGGCATCGTACAGCAGGTAGATACTCCTCAGAATCTCTATGAGAAGCCTGAAAATCTTTTTGTTGCAGGCTTCATGGGATCACCTCAGATGAACTTCCTTGATGCTACGGTCAAGAAGGACGGCGAGAATGTTACACTTGAGTGCGCAGGTCACTCCATACCGCTTCCTCCCGCAAAGGCAAAGAAGCTTATCGACGGCGGATATGACGGAAAGACAGTTACCTTCGGTATCAGACCCGAGGATGTATATGATTCAGAGATGTCGATAAATACTCTTCCTTCCGGCGCAGTATTTGATGCAAAGATAAATGTATATGAGCTTCTCGGCGCAGAAGTGTTCCTGTATTTTGATCTTGCAGACTTCCCGATGACGGCCAGAGTTGATCCTCGTACGACCGCACGTCCGGGCGACACGGTAAAGTTTGCCATAGACGTTGAGAAGATCCATGTATTTGACAAAGAGACAACACATACGATAACAAACTGATAAAGCCTGATAACAAAAACCTTTAACGGACCGCACATCTTTGGATGTGCGGTCTTTGAGTCTCACCTGATCGCAGAAAAAGGATCATTTGACTGAGGATGTACTTGACGAACAGGCAGGGAGATGGTATTGTAACTATTAGCACTCTATCAAATTGAGTGCTAATAGGATGAAAGGAGAAGGATTTCAAATGGCAGTACTTCCTATATACAATATCCTCGCATTGCCGGATTGCAACATATATTTCAAAAATGACTTTTTCAACAAGATAACAGGCAGGGAGCCACAGGTTGATGACAGAGTCACACTGATAGTCCAAAAGGAAAATATAACAAAGGATGATTTCCAAAGTGATTCCTTCCAGCCGATAGGTATTTCGGGAATAATAACCGAGGTGAGTACAAACGGATATTTTATTGTACATACAAGATCAAGGGTTAATATTGAAGAGGTCACGGTTTATCATGATAAATCCATAGATATCAATATATCCAAAAGAGAGGATATCGATGATGCTGATAAGGAGCTTCTGTCACGAAAGCTGAAGGAGATAAAGGCCTCACTGTCCAAGTATGCAGAGAATTTCCAATGGGTTGCCGCAACAAGAGCCTATATAGCTCAGTGGACAAGTCTTGCGGAGATAGCAACGGCGATGAGCCCATGGATAATGAACTCCAATGATGAAAGGTATGCGCTGCTCGCTGAGGATTCCACTGCTAAACGGAACGAGATGCTGGAAAAGCTCATCTACGAGAACCTTGAGATGACACGCATCGATAATGAAGCAAAGACAGCCCAGGAGGCTGATTATCAGAAGATCTACCGTGAGAATGCGATAAGAAAACAGATGGACTATCTCCAGAAGGAGCTGGATGAGATGCATCCGGAGGAGATATCGGATATCAGACGCCTTGAAATAAAGCTTAAAGAGTCTGATATGAACGAAACAGCGAGAAAAGAGGGAACGAAGCTCATAAACCGCCTGAAACAGGAGGGACAGGCTTCACAGGAATCCGGAATGCTTCTGGATTACCTTGATTTTCTGACCGGTCTTCCCTGGAAAAAGCAGAAATTCCGGAAGATATCGCTGGATGACGCCAGAAAGATCCTGGATAAGGATCATTACGGACTGACAAAGACAAAACGAAGGATCATAGAGCAGATAGCCGTAATGAACCTGAAGAAGGAGCAGTCCGGGTCCATTATATGCTTTGTGGGAGCGCCCGGAACCGGAAAAACCTCCATAGCATCCTCCATAGCCAAAGCTCTTAAGAGAAAATATGTAAGAGTTTCATTGGGAGGTGTGCGGGATGAGGCTGATATACGAGGACACAGGAGAACATATATCGGATCCATGCCCGGACGCATAATGGACGGGATAAGCAAGGCCGGAGCATCCAATCCGGTCATGGTACTTGATGAGATAGACAAGCTGTCAGTAAGCTATAACGGAGATCCTGCAGCAGCTCTGCTTGAGGTTCTTGATCCTGAGCAGAATAATACATTTACGGATCATTATCTGAATGTACCCTACGATCTCTCGGATGTGCTCTTCATATGCACGGCAAACAGCCTGGATACCATACCGGAGCCTTTATTAAATCGTATGGAGGTCATTCAGTTTAACGGATATACTCCAATAGAGAAATTCCAGATAGCCAGGAAGCATCTGATACCCAAGGCTATGAAGGATGTAGGCATCAGGTCCAGAAATCTGGAGATCTCCGATGAAGCGCTGAATATGATAATATCTGATTATACAAGAGAGGCCGGAGTAAGGGGCCTGAAAAAGAGGATAGATACTCTCTGCCGTTCGGTAGCAGTCAGAATAGTAGAGGGAAACGGCAAAAGCTTAAAGGTTGAGAAAGATGCTTTAAGAGACCTTCTGGACATGACACCGATGCCCCATGATATAGTTGAGAGGGAAACGGCGCCTGGAGTTGTCACCGGACTTGCCTGGACACAGGTTGGCGGAGAGATACTTTTCATAGAAACCCTTCTTACGAAGGGCAAGGGAAATATAACCATAACCGGACAGCTCGGTGACGTGATGAAGGAATCAGCCCAGATAGCCCTGTCACTGGTAAAATCAATGTATCCCACAAAGTCGGCGGTTTTTGATAAGAGTGATCTGCATATCCATGTGCCGGACGGGGCAACCCCCAAGGATGGACCGTCGGCGGGGATCACGCTTACGACAGCCCTGGCTTCCCTTATCACCGAAAAGCCGGTGGATCCGCATATCTGTATGACAGGAGAGGTATCGCTTGAAGGAAGGGTAAAACCCATAGGAGGGCTGCCGGAGAAGCTGATGGCTGCACAGAGAGCGGGCTGTACCAGAGCCTTTATCCCGGCGGATAACGAAGGGGATCTCAAGGATGTTGCCGAGGAGGTCAAAGAGGCGCTGGAGATAATCCCGGTTGGAAGTGTAACGGATGTATTGAAGGAAGCAGGAATAACATCTCCCAGAAAGGCAAGGACAGCGGCCGCAAAGAAGACCGGGACAGCCGGAAGGGCACGTACAGCAGGGAAAACAGGAAGAACAAAGGCAGGAACGGGTAAAACCGTGAGAAAGAAATAAAAAGAAAAGGCCACAGAAATACATCTGTGGCT
>CAMUZQ010000021.1 GCA_947165275.1 uncultured Lachnospiraceae bacterium | reverse complement strand
CGCAAGTTCGAATCTTGTCACTCCGATAAAAAGAGAGTCCTTGTGACTCTCTTTTTATTGGAAAAGCAGGCTCCTGACTAAGCGGTCAATTATGGATGCGTTCACGACATCTGTAATGGAGTTTCGACGGAACTGTGCGTAGTGACGGCAGAAGTCATATTAAGATTTAGGACAGATGGGGCGAGGCTCCGGTTTTCAGCCGTCTTTCCTTTACATTACATTGATACAATTGGGTAGGGTATATTTGTTGTAAAAGCCAATTGGCAGAATTATAATGTATAAAAGGGATTGGTTACGCCAGAGTTTACAAGCCAAGGATGCTCAAAATGCATGTACAAAGGCTTGATAGGGGTGGTTTTGTAAAGGAGCATTAAAAGAAGAATTTCGGGCAGAAATGGCCAATACCAATGAGACGGATGCTTCGGGAGATGAGGTATTCAGTTATACGGTCAACGGAAAAGAGGTCGATCAGAAGGAATACGAAAAACAGCTTGCTGAATTTAATGCAAAGTACGCTCCTTTTGTCGTCATAGACGCGGAGGGGCTCAACGTGATGGCCTTTGCAGGTTTATTTCCGGCACGGGGTTATGTTATACTGTTGACTGTAAGTAAATAATACTGCAGTTTATTTTACTATAACTTATTTAGGAGGGGTAAAAATGGCAAACCGTTTTGTGCTTAACGAAACATCTTATCATGGAAAGGGCGCTATAGACGCCGTACCGGAGGAGATCAAGGCTCACGGGTTCAAGAAGGTATTTCTTTCATCGGATCCTGATCTGGTAAAATTCAATGTGACAAAAAAGGTGACTGATAAGCTGGAGGCAGCGGGCATTCCTTATGAGCTTTATTCAAATATCCAGCCGAATCCCACGATAGAAAACGTGCAGACCGGAGTAAAGGCATTCAAGGAAAGCGGAGCGGACTGTATAGTTGCTGTAGGTGGAGGATCCTCAATGGATACATCAAAGGCTATCGGAATAATCATAGCCAATCCGGAGTTTGAGGATGTAAGGAGTCTTGAGGGAGTGGCTCCGACAAAGAATCCCAGTATTCCGATCATAGCCGTACCTACAACAGCAGGGACTGCGGCAGAGGTTACCATCAATTATGTCATAACGGATCCTGAAAACAAGAGAAAATTTGTCTGTGTCGATCCCCACGATATACCGATCATCGCAGTCATAGACCCGGATATGATGTCCTCTATGCCGGCAAGCCTCAAGGCGGCAACTGGTATGGATGCTCTTACACATGCTATAGAGGGATATATCACAAAGGGAGCCTGGGAGCTTTCCGATATGTTCCATATAAAGGCTATCGAGATCATAGCAAGGAGCCTCAGGAGCTCTGTTAAGGGCGAAGCTGAAGGCGAAGAGGGAATGGCGCTCGGACAGTATGTTGCAGGAATGGGCTTTTCCAATGTGGGACTCGGTATCGATCATGCGATGGCGCATACTCTTTCAGCTTATTACAACATGCCCCATGGCAAAGCGTGCGCGACCCTGCTGCCTACGGTAATGGAATACAATGCGGATGCAACGGGCGAGAAGTATCGTGAGATCGCAAGGGTCATGGGAGTTCCCGGCGTTGATTCAATGTCACAGGAGGAGTACAGAAAGGCAGCCTGTGATGCAGTTAAACAGCTCGCCGCAGATGTAGGCATAGAGTGCACCCTTAAAGGAATAGTTCCGGAGGAGGATCTCGATGCACTCACGAAGGATGCATTGAAGGATGCGTGTGCACCGGGCAATCCCAAGGATGCCACATATGACGATGTCAGGAAAATGTTCGAGAGTCTCATGTGATCCATGAAAAAGAATATCAAGATGATACTGCTGCTTATAGGGATCGTGGCAGTGGTCGGGTTCGACCTCTGGCTGTGGTTATATATAGCGACACAGTAGCAAAAAAGGACAGCCCGGGGAGCTCCGGGCTGTTCTTTTGCTCAAAGAGAAAAATGTGTTATCATTATCAGCATGAGCAATAAGAGATTTTATCCGGCCATAGCATTTATTATACTCCTGGCGGCATGCATGCCGCTTTTTACAGTGAACTGTATAGGCGGACATGATATCGCCTATCATCTTCTGAGGATAGAGGCGTTAAAGACCGGAATACTTCAGGGTCGTCCTTTTTTAAGAGTAAATATGCTTTTTTTCGGAGGGATGGGATATGCATCATCCCTGTTCTATCCGGATTTTCTGCTGTATTTTCCGGCTCTTCTCAGGGTATTGGGCGTCGGGATCAATCTGTCATATCATCTTTTTGCAGCTCTATGCATCATACTGGGGTTTTTATCAAGCTTTTTCTGCGCAAGGCATATATCAAAAAGCAGTTATGCGGGGATCGTAACGGCGGCTGTATTTACCCTGTATCAGTATCATATCTGTGATATTTACACGAGGAGTGCCGTCGGGGAGTTTACGGCAGTCATTTTTGTTCCCTTTGTTATAGCCGGTATATATGATCTGATATATAAAGAGGAAAAGCCGTGGTTTCTGATCGCAGGCATGACGGGGGTTCTGCTGTGCCATACGATAACGACAGTGCTGTGCGTTTTGCTATGTGTCATGGCGGTTATTGCAGATATTTCCGGCATGATAAAAAAGCCCGTCAGGCTCGTCAGACTTCTTGTATCGGCTTTGATCGTACTGGCGCTCACGGCATTTTACTGGCTTCCGGTGCTCGAGATGGTATCGACCGGGGCTTTCAGCTCAGATTTCTATTTTGATACAGCATATGAAGCATCAAAGCTCTGGGAGATAGCCTATAATGAATATAATCGTATGGGGATCGCAGTCTTCCTGCTGCTGTTTGCAGGCCTTATTATAAGAAAAAGACAGCGCTTCGCAGATTTCTGCGCCGTGGCCGGTATACTTATCGCATTATGCGCCACAGGGCTTTTTCCCTGGGAGAGATTAGGCAGGATCCTGGGCTTCATACAGTTTCCATGGAGACTATTTGTTATAACGGGGCCGCTTCTGGCGTTTGCGGAGGGGATATACCTGGATCAGCTGGCAAGGGAAAGCGGCGGTGATGATGAAGGTTCGTATATTTCGAGGATCATACTTATCGTGTCTGTTTCCGTGATGCTTGTGTCAGCAGTCGGGAATTTTCAGAATAATACCGAGACCTACTATTCGTATTCGCCGGATTATTTTGATTACGTTCCCTTTACTGCAGAGGTCATAGGCGGCGAATGGCTTCCTACGGCATCCTCGGACAGAGATGCTTTGATGGAATTTCCGGATACTGCCTTCACGGACGCGGATAAAGAGGTTGATATCAGGCGGTATAAGAATGAAATATATATAGATAATGTTCCGTCGGGGACGGAATACATAGATGTGCCTTTTATTTATTATAAAGGCTATGCGGCTCAAAATGCTGATGACGGGAAGGGGCTGTCTGTAACCGGCGGGGGCCGGAACGGAAGAGTAAGAGTATATACGACCGGAACGGGAGCTATACGGGTTTATTATAAAGGAACGATGCTGCAGCATATTGGCGATGCGATATCATTGATGGCATTTGCAGGCATCCTTGTGTATCTCCTTGTCCCGGCAGTACAGAAATGGAAAAGAAGGGAAACCGGTAAATGAGGGACAGACTTGCGATATTTGATATGGACGGAACTCTGATCGATACCTGTATGGTGAATTTCAGAGCATACCAGGCGGCGCTTGCTGAGGAGAATATAGGCCTTACCTATGAATATTTTGAGAAGGAATGTTTCGGCAAGGGATATAAGGAATATCTGCCACCTCTCACAGGTGATGATAAGGAGCTGCTGGAACGGGTACATAAAAGAAAGATAGTCCTGTATAAGGATTATATCGGTGAAGCCAGACTCAATATGGCGCTTGTTGATTTCCTGAAGGGAATGAAGGATAAATACTATATGGCGCTTGTGACGACGGCGTCAAAGAAAAATGTTTACAATATGATAGAGCATTTCGGCCTTGAGGAAGACTTTGATCTGGTGCTTGCCGCGGAAGACATACCAAAGCATAAACCTGATCCGGAGGGCTTTTTTATGGCTATGAGAAGGTTTGATATCCCGCCGGAAAAAACGGTGGTATTTGAGGATTCAAAGGTCGGGATCGAGGCCGCGGAACGATGCAATGCCTCAGTATTCAGGGTCATCAGGATTTAGTGTGCCGCATTCTGATCCATTTATATATTTCAAAAGGGGGTTTTAAAGATGAAAGTATTGGACATGACATTTGTAAAGGGATTTATCCGTATGGCAGACGACGGCTTCCGGATGGGATGGCATGAAAGGAACGGGGGAAATCTGTCATACCGTATCAAGCCGGAGGAGATAGAGATAATCTCTCCGCGTCTGAGGAAGGACGGTCCGTGGATACCTGTGGGAGCCCGGGTTCCGGAGCTTGCGGGGGAGCATTTCCTTGTTACGGGAAGCGGAAAGTTTTTTAGGGATATAAAGGATGATCCGGAGGCTACTCTTGCCATCATAGGCCTCGATGAAAAGGGAGAGAACTATCAGATCGAATGGGGACTTGTGGAGGGTGGAAAGCCTACCAGTGAGCTGCCGTCGCATCTTATGAATCATCAGGTGAAGAAGCGCACTACCAACGGAACCTACAGGGTCATTTATCATGCGCATCCGGCCAATATCATAGCCCTTACCTTTATACTGCCGCTTGAGGATGAAGTATTTACAAGGGAGCTTTGGGAGATGGCTACGGAGTGTCCGGTCGTATTTCCCGACGGTGTAGGTGTAGTCGGCTGGATGGTTCCGGGTGGAGAAGAGATAGCTATCGCCACAAGCAGGCTTATGGAAAAATATGATGCTGCGATCTGGGCTCATCATGGAATATTCTGCGCAGGAGAAGGGGCTCATACGACCTTCGGCCTGATGCATACGATAGAGAAATCTGCTGAGATTCTGGTGAAGGTGCTTTCGATGTCAAACGGCAAACGCCAGACCATAGAGCCGGATAACTTCAGAGAGCTTGCCAGGGCATTTAAGGTGGAGCTTCCTGAGAGATTTCTTTTCGAAAAGAAATCACATGTGATAACAGAAACAGAAGAATAAATAAAGACGGATTATCTAAATATTTTACTCTTTATCAGACGGGCGGCATTCTTTATAATTTGAAGCAGCCCGGATGATAAAGGGTATTTTTCTTTGAAAGTGTTTTCATTGGTGTTGCCGATACGACGGGCAACGGGAGTTTAAATTGAATTTACGGGGGTATTAGAATGGGCGATTATTATCTGGCCGTGGACATAGGTGCTTCCAGCGGCCGTCATATTCTGGGATCCGTGAAAGACGGAAGGATCGTGCTTGAAGAGATCTACCGGTTCGAAAACGGTATGAAGCACGAAGGGGATTCCCTGCTCTGGGATACGGAGCATCTTTTCAATGAGATCGTGAACGGATTAAAGAAGTGCAGCGAGCTGGGCAGGATACCTGTAATGATGGGTATCGATACCTGGGGAGTGGATTATGTGCTTCTTGATGAAAATGATAATGTGGCGGGCAGGACATATGGCTATCGTGATCACAGGACGGATGGCTTCCCGGAGAAGGTTTATACGGTGATACCGGAGAAGGAGCTTTATTCCCGCACCGGTACACAGAAGCAGGTTTTTAATACGATATTCCAGCTGGCAGCCCTGAAGGATAAGGAGCCGGGGGTTTTAGACAAGGCGCGGACCATGCTCATGATGCCGGATTATTTCGGCTTCAGGCTTACCGGGGTGAAGAAGCAGGAATATACGAATGCAACAACTACCGGTCTTATCAATGCAGCTTCAAATGACTGGGATGACGAACTGATCGGAAGGCTTGGACTTCCCGCCGGGATATTCCTTAAGCCTGTAAAACCCGGGACAAGGCTGGGAGCATTAAGGACTGAGATAAAAGAGACTGTGGGTTTTGATCTGACTGTTATGACAGTGGGCAGTCATGATACTGCCTCTGCGGTAATGTCCGTACCTTCCACTGCGGATGATACACTCTATATCAGCTCAGGCACATGGTCTCTCATGGGTGTTGAAAACCCTGAGGCAGTGACGGGTGATTCCGCCAGAGAGGCAAACTTCACCAATGAGGGAGGCTATGATTACAGATACAGATTTTTGAAAAACATAATGGGTCTCTGGATGATACAGCAGGTGCGTCATGAATTAAATGACGGATATTCATTTGCCGAGCTGTGTGATATGGCGGAGAAGGAGAAGGACTTTCCTTCAAGAGTTGAGGCAAATGCTCCTCGTTTTCTTTCTCCGGATAATATGCAGGATGAGATCAGAAAAGCCATAAAGGAGAGCGGGCAGAGAGAGCCTGAAAATGTGGGACAGATGGCGACAGTGATATATCAGAGTCTTGCAGAGGCATATGCGAAGACTCTGAATGAGATCGAATCGATAACAGGCAGGCATTACGATGCTGTCAATATCATCGGCGGAGGGTCAAAAGCAGCTTATCTTAACCAGCTTACGGCTAATGCCTGCGGCAGAAGGGTGATCGCCGGACCGGATGAAGGTACTGCGATAGGAAACCTGATGTGTCAGATGATAGGATCGGGTGAGTTTAAGGATCTGAAGGAGGCCAGAGAGGCAGTGGCGGGCTCCTTTGATATAAAGGAATACGATCCGGTTAATCAGGGTACAGCGTGACCGGATTTATTATACAGGACAGACAAGAAACTATTATAACAGAGAAGGAGGAAACTGATGGATACGATGAAGGAATTAAAGGAGATGATAGACGAGGCTGCAGACTCTCTGTATGTAAAGGCAAGGTATGAGTTCGCCAAGGAGATCTATGCAGGAATAGGCGTAGATACTGAGGCAGCCATCGCAAAACTCCAAAAGGTGCCGGTTTCTCTGCATTGCTGGCAGGGAGATGATGTAAGGGGATTTGATACAGATCCCAGCAAGCCCCTGACCGGAGGCATACAGACAACCGGAAATTATCCGGGCCGGGCACGCACACCTGAAGAGCTGATGGCTGATTATGAGAAGGTGCTGTCTCTTTGTCCCGGAAAGAAGAAGCTCAATCTTCATGCAAGCTATGCTGTTTTTGATGAGGGTGAGTTCGTTGACAGGGATAAGCTGGAGCCTAAGCATTTCACAAAATGGGTAGAGTTTGCAAAGAAGAATAAAATAGGACTGGATTTCAATCCCACATTCTTCTCACATCCCAATATGAAGGACGGGCTTACTCTTTCAAGCCCTGACGAGGAAAACAGGAAGTTCTGGATCGAGCATGGCAAGGCCTGTGTAAGGATAGCAGAGTATTTTGCAAAGGAAACCGGGATCCCCTGCGTGATGAACATATGGATCGGAGACGGTTATAAGGATATACCTGCTGACCGTAAGGGTCCCCGTGACAGATACAAGGATTCCATCGAGCAGATAATCAGCGAGCCGCATGATCCGAAGCAGGTCAAGATCACTGTGGAATCAAAGGTTTTCGGTATAGGAGTTGAAAGCTATACAGCCGGTTCGGCAGAGTTCACGCTTCTTTTTGCTGCAACCCACCCCGGTATACTGCCTTTGATGGACAACGGCCACTATCATCCCACAGAGATGGTTTCCGATAAAATATCCTCTCTGCTCTGTTACTTTGATGAGATCGCTCTTCATATCACAAGGCCTGTCAGATGGGATTCCGATCATGTTGTGATCCTTGATGACGAGACCAAAGAGATCGCTAAGGAGATAGTCCGCAACGGCGACAGTCTCGACAGGATCAATATAGCTCTGGATTATTTTGATGCGAGCATCAATCGCATCTCAGCCTGGACTGTGGGCTTCCGTTCTCTCCAGAAGGCTCTGCTCATGGCGCTTTGCACACCGAATAAGGAGCTGAAGAAGCTTCAGGATACGAATCAGCTGACAAAGCTTATGGTTAAGCAGGAAGAGCTTAAGGTCTATCCTTTCGGAGATGTCTGGGAGGAATATCTTTCAAGATGCGGTGCACCCGGAGAGCTTTCATGGTATAATGAGGTCGAGAAATACGAAAAAGAAGTTCTCTCAAAGAGAGCATAGATTGGAGGCTGATCATGGCAAGGACATACAAAAAAGCTGCAAGAACTGAAGCTGCACCGGAGGCTGTTGTTGTGACGGGACCGGAAGAGGAAGAACCGGTAACAGCTGAGGAGGAGCCGGCAGAAGCAAGGCCGGAGGAGGTGGATGAAGTCGTCGTAAAGGCTGTCAGGAAGATACCTTCTAAGACCTCGGATTCCGTGATAGCGTCGCCTGATAAAGAGGTTTTGCAGAAGATTGTATATCAGCCCAGTTCACAGATCCTTACACGTGAAGTCGATCCCAGTGAATCCTTTGGTGTGGGTGACGATATGCCTGTATATTATCTTTGATCTACTGACGGGTATATTCATTTATAAAGCCTCCGGCATTCAGCCGGAGGCTTTTTTGCAGTGTACAGTGCGATCACAGAAATCAAAGGATTTCCACAGGCGAACGAGAGTCGAAATAACAAAACAACACAAGCCACATGATTTCATGTGGTTTCTTGTTGACTTTGCAACTGCCTGTGTATATAATTGTCATATGTCTGTATTTTACAAAACTATAAAGAAAGGAAAACGAAATGGCACCAAACGAGTACGAAATTAAAAAACAGATCTGTGACATCGGTAAGCGGATCTACAACCGTAACATGGTTGCTGCAAATGACGGAAATATTTCCGTAAAACTTTCCGACAACGAGTTCCTCTGCACACCAACAGGTGTGTCCAAGGGTTTCATGACGCCTGAGTTCATATGCAAGGTAGATGCAAAGGGTCAGGTTATTCAGGCAAACAAGGGCTTCCGCCCCTCATCTGAGATCAAGATGCATATGCGTGTATATGAGAAGAGGCCGGATGTAAACGCTGTTGTACACGCGCATCCCACCTTTGCGACAGCTTTTGCCATTGCAGGGATTCCGCTTACCCAGCCTATAATGCCGGAAGCAGTTATAGCACTTGGATGTGTGCCTATTGCTCCCTACGGAACACCCTCCACAATGGAGATACCCGATGCGGTAGAGCCTTATCTTGAGCATTTTGACGCGGTTCTCCTTGAGAGCCACGGAGCACTTACATGGTCGGGCGACCTGCTCGCGGCTTATCACAAGATGGAGTCTGTAGAGTTCTATGCAGAGCTCCTTTATAAAGCAAGACAGCTTGGCGGCCCTAAGGAATTCGATCAGAAGACCGTTCAGAGACTTTACGAGATCCGCCGTCAGATGGGACTTCCCGGAAGGCATCCGGCAGACCTCTGCCTGAACAAGGGCACCGCAAACTGCCATAACTGCGGAAGCTGCGGAGCTGACAGCAGCGCGTCGGGACAGTCCAATGATGAACTGATCTCCGAGATCACCAGGAAAGTGCTTGCCTCATTAGGCAAATAAGCAAGGATCAATCGAAAGGAGGTAATCCGGGTAAAGTGAGCGTAGATGAGAGATTTGTACATGAGATAGTCCAAAAGGTCATGGCGAATCTGCAGATTGACGGCAAGACAGAAGGCATGCACGGCGTTTTTGCGGATATGAATGATGCGATCGACGCAGCCGAAAAGGCTCAGAAGACAGTACATGCCATGACACTTGACCAGAGAGAGAAGATAATATCGGCGATCAGAAGGAAGACAAATGAGAACGTCGAGATAATCGCCAATATGGGTGTGAATGAGACCGGTATGGGTAATGTCGGCGACAAGATATTAAAGCATAAGCTGACAGCGGACAAGACACCCGGAACAGAAGATATCACGACAGTCGCATGGTCAGGCGACAGAGGTCTTACACTTGTCGAAATGGGACCCTTCGGGGTTATCGGAGCGATAACGCCGGCGACCAATCCTTCGGAAACCGTTATCTGCAATTCTATCGGCATGATAGCGGGAGGAAATACGGTAGTATTCAATCCTCACCCGAATGCGAAGAAAACGACTATATTTACAATTAATATGATCAACGAGGCTTCGCTTGAAGCGGGCGGTCCGGATAATATCGCCTGCACGGTCGAAAATCCGACTATGGAAACCAGCGCGATCATGATGAAGCATCCCAAGATACCGCTTCTCGTGGCTACAGGAGGTCCGGGCGTTGTTACGGCGGTATTGTCATCAGGAAAGCGGGCGATCGGCGCAGGAGCAGGCAACCCGCCTGCAATGGTCGATGAGACCGCCGATGTGAGAAAGGCGGCCCGTGATATCGTAAACGGCTGTACCTTTGACAACAACCTGCCCTGTATAGCAGAGAAGGAGGTTGTAGCGGTTGACAGCATCTGCGATGAGCTTATGAATTATTTCATTACCGAAAACGGCTGCTACCTTGCAAGCAAGGAGGTGCAGGATAAGCTTATAAGCACGGTCATCACTCCCAAGGGAGCTTTGAACCGCAAGTGTGTCGGACGCGATGCAAGAACCCTGCTTTCCATGGTAGGGGTGGAAGTCGGCGCGGATATAAGATGCATAGTATTTGAAGGCGAGAAGGAGCATCCTCTGATAGCAACCGAGCTGATGATGCCGATACTTGGCGTAGTCAGGGTAAAGAGCTTTGAAGAAGGAGTGAAGACAGCGGTGTGGCTTGAGCATGGCAACCGTCATTCTGCTCATATCCATTCCAAAAATGTGGACAGGATCACAGAATATGCAAGAGCTCTGGATACAGCAATACTTGTGAAGAACGGTCCCAGTTATGCCGCTCTCGGATTCGGCGGAGAGGGATATCCAACCTTCACTATCGCTTCAAGGACAGGCGAGGGCCTGACCAGCGCATCAACCTTTACGAAGCGCAGACGCTGTGTCATGACAGACAGCCTCTGCATAAGATAACCGCAGAATGAGATAAGGAGGTATAGAGACAGATGGCAGTAAATGAAAAGGATGTCGAGCTTATCGTGAAGCAGATCCTGAGCCAGATGGGCGGTTCACCCGTTTCGTCAGGCGCGGCTTCTCCGGTAGCCTCATACGGAAGCTCCGCTTCAGGTTCGATTCCGAATACGGCTAAAGTGGCCATGCTTGTAGATAAGGAGCGCTTTGAAGTAAAAGAGTTCCCTATCCCCGAGGTCGGCGATGACGATATACTTGTCAGAGTCGAGGGCTGCGGCGTATGTGGGACGGATGCTCATGAATTCAAGCGCGATCCTTTCGGTCTTATTCCTGTCGCTCTGGGACACGAGGGAACAGGCGAGATCGTAAAGATGGGAAAGAATGTAAAAAAGGATTCGGCAGGCAAGGATCTGCATATAGGAGACAAGGTTGTAACCTGTATGATCTTCAAGGATGATCCGGAGATCACGATGTTTGACCTTAATAAACAGAATGTCGGCGCGGCGGATGTATACGGTCTCCTTCCGGATGATGATTATCATCTCAACGGATGGTTTTCAAATTACATCTTTATACGCGGCGGTTCTACGGTATTTAATGTCAGCGACCTTGATCTTGACAGCAGGATACTTATCGAGCCGAGCGCGGTTCTGGTACATGCGGTTGAGAGAGCAAAGACTACCGGAATACTCCGCTTCAACAGCAGGGTGGCGGTGCAGGGCTGCGGTCCCATAGGACTTCTCTGCATAGCGGTTTTAAGGACCATGGGAATCGAGAATATAACTGCTGTTGACGGCAATGCCCAGCGCCTTGAGTTCGCAAGGAGAATGGGAGCGAACCAGACAGTAAACTTTAACGATCATCAGGGAATAGAAGCGCTCACGAAAGCCGTGGAGGATTCCTTCGGCGGACATCTCGCTGATTTTGCTTTCCAGTGCACCGGTAATCCCAAGGCACATTCAAATATCTATAAGTTTATCCGTAACGGAGGCGGTCTGTGCGAGCTCGGCTTCTTTGTAAATGGCGGTGACGCAACGATCAATCCTCATTTTGACCTCTGTTCAAAGGAGATCAATCTCGTGGGCTCCTGGGTATACACCCTGAGAGATTACGGAACAACCTTTGATTTCCTTAAGAGAGCGAAGGGGATAGGACTTCCGGTAACGGAGCTTATCACTCATAAGTTCCCTCTGGAGCAGATCAATGATGCCTTGAAGACGAATCTTGCGATGACAGGACTTAAGATAGCGGTGATCACGCCTCCGGGCGTCTGACAGCCTAAGGGTAAATGCTTATGAATGAAACTGACAACAATGTGGGATATGCGGTAGGACTGCTTGAAGTATACGGACTTGTGTGTGCTTTTCTGGCAGCGGATGCAGGCTGTAAGGCGGGCAATGTGACGCTGGAGGTTTTTGATAAGAATAAGCCGGCAAACGCTGATGAGCTTCCGGTTCCTTTGCTTGTCACGGTTAAATTCCGGGGGCTGGTATCGGATGTGGAGGAGGCCATGAGGGCCGCCGAGGAGGTTGCAAAAGCCAACACGGGTATCGTTTGCTCCCACATTATCCCGAATCCGACAGAGGATACGGAAAAAATGCTGAAGATCAGCGCATTGGACAAAGACTAAGGAGGAAAAAACTATGTCGTCACTGGAAGCATTGGGAATGGTTGAGACCAGAGGACTTACGGCAGCCATCGAGGCAGCAGATGCCATGACAAAGGCAGCCGAGGTTACTTTGATCGGCACAGAAAAGATCGGATCAGGACTTGTAACAGTCATGGTGCGCGGTGATGTAGGTGCAGTCAAGGCTTCAGTTGAGGCAGGAACACAGGCGGCAAGCAGGCTTGGTGAGCTTGTAGCTACACACGTGATCCCGAGACCTCACAACGATGTTGAGATGATATTGCCCAAATTCAAGCAATAAGACGAGGTGAGTGCATTGGAGGGAAAATGTACTCATAGTAAAAAAGTTGAGGATTATTTATGAAAGCTTACGGTTTTATTGAAATTACAGGAGTGGTTGCGGCGATAGACGCGCTTGACATCATGTGCAAGGCTGCGAATGTCACGCTTTCCACCTGGGAAAGGAAACTTGGCGGAAGGCTTGTCACGCTCGTTATAGAGGGTGATGTGTCGGCAGTCAAGCAGGCGATAGAAGCCGGAAGCACTATGGCTATCAAGAAACCCGTATCATTAGGGGTTCTGCCTAATCCCCATCCGGAGATCCAGAGGATAGTAGCAATATCCGCAAGCCGCTTTAAGGGCAAAGAGGCGTTTGGGATATTGGATGAGCATAAGATGCTCGGACAGGATCCGCCTGACTTTAACTTAAAGGAACAATTAAAACAAAGAGATGACCGGTAATAAAATGACCGGTTGAGGCAGTCAGATAACAAACTGTATTTATTTAGAAGGAGGAAATAAAAAATGGCACAGTCACTTGAAGCATTAGGATTAGTAGAAACCAGAGGATTGGTTGCAGCTATTGAGGCAGCAGATCAGATGTGCAAAGCAGCTAACGTTACACTCATCGGCACAGAGAAGATCGGATCAGGACTCGTAACGGTAATGGTACGTGGAGATGTAGGCGCGGTTAAGTCTTCAGTCGAGGCCGGAAGCAACGCTGCGGGAAGACTTGGCGAGCTCATCGCTACACACGTGATCCCTAGACCTCATAATGATGTAGAGATGATCCTTCCGAAGTTAAAATAAGTGATAATCCAGACAGACATTATCACCTGTAATAAATAGGAGGATAAAATTGGACAGCAATAATGTAGAACTGATTACAAGAGCTGTACTTAAAGCACTGGAAAATCCGGCTGACAATAAGCCGAGAATGACGGTTCCGGTCGGCGTCTCCGCAAGACACATCCATCTTACACAGGCGGATGTGGAGACGCTTTTCGGACCGGGATATCATCTTACAAAGAAGAAGGATCTGATGGGCGGTCAGTTTGCGGCAAATGAACAGTGCACCATAGTGGGTCTTAAGCTTCGCGCCATAGAGAATGTGCGGATACTCGGACCGGTGAGAAAGGCCTCGCAGGTTGAGATCTCAGCTACGGACGCAAGGACGCTGGGAGTAAACGCCCCTCTGAGGGAGTCCGGAGATGTGGCGGGGTCTGCGCCTGTGGCGCTGGTAGGACCCAAAGGAGTCCTTTACCTGAAGGAGGGCTGCATAGTCGCGGCAAGGCATATACATATGACTCCTCAGGAAGCAGAGGCGGCAGGTCTCAAGGATGGGGATTACGTTTCTGTCAGAATGGGGAACGAGCGGGGAGCTGTTCTTGACAAGGTAAAGATCCGGGTGGATCCTTCCTTCTCGCTGGAGATGCATATTGATACTGACGAAGCAAATGCCTGCCAGGTGAAGCAGGGGGATATAGCGGAGATCTTATGATAATAGGTCAAGTCATAGGGAGCGTGTTCTCCACAAGAAAAAGTGAAAAACTCATCGGAAACAAATTTATGATCGTCCGTCCGGAGAAGTCCATGAAAGCGGATGGAAACGATCTGGTTGCTATCGATATAATCGGCGCGGGGATCGGCGAAAAGGTTCTGGTGGCTGAGGGATCGGCTGCCCGCATAGGATGCGATATGAAGGACGCGCCTGTGGATGCGGCGATAGTTGGTATCATAGACGAAGGACAGGAGCTTTCGGACTAAGAAAATGACGGACTTAAAAACATTACAAAAAACAGCTCGTGAGAATGGTATAGTGGGAGCCGGTGGAGCCGGCTTTCCCGCTTATGCCAAAATGACGGATCAGGCAGATACCGTCATATTAAACTGTGTGGAATGCGAACCGCTTTTAAAGCTGCACCGCCAGCTTCTGGCTGCGCATGCTTCGGAGATAGTTTCAATGCTTGACGAGGTAAGGCAGATCTTTGGTGCGAACGAAGCGGTTATCGGAATAAAAAGTGAATATGTTACAACGATCAGGGCATTGGAAGAGGTATTGAGGGATTATGATCATGTACGGATGGAGCAGGTGAGACCCGCGTATCCTATGGGTGATGAGGTGGTCCTGATATATGAAGCGACCGGACGTGTGATCCACCCGGGAGGTCTTCCTGCCGATGAACATGTTGTTGTATATAACGTAGAGACAATGTACAACCTGTATCAGGCGGTGCATCAGGGAAATCCGGTGACAAGCAAGGTGGTATCAATAGTCGGGGAGATAGATAATCCCGCGACATTAAGGATACCGCTGGGAACTACCGTAAAGGACGCGGTTGCCATGGCAGGCAAAGTTACAGCCGGAGATCCTGCGTATCTTATGGGCGGTCCCATGATGGGGCGTCTTGGAAATGAGGATACTCTTATAACAAAAACAACAAATGCGATAATAATCCTCGACAGATCTCATCCCGTGATCATGAAGATGGATAAGAAGCTTGATGTGGAGAGAAGGAGAGCGTCGTCTGCCTGCTGTCAGTGCAGAACCTGTACGGATCTTTGCTCGAGGCATGCGCTGGGTCATCCCATAGAGCCCCACAGGATCATGAGGGCAGTTGCGAATCAGGACGTGAGCGATCTTTCGGTATTTGTTAATTCCGCCTTTTGCAGCGGATGCGGGATATGCGAGAAGTACGCCTGTCCGCAGGGATTATCACCAAAGACGATAATACAGGAGTTCAAGGCGGGGCTTCGCGCGGCAGGTGTTAAGGCAGGCAAGCCTGACCCTGTACCTGTAAGGGATGACAGGGAATATAAGAAGGTTCCGGTACACAGGCTTGCTTCAAAGCTCGGACTGACTAAATATGATGTTCCGGCTCCTTTCGATGAGACCCTACAGAGTTCAGTAACGGTCAGAATACCTTTAAGCCAGCATATCGGGGCTCCGGCAAAGGCTGTTGTAAACAAGGGCGATAAGGTGAGCACGGGACAGATGATAGCCGAGCCCGCTGAGGGGCTTTCGGTTGGAATACACGCATCAATAAACGGAACAGTTTCAGATATAAACGACAAATATATCGAGATAAGAGGGTAAAGACAAGTGGCTAAAGCGATCGGAATGGTAGAGTGTACAACAGTTGCCACAGGCTTCAAGGCAGCGGATGATATGGCAAAAGCGGCAGATGTCGAGCTTCTTCAGGCGGAAGCAACCTGCCCGGGAAAGTTTGTGATACTGATAACAGGGGAATTATCAGCGGTACGTGCTTCTGTGGACAGAGCCTCAAGGGCATACGAAGACAGGATAATAGATACATTCGTCCTCGGAAACCCGCATGAATCCATATTTCCGGCAATATACGGAACCTCCGAGCCCGAAAAGATCGATGCGCTTGGCGTTCTTGAAACCTATGATGTGGCGGCCATGATAGTTGCAGCGGATATAGCAGCGAAGACGGCTATAGTCGAGCTTATGGAATTAAGGCTTGCAAAGGGAATGTGCGGAAAAAGCTACATGACGATCACAGGAAGCGTATCAGCTGTTCAGGCAGCAATAGATTCGGCAAAGCAGGCGGCCGGCGATAAGGGCATGTTCCTGGATGAGTCAGTGATCGCGCGCCCGTCGGATCAGCTTATGAGGTTCTTAAACTGATAAAAGCTGCAAAGTCAGTATTTCGTATTATAAAAAATGTTAGCGGCAGAACGAAGAAATATAATCCTGGAAAGAATACAGGAAGAAAAAAAGGTAATAGTAAGTGAGCTGAGCCGTGATTATGAGGTTTCCGAAGAGACGATCCGCAGGGATCTTGAAAAGCTCGAGGAGGAAGGTCATATAGTCAAAAGCTATGGCGGCGCTGTGCTTAACGAGGCAAGTGTAATGGAACTCCCTCATAATGTACGGCGCACTGTAAACACGGTAGCGAAGCAGAGGATAGCCGAGCTGGTCAATCGTGAGATAAATGAGAATGATCATATATTCCTTGATGCATCCACGACTTCTGTTTATATTGCGAGGGCGATAAAGCAGAAGGAGCATCTGACCGTGATCACCAATTCCATAGAGAATCTTCTGGAATTATCACTTGTCACGGGATGGGATGTCATTTCAACCGGCGGACTGCTGAAGCCCGGAACCATGTCTCTTTACGGCTGGAAGACAGCGGAAACACTTGGAGCCTATCATGCTGACAAAGTGTTCCTTTCCTGCAAGGGACTGTCTATGGAACGGGGTATCACAGACGGGAATGATGAGACTGCCGGGATAAAGCAGGCCATGATAGCGGCTGCGGAAAAGATATATCTGGCGGCAGACCATTCAAAATTTGACAAGACTGCATTTTCACAGATCTGCGGTTTTAACAGGATAGATACGGTGATCACTGATCGCGAACCGGAACCGGCATGGAAGGATTATTTTGCGAGCCAGGGTACAGGTCTGATCTATCCGGAGGGAGTATAAATGAGTACAGCAAAGCAGGAGACTCATGCAAAGAAAGGAAGAACTGAGAGATGAGAGCATTTGACAGCACACCGATGCCCAAGACAGAACGTATAACAAAGCTTGTCGCGGACCTTTTTGCGAAGATGCCTGAGATCGAAGCGGCAAGGGCAGAGCTTATAACGGAGTCCTTTAAGTCAACTGAAGGATTACCGATAGTCACCAGAAAGGCACTTGCTTTCAGACATATATTAAAGGGCCTTCCGATAGTCATAAGACCGGGCGAGCTTATTGTCGGAAGCACAACGCTTGCGCCGAGAGGCTGTCAGACATATCCGGAGTTTTCGTTTGACTGGCTCGAAGCGGAATTTGATACGGTAGAGCACAGGTCAGCGGACCCTTTTTATATTTCAGAGGAGACAAAGCAGAGATTGCTCAAGGTCAATCCTTACTGGAAGGGCAAGACGACAAGCGAGCTGGCCCGTTCTTATATGGCGCCTGAAACCCTGAGAGCCATGGATCATAATTTCTTTACACCCGGAAATTACTATTACAACGGTGTAGGTCATGTTAATGTCCATTATGACAGGGTCATCTATGAGGGTCTTGAAGGCGTAATGGCCCAGACGGCAGAGGAGCTTTCAAGGGTTAAGCTCTGCGATCCTAATTACGGCGATAAGAAGCGCTTTCTCGAAGCGGTCATAATCTCCTGCCAGGCTGTTATTGAATATGCTCACAGGTATTCATCTCTCGCGAAGGAGCTTGCGGACAGGGAGAGCGATCCTGCACGTAAACAGGAGCTTTTGAAGATAGCGGAAACCTGCTCCTATGTGCCTGAGCACCCGGCGCGCACCTTTGAAGAGGGACTTCAGGCTTTCTGGTTTGTACAGCAGACTCTGCAGATCGAATCATCAGGTCATTCGATCTCTCCCGGACGCTTCGATCAGTATATGTACCCTCTGTATGAAGCGGATATTGACGCCGGAAGGCTTACAAGGGAATATGCGCAGGAGCTTCTTGACTGCGTATGGGTAAAACTCAACGATCTGAATAAATGTCGTGACGCGGCTTCCGCAGAAGGCTTTGCGGGTTATTCCCTGTTCCAGAATCTGATCGTGGGCGGACAGACAAAGGACGGGAGGGATGCCACGAATGATCTTTCATTCATGTGTCTTGATGCTACGAAGCATGTGTTCCTGCCGCAGCCCTCGATATCCATAAGGGTCTGGAACGGTTCGGCAAAGGAGCTTCTGATAAGAGCGGCGGAGGTGACGCGGACAGGCATCGGATTCCCCGCGTATTACAATGATGAGATAATAATCCCGGCGATGGAAAACCGCGGGATAAATATAGAGGACGCAAGGAATTACTGCATCATAGGCTGTGTGGAGCCTCATGTTCCCGGAAAGGAAGACGGATGGCATGACGCGGCGTTCTTTAATATGTGCAGACCGCTGGAGATGGTTTTCACAAACGGTGTGGATAACGGGGAGGTTGCAAGCATACAGACCGGAGATGTGAAGAGCATAGGCTCCTATGAGGAGTTCAAGGCTGCCTACAAAAAGCAGATGGATTACAATATCGCTCTTCTTGTAAATGCGGATAATGCTATAGACAGGGCTCATGCGGAGAGGTGCCCGCTTCCTTTTGAATCGGCTCTGATCGATGACTGTATTTCAAGGGGAGTGCCGCTCCAGCAGGGCGGAGCGCATTATAATTTCACAGGCCCGCAGGGCTTCGGCATAGCGAATGTGGCGGATTCTCTCTATACCGTAAAGAAACTGGTATTTGAAGAGAAAAAGTTCACTCTTGAAGAGCTCGGCAGGGCAATGCAGATGAATTACGGACAGGGCTTTGATGAAATAACCGCAAGAGAAGCGGCAATGCAGGCGGCAAAGGTAATAGAGGCAGGAGGCGGACAGGTGAGTCCCGAGGTTATCTCCTCTATAATACAGAAGGTCCTTACCATGCAGCTTCCGGAGGATGAGAAAAAACGCTATGAGGAGATCCGGGATATGATAGTAGATCTTCCTCACTACGGAAATGATATAGATGAGGTTGATACGATAGCAAGAGAAGCAGCTTATTATTATACAAAGCCGCTCCCGAATTACATGAACCCGCGCGGCGGCATCTTCCAGGCAGGGCTTTACCCGGTATCGGCGAATGTTCCTCTCGGTGCTCAGACCGGCGCTACGCCTGACGGAAGACTTGCTCATACCCCTGTAGCGGACGGAGTATCACCTACCAGCGGTTATGACCTTAACGGACCTACCGCTTCCTGCAATTCGGTTGCGAGGCTTGATCATGCGGAGGCTTCCAACGGGACGCTCTTTAATATGAAGATACACCCGACTGCAATGAGTACGGAAAAGGATCTGGAGGATTTCGTGTCTCTTGTCAGAGGCTATTTCGACCAGAAGGGTATGCATATGCAGTTTAATGTAGTGGATCGTGAGACACTGCTTGACGCGCAGGCGCATCCGGAGAAGTATGCGGGACTTGTGGTAAGAGTTGCGGGTTATTCGGCACTGTTTACAACACTGTCCAAATCCCTGCAGGACGATATCATAAAGCGTACAGAGCAGGGCTGGGGACGCTGACACAGAGTCCCCGTACATTGAACAGCAACCTGAGAGGGATCATGGCGGATCATCAGAGACCGCCTGAATCCGGAGGGCGGATTGGAATAACAGCAAATGGAAGATTACAGTTACTTAAACGTAAAAGGAAGAATATTTGATATACAACGTTACTCCATACATGACGGTATAGGGATAAGGACGATTGTATTTTTGAAGGGGTGCGCACTGCGCTGCCGCTGGTGCTGCAATCCTGAATCCCAAAGCTTTGATATAGAAACAATGACGATCAACGGCAAGCCCAGGGTATATGGGAAAGATGTCACGGTACGCGAGGTCATGCAGACTGTGCGACGTGATATGCCGTATTACAGCCGTTCAGACGGGGGATTGACACTTTCGGGGGGAGAGAGCCTGCTGCAGCCGGAGTTTGCGGAGGCGCTGCTTCATGCGGGCAAGGCTCTCGGTGTCAATACCGCGCTGGAGAGCATGGGCTTTGCAAAATACGAAACAATAGAACGTATATTGCCGTATCTTGACACCTATCTGATGGATATCAAGCACATGGACCCCCGGAAGCATGCGGAATGGTGCGGCAGGGAAAACACCCTTATGGTCGAGAACGCGAGAAAGATCGCGGCAAGCGGAAGGACGCAGCTGATAATAAGGGTACCGGTAATACCGGGCTTTAATGATACGGAAAAGGAGCTTACGGATATAGCGGGATTTGCGGCTTCACTTCCGGGAGTTAATGAAATAAACATCCTGCCATATCATAATTTCGGTGAAGGCAAATATACCGGTCTCGGACGGGACTATCCCATGGGAAATGCGGCAAAGCCTTCCCGGGAAAGGATGGAGGGCTTTAAGGCCGCGATAGAGAGGGCAACAGACCTTTATTGCCAGATAGGAGGATGATGGGAAATCCCAGGATTGAAGTAGTTCCACATTGTGAGGGCGGCGAAGGGCAGGTGACCTTTAAGCATCTGCTGGAGGCTCCTGAAATGCATGGAGTCTGTGGGTTATATGCAGAGGTAACAGTTTATCCGGGATCATCCGTAGGCTGGCATGTGCATACCGGAGAGAGCGAGACCTATTATATCTTATCCGGGGTCGCGGAGTATAATGATAACGGCAGGGTGCGCCGTGTGTATCCCGGTGAGACGACCTATACTCCGGATGGCTGCGGCCATGAGATAAGGCCCTTCGGAAAGGAACCGCTGGTTTTCATTGCTCTGATAATCAGAACGTGAGCATATCAGGGCAGTCAACGGAAATATCGGAATAGTTATTAAGAACAGATATTATATATATTTAAGGGGGCAACGAGATGATCAAGACATTTAAGATGAAGCTGTACGAAGGACAGGAGAAGGAGTACGAAAAAAGGCATAACGAGCTGTGGCCGGAGATGATCGATATGATCCATGAGCATGGGGGAAAGAATTACACTATCTGCCTTGATAAAGAAACCCTTACGCTTTTCGGTTATATCGAGATCGAGGATGAAGAGCTGTGGGCTAAGGGCGCGGATACAGCCATCAACAGGAAATGGTGGGATTTCATGGCTGACATAATGGAGACAAATCCTGACAACAGCCCCGTAAGCACAGACCTTCCGGTTTTATTCCATCTGGATTGAGAGATCAGCAGAAAATCATAAAAGCATCATCGTCACGTCAGATACGATGATGCTTTTTTTCATGGGATTCATTATTGCTGAAGGGGGACCCGTATTTCGACCTCTGTGCCTTCGCCTAAAACCGAGCGGTAGGAAAGACCGTAATCCTTTCCAAATAAGATCTGCAGGCGTCGATGGGTATTTGAGACAGCGATGTTCGTGCCTGTCGCTTTTTTATTCTCTCCGGAAAGGACAGTGGCGAGTGCTTCCCCGTCCATGCCTACGCCGTCATCCGAAACCAGTATCACAGCATCCGCTCCGTCAGCCCAGCCTGCGATAACGATCGTGCCTTCCTGTGACTCCTTTTCAAGTATTCCGTGAATGATCGAGTTTTCAACTATCGGCTGCAGGGTAAGCTT
Organism: uncultured Lachnospiraceae bacterium; assembly: GCA_947165275.1. GTDB lineage: Bacteria > Bacillota > Clostridia > Lachnospirales > Lachnospiraceae > NK4A144. The sequence goes on along the minus strand of CAMUZQ010000021.1, from coordinate 15,092 downwards.
TGGAAGCTTCACCGACATCAGTTCGTCCGGGACATCCACTGCAAGCTCTATCTTTTCCTCGAATCTCATGTTCTGAAGCTCCAGATAGAGCTCAATATGCTCTATTTCCGAGCGGAGGCTGGTTATTGGATCTTTGCGGCTTAAGGTCAGCTTGTAAAAGCTGGAAAGAGCCTGTACCGCACGGGTTACTTCCTCACGCTCCCCGGACTGTGAGAGCCAGTTTATCATATCCATCGTATTGTAGAGGAAGTGCGGATTGATCTGAGCCTGCAGGGCGCGTATCTCGGAGGTTCTGAGCTCCTCAGCGGTTTCCTGCTGACGCCTTAAAAGAATATTCTGCTGATCGGCCATGTAATTATAGGAGTCGGTAAGCTCACCGATCTCATCATGTATCTCAGGCTCGGGGATGCGCACGGGAGGGTGCGACCTTGCGGCGCGCATTTCTTCATTTATAGCAGATAATCTGGCGGTAATGGAGCGTGCCAGAAACCAGGAGATCAGAAAAGCGATTATGAGGGTTACAAGGTAAATAAGCGTAAAATTAGAGATTATACCTGTTCCTCTTTCGAGTATGATATCGGCAGGAATGACGCTTACCATGTACCAGTCGGTGTTGCCGAGACGAAAGCTCGCGGAGTAGACATCGTTGCCCAGAACATTTCCGGTAGTGAAGCCGTCCTTTGCTGTGGATATGCTCCGGACCGTGTCATAGTCCATCATATAAGCGCCGGCAAGTACGGGATCGGAGCTTGCAACGACTGCCTGTCTCTCGTTCAGTATATAGGATACGTCCTTATTGATGGAGATATCCTGCTGCAGTATCTTTGTTATCTCATCTGATGAAAAATAAATTGCCAGATAGGAGGGGGAGACCGATGAGCCTTCTGAAGCGGGATAAAGCTTTTCTATATACGCCAGGGAGCCGTATTGCGATATTTCCTTATGCGAGAGATAAAAGGGGGGACAGTAGAGGACAGCTTTCGCTGTCGAATTCATGATACCATGCCAGTAGGTGCCGTGGGACCGGATCTCGGGAAGGAAAAAATCGTCCAAGAGCCAGTTGTTATACAGTCCTTCGGGAACATGATCCGTATATATGTGGATCGAGGAGATCATGGAGCCGCTTATTTCAGAGTTCAGCTGGGTGTTCAGATCGTTCAGGACGGCATTGTTGCGTACAAAATTCTCCTTGTCTTCTTCGGAAACGGAATCCGTGCAGAGCTGGCGGATAAAGGTGTTGCTCCTTATGGCAGAGGCGACTGCGGAGACGGAGCCAAGCTGCGCCTCCAGCGCGGAAGAGCTCTGCCTTGAAAGAGCGAAGGCCTGGCGTACGGAATCATTTACTATCAGATCGTAGAGAGATGAATAAAAAAGCATCACTATCAGTACTGTGGGAACCAGTATCAGCAGCAGATGCGTACATATCAGCTTGGTTTTTATCGAGGCGTCCCTGAAAAGCTTTATCATGACGGACTGATATCCCTGGCTGATGAAAAGCTGCTCCGGAATTCCGAGGGTGATACGTTTGTTATCTTCTTAAAGATCTTTCCGAAATAGTTTACATCGGTATAACCGACTCTTGCGGCTACATCCGTTATCTTATATCTGGGATCTGAGAGCATCTCCTGGGCACGCTCTATCCTGTAACCGGTTATATACTGATTGAGTGTAAGCCCGGTCTCTGCTTTGAAAAAAGTGCAGACATAGGGGGCGGAGCGGTTCACATGATCGCTCACGGATTTTATGGACAGTGATTCGTTCTGATAGTTATGCCGTATGAATTCCTTTATGGCAAAGACCATATTGCTGCCGGTATCTCTGTTGGAAAGCCCCTTAAAGTATTCTTCCGTACAGCCGGAAAGCTCTTCGTGGAGCATGTCGAGACTGCCTGCATTCTCAACCATGTCCCATATCGACTGTCTGCCCTTGAGCATGATCTCCGCCATCTGCGAATGTCTCATCGCCTTTTGGAGTGTGAGGAAGAGCTGATAATAAATATCCTTAACCTGGCTTGCGAGGAGCCTGCACGGCGGTCTGAACTGCAGACGAACCTCATTCAATACAGCCTCCGTGGCTTCCTTATTGCCGGATTCGAGTGCGGACTGAAAATCAGGGGAAAAATCCTTTATCATTGAGGGTGCCTGGGGAAGGTCTTCACTGTTGGACAGGATAGTTCCTGCCTCGCAGAAAAAAGCCTCCTGAAGCAGGATCACCGCGGAGGTGTAGGAATTATAAGCGTGACCTATACCGTGTACAGTATCGCCTATAACGATATATTTGAGACCCTGCGGGAGGTATGAGCGTTTTATATCCTCGCAGACCACAGGAATATTGTCTCCGGAGGTCCTGTCGCCGTATATGAAATAACAGAGGCAGCCGTTTTCTTTTAAGATATGGACCTCGTTAAGCCGGCGTTTTTTAAAAAGGGCGCTGAGCTCTTCTCTGGCTGTGCGGTAAATATCCGGCAGGGAAATGGAGGACTCACCGGCAAACTGCAGGATCAGCGAGGTAAAATAATCATCCGAATGCATCGTTCCGGGCAGAAGGAGGTCATTAAAGGTATCCGGCTCCGGCACTTTTGTCATTATTTCGGCCAGACGGTTTCCGCGCTCGGCGATGGCTTCGGACAGACCGCGCCTGACAAAGCCCTTTTCCATAAGCTCTCTGGCGGCAAGCCGTATGGCCTCTGTCACCTCAGAGGGGTCCAGCGGCTTTTCAACATAGCTTACGGCTTTTAAATGAATTGCGGCCTTGAGATATTCTTTATCGGAGTATCCGCTCATGAAAATGATTGCTGAATCAGGAAGGATCTCCCGGAGCTTTTCAGCCATTGTTGCGCCGTCCATACGGGGCATGCGCATATCGGTGAGTATGATGTCAGGCTTTTCGGTCCGGGCCTTCTGAAGACCTTCGATGCCGTTTGATGCTTCGAAAACCTCCTCAATACCGAGACTGTCCCAGTCTATTGAAGATATGAGACCGCTTCTGGTCAGTTTTTCGTCATCTGCGATAAGAACTTTCATAATACTAAATGATAGCACAAAAAAAAATTACTTAAAATCAAAAGATGTTACTGTTTTTTAGGAGAATGCAAGATGATAATATAGATCTATCTACCGGAGTACGTCCTTGCGTATGAGGGCAGCAGACGGACGGTATTACAGGTTAAAAAAGATGATGAAGAAGGTATGAAAGGAGAGTAGAAGTGGCGGAAGATCTGATTCTGGAACTTAAGGGGATCACCAAAATATTCCCCGGAGTGAAAGCGTTGAACAAGGTCCATTTCCAGCTCAGGCGCGGAGAGGTTCATGCGCTCATGGGAGAGAACGGAGCAGGCAAGTCAACGTTTATCAAGGTTATCACCGGAGTACACGCTGCGGAAGAGGGGCAGATGTTCCTTGAGGGGCAGGAGGTACATTTCAAAGGACCGCGTGATGCTCAGGAGGCCGGCATAGCAGCCGTATATCAGCATCCTACATCTTATCCTACTTTGTCCGTTACGGAAAATATATTCATGGGACATGAGGATGTAAAGAGCGGGATGATCCAGTGGCGTAATATGAATGCGGAAGCGCAGAAGCTTCTGGACAGTCTGGATGCCGATTTTAAGCCTACGGATGAGGTTGGCGCGCTTACCATCGCGCAGCAGCAGATGGTAGAGATAGCAAAAGCCCTTTCCACAAACGCAAAGATAATAATCCTGGACGAGCCTACGGCAGCGCTTACGGCCAATGAATCTGAGAAGCTTTATGAGATAGTCGAGAGACTCAGGGATGAGGGCAAGTCCATAATCTTCATTTCACACAGATTTGAAGATATGTATCGCCTGGCAACAAGGGTTACGGTATTCAGGGATTCACAGTATATCGGCACATATGATGTCGACGGCATTTCGAATGCAGACCTTATCAAGGCAATGGTGGGACGTGAGATCACGGATATGTATCCCAAGGAGGATATCGAGCTTGGAGACGAGATATTCCGGGTTGAGGGCATGACAAGGACCGGATATTTCAAGGATGTATCCTTTGATGTAAAGGCAGGGGAGATCATTGGTCTTACCGGACTTGTAGGCGCGGGAAGGACCGAGACCATAGAAAGTATCTGCGGCATTACGAGACCCGATTCCGGAAAGGTATTTCTGGAGGGCAAGGAGCTTACTATCAAGGAGCCTGTTGATGCGATGAAGGCAGGTATAATCCTGCTTCCCGAGGACAGGCAGAAGCAGGGGCTTATCCTTTCATGGGGACTCGGACGCAACGTCACGCTTCCTATCCAGGGAGAGCTTGCAAATAACGGCTTCAATGATGAGAAAAAAGAGCGCGAGCTTGCAAAGCAGCGCCTTGAAGAGGTTGATACAAAGGCAGTGACCATCTTCCAGCCGGCTAGCTCCTTATCGGGAGGAAACCAGCAGAAGGTTGTGGTTGCGAAGGCTCTCGCCCAGTCCAATATGAAGGTCGTCATCATGGACGAGCCTACCAAGGGTATAGACGTCGGAGCAAAGAAGGAGATCTACGAGATCATGGGCCAGCTTGCGAAGAAGGGCTACGGCATAATCATGATATCGTCCGAAATGCCTGAGATAATAGGTATGTCTGACAGGATCTTTGTAATGTGCAACGGTAAAGTATCCGGATGCCTTCAGAGGTCGGAGGTGACCCAGGAGAGGATACTTGAGCTTTCAATGGAAAAAAGTGATTCAAAGAAAGGAGGTGCGGCATAATGAAAAAGAAATCCATAGGACAGTTCCTTTCGGAATCCAGAGAGGCAAGCCTTGTGATTGTACTGGCGGTTCTCCTTATCGTTGTAGGGATAATAAATCCGTCATTCCTTTCATTTACCAACATCAGACAGATATTTCTAAATAATACTCTTACATTTATCATGGCGCTGGGCATGCTCTGTGTCATGCTTACTGCCGGCATTGATATTTCGATAACCTCCACGCTTGCTTTCGCGGGCATGAGCATAGGTCTTCTTCAGAAATACAATGTACTGCACAACACGTTCCTGCTCTTTGTTATAGGCGCCTTAATAGGTGTTGTATGCGGATTCCTTAACGGGATAATCATAGCAAAGGGACATGTGGCGCCTATCATCTGTACAATGGGCTTCATGTATATCTGGAGAGGCATGGCATATGTTATTTCCAATAACAACTGGGCTTCCGGCATGGATGTCGCCGGCTTCTCCGATTTCGGAAAGGACGGAGCTCCCGGACCTTATATCATTCTTATTCTGGCGTATATCATATTTTTCATAGTAATGAAATGGACCCGGTTCGGACGCAGGATATATGCGGTGGGAAGCAATACCGAGGCGGCGCAGGTATCAGGTATCAATGTGGACCGCACACTTACAAGCGTATATACCATCATGGGCTTCCTTGCGGGACTTGCAGGAGTGCTTTCGGTCTCCATTTATGCATCCGCGCAGCCTAACATGCAGTACGGCAAGGAGATGGATGTTATCGCCGCATGTGTTATCGGAGGCGTATCGATGAGCGGCGGACGCGGAAGCGTTGCAGGCACCTTCCTTGGCGCTTTGATCATAGGTATCATCTCAAAGGCTCTGCCGATGGTAAATATACCGAATTTCTGGCAGAACCTTATAAAGGGTGTCATCATACTTGCGGTTGTTGTCCTTAACGTCGTGACACAGCGTACCATGGACAGGCAGAATCTGTTAAGGAGGGAGATGTAATGGCTGGAAAATCAGGAAGAGAAATATCCGCCGTACCTGAGGGCGGCATAAAGTCAAAGCTCCTCTCCTGGGAGGGCGCTCTTGTACTTATACTTATCGGGGTCAATATTCTCGGTGTGGCTATATCACCGAATTATAACGTAAACAATGTGCTCAGAGAGATGCCCCGTTATCTTGCCGAGATATTTATGATGTTCGGCATGGGTTACATTCTTGTGCTCGGAGACATCGACATATCCGTAGGCGCGCTGGTATGTCTTGCGGGGACGGTTACAGTGCTTTCGTCAAATGCAGGCGCGCCCTTTATAGTTGCTGTAATAATCTGCCTCGGCGTGGGGCTTCTGGGGGGAATGCTGAACGGGTTTATCGCTACAAGGTTCACAGAGCTTCCTACCATGATAGTGACTCTTGGAACCCAGATCATATTCAGGGGTATAGCGGAGGTGCTGTTTGAGACCTGGGGAAACGGAGGCGGAACGGCATCCATGGCTGATACCAAGGGACTCATGCTTCTTGCAAAGAAGCTTGGTCCGTTCCCGATAGCGTTTTTCTGTGTGATCATAGTCGGAGTCATAATGATCGTTGTGCTGGCAAAGACTACCTTCGGAAGAAAGCTTTACGCGATAGGATCAAATAAGACTGCCGCATATTACGCCGGTATCAAGGTTGAAAGGATCAGATTCATCTGCTACTCCCTGCTCGGATTCCTTTCCGGACTCTGCGCGCTGTTCCTTTTGACTGCGACCTTCGGATCAAATACCACAACAGGTCAGGGCTTTGAGATGGAGGTTATAGCGATGTGCGTGTTTGGAGGTATCGCAACAACGGGTGGAAAGGGCAACCTGACAGGAGCTTTTATCGCGGCCTTCATAATCGTCTGCCTGCGTATCGCTTTGGGACAGAGGAACATAAATACACAGGTTATCCTTGTTATCATAGGCCTTATGCTTATCATATCGGTGCTTGTACCTTCTATAAGCAGCGCGATAACGGCCAGAAAGAAGAGAGCTTAAAATTTTACTGTAAATAATAAAAATTTACGATAGTTTAGGATTTTTGTATCTGATAATATACAGTCATATAATAATCGCACATTAAAGTGCACTAATTTATAAGGAGGAAAGATTTATGAAAAAGAAAGTACTCAGTGTACTGCTCGCATCAGCTATGGTAGCATCTGTTCTTGCCGGATGCGGATCAAGCGCAGCAGACACGGCAGCACCTGCGGCAGATGCAGCAGCAGAGGAAGCTGCTCCTGCAGAAGAAGCAGCACCCGCAGAAGAGGCAGCTCCCGCAGAGGAAGCAGCAACAGAAGCAGCAGTGGACACTGCAGCAGCAGATTCAGCAGCTCCCGCGGCTGATGCAAGCGGTTCTACTTATGCACTTGTTACAAAGTCAGCAGGAAACCCCTTCATGGAGCGTATGGCTTCAGGCTTCCAGGAGGCAGTTGAGGCTCAGGGAGGTACAGTTGTAATACAGAACCCTGAGGCAGCTACACCTGATGCACAGATTTCAGTTATCCAGTCTCTTATCTCTCAGGGCGTAAGCTCTATAGCAGTAGACGGAAACGATGCAAACGCTCTTACAGCTGTTCTTACAGAAGCTAAGGATGCAGGCATCAAGATCCTCACACTTGACTCTGACGTAGCGCCTGACACACGTACAGTATACTGCAACCAGGCAGGTGTACAGCAGATCGGTGAGACACTTATGGAAGCTGTTTATGATCTTACAGGCGGCGAAGGTGATTGGGCTATCCTTTCAGCTACATCACAGGCTACAAACCAGAACGCATGGATCGACGCTATGAAGAAGCTCATGGAGAGCGACAGCAAGTATGCAAAGCTTAACCTTGTAGAGGTTGCTTATGGTGATGATGAGCCTCAGAAGTCTACAGACCAGACTCAGGCGCTTCTTCAGAACTATCCGGATCTTAAGGTTATCTGCGCTCCTACAACAGTTGGTATCGCAGCAGCAGCTAAGGTTCTTCAGGATCAGAAGTCAACTGTTAAGCTTACAGGTCTCGGACTTCCTTCAGAGATGGCTGAGTACATCGGTGATGACGATGCACATTCATGCCCTTATATGTATCTCTGGAATCCTATCGACCTTGGAAGACTTGCAGGATACACATCTATAGCTCTTGTTGACGGTACGATCACAGGCGCAGCAGGCGATAAGTTCACAGCAGGCGACCTTGGCGATTACACAATAGAGGAGATCGACGGTTCTACACAGATCATCCTTGGACCTCCCTTCAAGTTTGATCCTTCAAACATCGACGAGTGGAAGTCAGTATATTGATAAGTATCCCGGTACTTGAATAACAGCTGATAAAGAGCCTCCCGGCTTTCCGGGAGGCTCTGTTTTTACTATGTATCAGGTCTGAGCTTATTTTTTATGACAATAAAACGGTAAAGGATCAGTTATTATAGATTTTTATCTCAAAGGATCTGCCCACACATGAACGGGCCTCGTCAAGGCTTTCAAAAAGCTTACCGCCTATCATCTGACTGAGGATATTCCCGAGAGCGGTGGCTTCTCCGGGACCGGCATATACGGGAACGCCAGCGTACCGGGCGCTTAGTTCATTGAGCCATACGGCGTTTGAGCCGCCGCCTATGATATGAATCCTGTCGTATTTCTTACCCGTCAGCTCCTCTATCTCCTTAAGCTTATCCGCGTAGCATTTTGCCAGACTGTTATATACCACGGCCGCGAGCTGGGGCAGGGTCGCGGGAACCTCCTGTGAGGTCTCACGGCATTTATCCTGTATGGCCTTTACCATGTCGTCAGGCGCGAGGAAGGCATTATCCTGACAGTCGACAATGGAGGCTATGGTTTCTCTGGAGGCTTCATCACAGATCTCGCCGTAGCCCTTATCGGGAGCAAGCTTATTCCGTACAGACTGTATCATCCATAATCCCATTATATTTGTAAGATAGGTGATCTTCCCGTCATAACCGCCCTCGTTGGTGAAGTTTTTCAGCCGGCTCGATTCCGAGCAGTTTGGTTCATCCTTTTCCACGCCCATGAGCGACCAGGTTCCCGAGCTTATATAGCAGACGTTTTTTTCGGTAGTGGGGATCGCCATTACTGCGCTGGCAGTGTCATGTGTGGGAGGCAGAACGACATCACAGTTAAAGCCGACCTCCTTTTGTACGGCTTCCGTCAGGCAGCCGATATTGGTTCCGGGCATGGAGATCCTTTGAAGGATCTTTGTGGGAAATCCGAGCTTTTCAACAAGCTCATAATCCCAGTCCCTCGTATTGGGATTCACAAGCTGGCTCGTGGTTGCCTCTGAATATTCCTGAACCTTTTTGCCGGACAGCAGGAAATGGAAATAGTCCGGCATCATGAGCATCGCTTCAGCCTTGTCCAATTCCCCGGGATGCTGCTTTTTTAATGCCATGAGCTGATATATCGTGTTATAAATGGCTTTTTGGATGCCGGTGCGTCCGTAGAGCTCTTTTTCGGGAAGGATCTCCGAAACCGCCTGATCCATTCCGTCTGTCCTGTGATCACGGTACCCCACTGCCTGGCCGAGCTTATTATCATCCTTGTCTAAAAGGACAAAATCCACTCCCCAGGTATCGACTCCGACACTCACCGGGATCTTGCCGATCTCCCTGCATTTTTTCATGCCGGTGAGGATCTCCTTAAAAAGCCGGTCCGTATCCCAGCTCAGAGTGCCGTCCTTCTCATCCATGCCGTTCCAGAATCTGTAAACCTCTTCCAGGGTCAGTTTACCGTCTTTTAGGTACCCCAGGATATGGCGGCCGCTGCTGGCGCCTATATCCACGGCAAGATAATACTGCTCCATATTGTGCATACCTCCTCAAAAATAGTTTTTTGCCGGATACAACGGCAGCATACGACCGGAAGGGGGAGCCTGTCCCCCTGCCCGATCGCATGCTTCACAGTTTGGGTTTTGCTGATATTCATTTTAAGATTATTTATGAACAAAAACAAGGTGAATTCAGTTGATCCTTGCAGTAAGCCTTCCGTCGCCCGCGCTCCGGTCACAGTCGATATATATCACATCACCTTCGCCGGCGCCGTCTGAAAGGATGGCTCTGGCAGCGAGTGTTTCCACGTTCTTCTGCATGTACCGCTTTAGCGGACGGGCACCGTATACGGGATCATAGCCGCCGTCTATGATGAATTTCTTTGCCTCGTCTGTCAGGGCTATGGACAGCTGTTTATCCGCGAGCCGCTTGTTTGTGTCGGCTATCAGCAGGTCGATTATGCCTCTTATATTTGCCTTAGTCAGAGGTCTGAACTCTATTATCTCATCGAGTCTGTTCAGGAATTCAGGTCTGAAGTGGGCGCGAAGCTCCGCTTCAACTGCATCATGAGCCTCCTTTGTTATAAGACCGGAATCATCTATGCCGTCAAGCAGATACTGGGAGCCTATATTTGAGGTCATGATCAGTATCGTATTCTTAAAGTCCACGGTCCGGCCCTGTGAATCGGTTATCCTGCCGTCGTCAAGTACCTGAAGGAGTACGTTGAATACATCCGGGTGGGCCTTTTCGACTTCATCAAAAAGAACGACGGAATAAGGATGACGGCGCACCGCTTCCGTAAGCTGGCCTCCTTCGTCATATCCCACATATCCGGGAGGCGCCCCGATGAGTCTGGAGACAGAGAATTTCTCCATATATTCGGACATATCTATGCGCACGATATTGTTTTCATCATCAAACAGAGCCTCGGCAAGAGCCTTTGCAAGCTCAGTCTTGCCCACTCCGGTGGGGCCAAGGAACAGGAAGCTTCCGATGGGCTTTGTAGGGTCCTTGATGCCGGCCCTGGATCTTACGATCGCGTCCACAACCTTCTCTACGGCTTCATTCTGCCCTATGACTCTCTTATGAAGCGTGTCGCCCAGATGAAGAACCTTTTCCCGTTCGCCTTCATTCAGCTTTGAAACAGGTATCCCGGTCCAGCGGGAGACAATAGCGGCTATCTCATCCTCTGTAACTGCCTCATGAACCATGGAGATATCTCTTCCGTGCAGGGCTTCCTCTGCAGCTTCAAGCTCGTTTTTAAGCTTGGGAAGATCACCGTACTGAAGCTTTGCGGCCTTTTCCAGATCCCCCTGCCTCTGGGCTATCTGTATTTCATTATTTACGGATTCGATCTGTTCCCTGAGCTCGGAGAGTCTGCTGACGCTCTGCTTTTCGGTATCCCATTTCGCCTTATCGTTCTGGAATCTCTCATTGAGCTCCGAGATATCCTTCTGTAATTCCTCAAGGCGCTGCCTGGATGCGCTGTCCTTTTCTTTTTTCAGCGCAGTCTCCTCGATCTGCATCTGTGTGAGCTTGCGTCTCATTTCATCCAGCTCCGCGGGCATTGAATCCATTTCTGTCTTTATCGAGGCGCAGGCCTCGTCAACAAGGTCGATGGCCTTGTCAGGCAGGAATCTGTCTGAGATATATCTGTGTGACAGCACGGCGGCTGCAACAAGGGCAGAGTCGGCTATCTTTACGCTGTGATAAACCTCATAGCGGTCCTTAAGTCCCCGGAGTATTGAGATGGTATCCTCTACAGAGGGCTCGTCTACAAGCACAGGCTGGAACCTTCTCTCCAGCGCCTTATCCTTTTCGATGTATTCTCTGTATTCATCAAGGGTGGTAGCTCCTATGCAGTGCAGCTCTCCGCGGGCCAGCATGGGCTTCAGCATATTTCCGGCATCCATCGCGCCGTCGGTTTTGCCTGCGCCCACTATAAGATGAAGCTCGTCGATAAAGAGAATGACTCTGCCGTCGGATTTTCTGACTTCCTCGAGGACGGCCTTAAGCCTTTCCTCGAATTCGCCCCGGTATTTCGCGCCTGCAACGAGAGCTCCCATATCAAGTGAGAATATTTCTTTATCCTTAAGCGCTTCGGGGACATCCCCGGCGACTATCCTCTGTGCCAGTCCCTCTACGGCTGCGGTTTTTCCTACGCCGGGCTCTCCGATAAGAACGGGGTTGTTCTTTGTCTTACGGGAGAGTATGAGGATCATATTCCTTATCTCGGAATCCCTTCCAATAACGGGATCAAGCTTTTGCTCTCTGGCTCTGGCAACGAGGTTTGTGCCGTATTTTTCCAGCACATCATAGGTATCCTCGGGATTATCGGTGTTTACAGTCTGATTGCCGCGAACCTCCGATAAGACCTGAAGGAAATGCTCGCGTGTGATGCCGTAATCCTTAAGTACGGTCTTTAATTCCTTTCCAGGGTGCTTTATAACGGAAAGGAAAAGATGCTCGACAGAAACATAGGAATCGCCCATTGCCTTTGCCTCATCGGAAGAGGAGAGCAGTATCTTATTAAGCTCCTGTCCCATGAAGGGGTCGCCACCCTGCACTTTGGGCCGTTTTTCTATGATCTCCAGAATGCTGCGGGTAAATTCATCCGCGTCTATCCACATTTTCTCAACAAGCTTCCTGATGAGTGATTCATCGATAGTAAGGAGCGAATATACGAGATGAGCGGGAACTATCTCCTGATTTCCGTAATCCAGAGCGATCTTCTGACAGTTGTTGACAGCTTTTATTGAGTTTTGAGTAAATTTATCTATATTCATGCCGAGTCCTCCCTTCATGTTATGAGTGCATTATCATCAGTGTGGGTTACACAGCGACCCGTCATGAATCAGATCAGGGCGGGTCGGCAGGCAACATTTTCATATCGTTCTGAAAGTATCCTACATCAAATTGTTAGCACTGTCAAGAGGTGAGTGCTAATCATTATATCTTCATCATAATCCGGGCAGTTATGATATACTGTAGGTATCGAAGCAGCCGCCGGTCGGGCAGGACGGCAAAGGGCCATAGGGATCGGGACGGCTGCAGCAGGGGGCATGGTGTGAAGGATATAGAAGGTATACTGGCTGAAGTGAAGGAGGGCACGCTGGCTGCAGATGAGGCGGCGGAGCTGATCCGCAGTATGCAGGATAATAAAGGCTATGAGGACCTGGGATATGCCAGGGTGGATCTTGACAGACTCAGACGCAGAGGAAGCACAGAGGTGATCTACGGCGCAGGGAAGACTGCCCGGCAGATAGAGGGCATAGCCGGAGCGCTTATAGAGCATGGACAGGAAAATGTGCTTATTACCCGGCTTTCGGAGGAAAAGGCAGGGCGTATCGGGGAATACATAAAAGACCGGAAAAGGACATTTATATATGAAAGCACAGCCCGCATCGGGATAGTGGGCGGCAAGAAGGAGCCTGACGGATCGGGAAGCATAGCTGTGATAACCGGGGGAACGAGTGATATGCCGGTCGCCGAGGAGGCGGCACAGACGGCGGAGTTCCTCGGCAACAGGGTCGTGAGGCTTTATGATATGGGAGTTGCGGGGATCCATAGATTATTTGCTCATTATGATGAGATCCGTGAGGCCAATGTGATAATCGTCATAGCCGGTATGGAGGGTGCGCTGGCCAGCGTGGTAGGAGGGCTTGTATCTGTCCCTGTCATCGCGGTCCCGACGAGTGTAGGATACGGCGCCAGCTTCGGAGGCATATCCGCTCTGCTTTCCATGCTTAATTCCTGCGCGAGCGGAGTGACTGTTGTTAATATAGACAACGGATACGGGGCGGCATATCAGGCAAGCATGATAAATCATATGGGTAAGGCAAAGAGGGTTCTTTCGGATAAGGAGAAAAAATGAAAACTTTGTATATTGATTGCAGCATGGGGGCAGCCGGAGATATGATGACAGCTGCTCTTTTGGAATTACTGCCGGAGAAGGCGCAGGAGGAGATCCTGGACAGGCTTCGGAATATGGGGCTTGCCGGGGTTACCGTTTCAAGGACCGGCGTGTCGAAATGCGGAATATCCGGTACGCATATGAAGGTTTCCGTGAATGGCGTCGAAGAGCATTCATATGACGTTAAAGAAGCGGAGTCCCAGGAGCATGCGCATCATTCTCATGACGGACACGGACATGTAAATGATCCCGATGGATCCGGACACGGGCATCACCATAGTCATCAGCACATGGATATGAGCGGCATAGAGGAGCTGGTAGGATCTCTTGACATCGCTGAAAGGGTGAAAAAAAATGTGATGTCTGTTTACGGCATAATAGCTGAGGCTGAGAGTCATGCTCACGGAACAGAGGTTTCCATGGTGCATTTCCATGAGGTCGGAATGAAAGACGCGGTAATGGATGTGACGGCGGTATGCCTGCTCATGGATCATATTTCACCGGACAGGGTCGTGGCTTCGCCTGTGCATGTCGGCAGCGGCCAGGTGAGATGTGCACATGGGATAATGCCCGTGCCGGCTCCGGCAACGGCTTATATTCTGCAGAATATACCCATATACGGCACGGAAATAAAGGGAGAGCTGTGCACACCGACAGGGGCCGCCCTTCTGAAATATTTTACGGATGAATTTGGTCCCTTACCCCTGATGACGGTAAGCAAAACAGGATACGGGATGGGCAGCAGGGATTATCCGAGAGCCAATTGTCTTCGCATAATGCTTGGGGAGACGGTCTCAGAGGTGTCCGGCAAAGACGGAAGGGACAGGATCGCAGGCCTCTCCTGCAATATAGATGATATGACAGGCGAGGAGATCGGCTTTGCCATGGAGCGTCTGTACGAGGCGGGAGCAATAGAGGTATATACTGTTCCGGCAGGAATGAAAAAATCCAGACCGGGGATAATCCTCACAGTGCTGTGCCGGCCTGAGGACAGGTATGATATTGTCCGGGCCGTTTTTAAGCACACCACCACCATAGGGATAAGGGAAACGGAGTATGACAGATATATATTGGAAAGGAGACAGGAGGCAAGGGAAACGGAGTACGGCACACTTCATCTGAAGCATTCGGAGGGGTATGGGACAAGCCGGGAGAAATATGAGTATGAGGAGCTGGCCGGGGTGGCAGCAGAAAAGGGGACCACGATATGGGAAATCCGGGAAAATGCAGGGAAATAGAGCGTTGCGGAGCATGTCGGAAAAGCGATCCCAATGTATACATTTTTAGCCCTTTACAAGATAGCAAATGAGGGGTAATATATACCTACATGTTGTGGTAACTAAGTTTGGACTTACTAAATATGGCGGTTAAGCACCGTTCCGTTAAGGCCATACGAGATTGTATGGTCTTTAATATGCACATTAGGGGCAATAATATGTAAACCGACACCACAAGATCAGACGGATTGATCGGGAAGTGAACGAAGCAGTCTGTTTAGAAATAGGGGGAGAATATGAACATAATCAAGAGAAACGGCAAAGAGGTCACTTATGATGCTGACAAGATCATCGAAGCGGTCAAGAAAGCTAATAATGAAGTCAGAGACAAGGACCGGCTGCTGGAGTCTCAGATTGCGGTTATAGAAGAGAAAGTAAGACTGAGACTGAAGGATCTGGATCATGAAGCAG
>CAMUZQ010000020.1 GCA_947165275.1 uncultured Lachnospiraceae bacterium | reverse complement strand
GATTGTGGTATAACAAAACCAGCCCTTTGGCTGGTTTTGAGCTCCTGCAATGGTGGAATAGCGAAACTATGCGCCTGCCGGTGATTGTGGTATAACAAAACCAGCCCTTTGGCTGGTTTTGAGCTCCTGCAATGGTGAAACAGCGAAACTATGCGCCTGCCCAGGTATGTGGTATAATACTATCGTTTTTTTAGACTTTGAATCATTACAAGGAGGATGAAATGATTTTTGAAGGTCTGAACAGTTTACGGCGAAATGCCATTATGACCTCGATAGTTTTGCTGGCTTTCGGGATCGTGCTTCTGATGCTGCCTGAGTTATATCTCCAGCCTTTGATAGAGGGGATGGGTGCTGTTATGATCATAATCTCACTGAATATGATCTTTGATTATCTGGGCAGCAGAAAATCACTTATAAATTTCATATTACTTACTGCAGCTCTTGTGCTTGGGATAGCGGGGATCGCGGTATTGATCTTCCAGGATAATGTGATATTTGTTCTCGGCGCGCTTTTCGGAGTGATCCTTATCCTTTCGGGATTTCACGGGGTATTCCACGCCTGGGTGTATTCCAGACGTTCACGGCGTCAGGGCTGGTGGATGCTGATCCCGTTATATATCCTGCTCATCGTTTCCGGATTCATCATATTATTTAATCCATGGTGGGACGAGCCCGGTGCTTTCAAACAGGCAATAGGGATAACTATAGTGATTTCTTCCATAGTCAGCGCACTGCGCCTGATATGGGTGTGGCCGATAAGCAATGACTGAAGGGGGAGCAGATATGAGCGAAAATAAAGAAAAAGCCGGAGATGTTCAGGAGACCAGGCTGAAGGAGATAATCCAGACACAGCTTGAAAACCAGGAGGAAAATCCGGTTAATAAGAAACCGGTGAAGGAACAGCCTGCAAGAGAGATAAGTGATAAGCTGAAGCACCTGCTTTCAAAAGAGATCACCTTGATGAAGGTCCAGAAGAAGACCAGGGGCGCAGAGATAATGGGGATCTTCGCAAGGCATAATTTCTATGCCGGAGGGCTTACTCCCGAGGAGCTTCGTACAACTCTCGAGGATCTGGGACCGACATATGTGAAGATCGGACAGATAATATCAAGCCGTACGGATCTTCTGCCTGAGAGATACTGCGCAGAGCTGGTCACACTCCGGCAAAGGGTGCAGCCTCTCGATCCCGAGGTGGCGAAGGCTGTGATAGAGGATCAGACAGGCAAAAAGATAGATGAGATCTACAGTGAATTCCGGGACAAGCCCATCGGTTCGGCCTCCATAGCCCAGGCGCATTACGGTGTGCTGAAGGACGGCACCAAGGTAGTTACCAAGGTTCAGAGGCCGCTTATCGCAGAGATGATGTATGAGGACTTCGAACTCTTAAAAAAGCTCGGCGGTATAGTGAATGTGGTCTCGGACAGCGGTGACGGCACCAGCATGATAGACCTCGTGTCTGTCATTGAAGAGTTTGAGACTGTGACAAAGGAAGAGCTGGATTTTACGATAGAGGCGAATAATACAAGGGAGTTCAGAGAGAAGTGCATCGAGGATGAGGAGCAGATGTCATGTCCCAGGATCATCGATGAGCTTTCCACCGACAAGATCCTTACCATGACATATGTGGAAGGATATTCCATATCGGATAAGGAACGCATCGAAAGCGAAGGATATGACATAGAGGACGTCGGAGCAAGGATAGTGAACAACTACGTGCATCAGGTACTGGACGTGGGAATGTTCCATGCGGATCCTCATCAGGGTAATATAATGTTTGCCGGCGGAATCCCCTACTGGATAGATTTCGGGATGATCGGAAGGATCAGTGAATCAAATATCAATATGGTCTCAAAGATAGTCATGGGAGTGATCCAGGGTGATGCTGAGGATATAGTCACGGCTGCCATGTCCATGGGTACCGCATCCCCGAAAACGGACAGCAACAAGCTCATGAAGGATGTGGAAACCTTTATGAATAAATTCATGACCGGAACCAGTATAGAAGACGTGGATGTGGATGAAATGTTTGCGGGATTTTCGGATCTGGCAGCGGCTAATTACATTACACTGCCTTCAGAGTTTACGATGCTGCTCCGCTCACTGATCATGATAGAGGGTGTGATAGAGGAGCTTTGCCCGGCACTCAATCTGTTTCAGCTGCTGTCTGATAAATTCATGGAGAGGGCAAAGAAGAATTTTGATATGAAGCAGAAGCTGCTGGAGGCAGGCGGTGATATCCTTTCCATGGGCAAGAAGGCCGCCAGGATACCCACCCTCGCAGCAGATGCCCTCAAGGATATAGTAAAGGGCAATATGAAGATCAATCTGGAGCTTATGGGATATGAATCTTTGATGAATTCCCTTTCTTTCCTGATAAGGAACATCATTCTGGCGATTTTTTCCTGTGTGATATTTACCGGCTCCTGTGTGCTCTGCCTGACTCATATAGGCCCGTCAATGAAGAGCGGAATGCCGCTGATGTCAGCGGTCGGATTCCTGTTTTCCATAGCCCTGGGTATTTATTCCATTAAACAGATGAACGGAAAATGACGGAGAACCGGAGCATCCCGGGACAGCATGGAATCCCTTTGGTCTGCAAAGAGCCGTCCCTTCATGGACGGCTCTGATTTAAGAAATATGTTTTGAGGAGGAGAGACAGATGAAAAGAGAAGAGATCAGCATGAAGATGCATAATGACAACGGTACATTATACAGGACAATGCAGGAAAAGGCCCCGCATCGTTTGAAAAGGCGGATATTCATACCTACTACAGGATTGAATAATATCGAGAGCAGCGATCCTGTGGGAGATATGCTTGAGGAGGTGGCTGAAGGTGTCATCGAGGGTGTAAAGGAAACAGTGGAGACCATAATCGAGACCAAAAACATGATCGACAGCTTCCTGACCGGAGTGAAAAAAAGAGCGAAAAGAAACAAGAGGACTTTCCTTGATACAGCTATAGAAGAAGGGATCAGGCTGATAAAGGATTCGATCGAGGATTAAGGCGGCGTGGTGAGATGACGGCTGCAGTATTCGGAATGACTGTATATAAGGTACTGTGGTATTTTATGATCTATTCAGTACTTGGGTGGATGATAGAGGTGAGCTTCCATGCCGTAACGATGGGCAAGGTTGTAAACAGGGGATTTCTTAACGGTCCTCTGTGTCCCGTATATGGCTGCGGGGTAATTTTGGTGCTTTCGGTCCTGAATATCCTTGGCAGCCTCTTTGGCGTGGAAACGGATCTTGAAAAGGCAAGCACTCCGCTTCTCTTTTTCGTTGGTATGATCTTTGCAACATTGATAGAGCTGATCGCCGGCTTCCTTCTGGATAAGCTCTTTCATGCGAGATGGTGGGATTACAGGGACAGAAAGTTCAATCTGAACGGATATATCTGTCTGGGTTTCAGTATCATATGGGGACTTGCCATTGCCTTTGTTCTGAGGGTGGTACAGCCTTTTTTTGACAGGATCATAGATATGATACCGGTACTTGCAGATGAGATAATGCTTGGGATCATGTATCTGATCTTTGCGTTCGATCTGGTAATCACCGTTATGACGATACTTAAGCTTAACAGGCAGCTGGAGCAGATGAAAAACATGGAGGCTGCGATACTTAAGCTTAGTGACGGAATGTCGGAGGTGATAGCCGGAACCACTCTGAAAACAGTGGACAGGATCGAGGAAGGAAAGCAGAAAAACGCGCTTATGCGCGAAGAGATCAAGGCTTCGGTGCAGGAGGCCCGTGACCGGCGCGAAAAGGCAAGGGCGGATCATCGTAAGGCCCTGGAAGAACAGTATGAGCATATGAAAAAGCAGCTTATGTATCATAAGCTTTTCGGGACAGGGATGCTTTTGAATAATTATTCGGAGAACGGTCACAGCAGGTATCAGGACATAATATCAAAACTCAGGGAAAGGACTGTATCCTGAATACCTGTATCAGGGAAAGAGTACAGCTCCTTAAGGATGGTAAAAAGGGAACGGAAAAATGACAGACAGCGGGGATAAAGTGCATCATGCAGGAATATGAATGGATATTCAGGATCCTCTGTGCCGCACTGATGGGCGGAGGGATCGGATTCGAGAGACACAGTCAGTCAAAGGAGGCCGGCATACGAACTCATGCGATAGTAGCAATGGGGGCGGCTCTTGTCATGCTGATCTCCAAATACGGATTCACGGATGTAAAACCAGGAGATCCTGCCAGACTTGCGGCTCAGGTTGTCTCAGGAGTAGGTTTTCTTGGAGCAGGCATAATCTTTGTCCGGCATAACATAATTCAGGGAATGGCCACAGCCGCAGGTATCTGGACTACATCTTCCGTCGGTCTGGCCTTCGGGGCGGGAATGTATGAGCTCGGATTTACAACCGGGATTCTGGTCATCATCATCCAGGTCATGTTTCAGAAAAAAGCGTCTCTTGGTGTTTTAAGGACGGATATGAGGCTGAGGATCACTATAACTCCCGAGGGAAGCGTACAGGATATAACCCGTTTTCTGGCGGATCAGGGCTATGTGGTCACGGGGAACAGGATCCTCAGGAGTGAGGAGGACAAGGACTGGATACTTGAAACAGATGTATATTCGGTCAAGGACACAAAACCGATGGAACTCAGGTGGATGCTCGTCGAACTTGATAAGGTGGTAGATGCTGAGTATATCGAATCCGAATCACAGGGATAGTGTCTTTTCTGTAACCTGAAAAATGTTACAATATACTTTAGTCGGGATTTCTGTTTTCTTATTTCGGGAGATATGAATGAATTCAATTAGTGAATTTGAGCAGTTTTTATCCGAGGATATGAAGGAGCTGTTTGGCGAATGCATCAAAAGGGGGGATGTGCTCAGATCCCTTGTGGAGAATATGGGTGTCACGAATTCCAGTGTTATCTTCGAGGCCGCCTTTGAAACTGATATGGATCCTGAAACGTTATATCCAGTGCTTCATTTCCATACAACTCTTGCACAGAATATCGAGGATGAGCTGGTACCCAAAATAGTCATGGGACTGAATGAATTGAATACAGCAATATCCGCAGGCGCTTTCCCTGCCTTCGGATGCTTCGGATACTATGCTCCTCTGCAGCAGGTTTATCTTAGCTACAGGATGCCTGTAAACCTGGAGGCTCCTGAGGCGGAGCGTCAGAATATCAGATTTTATCTGGGATCTCTTTATGATCAGTTGGATCTTTTTGTCGATTTTGTCCTGTTTCTTTGCGAGGATCCGGAAACCATCACTCTGGAAGAGTATATGGACTATCTCGATTCCATAACGGATCTGAATAATATCGATCTCAGGATCAAGGCCCTGGAGAAATACCTCGAAGAGCTTGAAAAAGAGGGAACAAAGGAGGAATAAACATGCCCAGACCAAAAGCCGCAAAGAAGATGAAATTTGACAGCGGGCTCATAAGTGACGTCGGATCTTTGGCAAATGATGCCAATCTGGACGAAAATTTCCGTTCGTTTATGGACAAGGGAGAAGCGGTATTTGAGAATGAAGAGGGCAGGGCAGAGGTTGCCGAGGGAGTCAGGAATACCATCCTTCAAAAGCTCAGGAAGGAGAATCAGGCATCCAAGAGGGATGCTCTGAGCATGAAAAGGGCCAATGAGGAATATGGAAGGACGAAGGTGCTTCCTCTCATAGAGAAGGCAAAGACGTCAGCCAGAAAAAGTCAGATCACATATGCAGAGTACCTTCAGGCATTAGCCAGGATCAACAGACAAAGTGCGACAGAAGCCCAGACTCAGATCGACTCTATCATTGCCTCAGCTCAGGCAGGACTTCCTCCTGAAGCAGGAGGGGCGCATCTGCCCGGAGTCGAAAATGCGCCGGTGATAGAGCAGCCCGGAGCTGTTCCGGAGCAGCCCGGCGTTATGGCCGAAGCAGAGCCTATAGCTCAGGAGGGGGCGGCAGTCGAGCCGCCTGTACAGGAGGGGCAGGAACCTCCCGGCAATCAACAGAATCCGGGCGCGGAAGGAGTGAATCCAGGGGGACAGGAGCTTCAGGGACAGGCAGTAAACCCGGTTCCGGAGCCCGAAAATGTACAGAATGATCTCCTTCAGGGAGCTCCTGTTCAGATCGTGCAGAATGAAGTAAATATAGAGGATGACAACAGTGTAAGGGAGCGTCAGGCTGATCTTAATAAGCTGCTTGACCTCCAGGCAGATATCAGAATAAATGCAGGAGACAGGGCAGGGTTCTTCAGGTCGATCAATAATAACTTTTTTGCAGGAAGCCGTCTGAAAAGCGCCAGGAAGTCTGCTGTCAGGGCAAGAGAAGAGGTTGCTGATCTCAAGCAGCAGATAAACGCAGCCTCAGAGCGCTGGATCAGGATCCGGGAAGCATACAGGGCAAATACCTTCAGGGAACATTACAGGAGATATGACCGGCTGGCAAATCAATATTATGTTTTTTCCAGAAGTCTGGGTCAGAATGAGCGCACTATCAGGGATGACCTGCAAGGAAACGGACAGCCTGAAGGAGGAGTAAAAACATCAAAGGACATAGCTGAATACAGCGGGGAATTCGACAGAGACCAGATAAACAATATAGTAAATAATATATCGGACAATCCCTACTCAGTGGCTCCGGAATTAAGGATAATAAACGGAAGACAGATAAAGGAGGGTTCACTGAATACCCAGGATGCCCATCTTCCCATCAAGTACCATCATGCAATGGTATTTCAGGCATTTGCGGAGGGGATAAAAACAAGAGGTGATGAGCAGGCTGCCGAACCAAACCGGGTCACAAGAGTACGTATGAAGCTCCTGAATGACTTCAGGGGATATAGATCCAGAAGGCAGTACACAAATAATACGAATGGTGAGCTGCAGGACACAGGTGCATCCAGGGCAGAGCGTAACAAGATGACATCACAGGAGCTTGCCGATGCACGGAATGCTAATGAAGATGCAGGAGCAGCTGCCGCAGATATGAATCTCGTTGCCGATGAGCGTGGAGCCAACGGAGCTTTCTTAAGATCCGAAAAATCCGCAAAGATCTATTCCGTCAGAAGACGAAATGGAGACGGGTCTGTAAGCGGATTTTATGATAATGGAGAATTCCTGTCCGGGAATTATTCAGATATGCAGGATATGAGCCAGTCCAAAGGTGTGAATTGGGATAAGGCAGGGCAGGAGGAGACCCTGCGGCGTGCTATCCGCAGATCTGATTTCTTCAGACATGTAAATGCGGCAACGATACAGTATTATTCTACGTATGATGCAACAAACTACTATACCCATGAGATAGCCGATGCAAAGGTTGATCTCCAGGAAAGAGCAGGAACAGCAAATGATCCGGCTGCGGAGGCTATGGTGGTTCTGGATTTATATGTTGGAGGACAAAACCAGGAGGGAGACCAGCAGGCACAGCAGCCGGTCACATTGAATCTGCTCAAGGACAAGGTGAGAGCGACATTTGACAGGGGAGATAAAGACGGACTCTGCAAGCTCGCTATTTCCATGCTTTCAGAGGATGTCCCGGCCCTTTGGGATATTGCCAAAGATATTGCCGTAAGACTGGGAGGAAGATATAAATATAAGGCAGATCGTGTGCATTCAAACGGATACATGATGCGTATCGGTCTTTTGGAGGAGTTTGGAAAAAACAGATCATTTGACCTCACTGATATCGGTGGTTCCCTGATGCCGGATAAATTACAGATCTATACCGAAGAGCTTGCAGCCAAAAGGGACAGCTTCTTTTCGTTTACCAATCTCAGGCAGAGCTTTTGGGACGGTACTTTGCTTAATACTATTTCAGGTGGATTTGCCGCAACCAACAAAGATCTCAAGACGATGAAGTATGAGGGAGACATAAAGCAGGTCTGCAATGATTTCAATATGAATTATGCAGAGGCTGTGAATAAGTCCTCGAGAAATTTTGGTATCGCTCTTGCACCCATCCCCGGGATAATCGCTTCACAGACAGGAGGAATAAACAAAAAGGGAGAGGTCAGCAGCGAGGCCAAAAACTCAATGTCTGCGCTTGGAACGATCCAGACCCTTATCGATTTCGTTCAGAATATCGCCAAGACAGTAAGACAGATAAAAATGATCAGGGATGCAAAACAAAAGGGTCTGTCGACAACGATCCTGGTCATGGATCTGCTTAAGCTCATTGCAAATATGCTTGGAAATCTTGTGGATTTCGTTTACTGGTGGGTCGATCATTCTATAGTAACAGGAATTGTTTTCAGTATAGGAGCCGTAAAAAACATTTTGGAGATAATAGCCAATACGATCGGGTACATACGTGCATCAAATGAAATACATAAGATGGACAGCTCTGACAGAGAGCTCAACACGGCCATGACCGAGTTTCATACAAAAAGGGCATCTCTTATGCAGCAGGGGCAGCCGGTGACGGAGGAGACTCTGGAGACAAGGCAGCAGAAAGAAGGGCTGGCAGATGAAAACAACTCACAGGCACGGTATTTCCTCGCTCTTGCGAAGTCAAGAGCAAGAGCGGCAAGAAAGGCGGCGGTATCCAATATTGCCTCCAATATCATAGGCGGCGTGGGCAATTTTATAGGCATGGGTTCAAAATTTGCATGGTTCAATCCGGTGGCTTTTCCTTTCAAGCTTGCGGCCAAGGCTGTAGATTTCGTAGGCTGGCTGGTAGGGAAGGTGCATGATTATAATCATTTCACGGAAAATGTAGCCATGACTATGGGTGATGCAAAATATGCCAGGTATGCAGGCTTTAATGACGCGCTGAAGCGTGAGACAGGCATCCGGAACAAACACTATCTGGTGGATCTTGCCCGGATATTTATGGCAATAGATACTCATTATCTGATACGTAAGGATAATAAGAGTGAAGGAGAGTCCTCACTTGCGATAACAATGATGCAGCCATTCCTGAATATCGCAGGACAGGGTGATGAAAGGTACGGCGCACAGAAGCAGACGAATCTGGCCAGATTTAAGGAGGTCAAGCTTGAAAAGCTGATCGCAGCTGTCGGGGGACCGTCGGGCAACTGGAGAGCCGTGCTTCGCTCGTCGATCATGGGATGAAGATGGAGAACGGAGGCAGACGGCATTTATATGAGTGATGATGTAAAGGCTCTGATCTTAAAATACGGGAAAGATATACTTATTTCAGAAGAGTTTAAGGAAACCTTCGGACAGACACACCATATGTCTACAACGGTGGGGGATCATACTCTCGGGGTGACCGCAGAGGCAGTGAAGATCTGTCTCCGTCACGGTTATACTGATAACGAGACCCTTGAAAATGTGATAACAGCATGCCTGTGCCACGATCTCGGTATCATCGGCAGATACGAGAAATTCGTGAATAATTTCCAATGTCTGATCTGGCATCCCAGACATTCGGCAGACAGATATACGGAGGTCACGGGAAAGAGCAACGAGAGAGTGAGAAATGCCATACTGTGCCATATGTTTCCTCTCAAGATACAGTTTCCCAGATATAAGGAGGGATGGATCCTGGTACTGGCGGATAAACTGGCAGCAGCAAGGGAGAAGCTGGGGCGGCCGTCTGTCACCCTTGAGGAAAGAAACGGGATGATTCAGATGCTTTCGGAACAAGTGGCATAAAAATCTGCCACAGCCTGTGTCCTTTTCGTATATATGACAGAGGGAATGTGATTGCTGCAGAGTGTACAGGGAGATTTGAAGATGATGATCTTAACTGATGATGAACTGGAGAATATTTCAGGCGGAGTCGCTGTCGAGTATGATATGGAGAGCGATCCTCTTTACAGACGTTTTTCAGCTTATTGGAAGGGCAAGGAAAATGAAAAGGGAAACGGGATGGAATCCAGAGCGGAATTCATCTCCAGCTTCCAAAAATGGGTCAATGATGGCATACCTAAGGATATAGGGGCCTGGTATAAGAAAAACAGCAGGTCGTAGCAGTGCTGCTGATCCTGTTCCTGTTGTCCGCGGTTCTCTGGATCGCGGTGATGATTTTTGAAAGACGTACGATAATGAGCGGATTTCTGCTTTTGCTTACAGCCGCTCTTCTGGGGGCGTATCTTATAAGTCTGGCGCAGTCTGCACCGGAATGGTTCTCGGCACATATTTTGCTGCATCTGCTTCTGGATGCTGAGCTGATCTTTTTGGGGATCCTGCTGGTCGCTTATCCGGTTGCCATGATACCTTTGTTTTTTATCGGTGGCATAGTCCTTCTGAAACAGGAGGGGATAAAGTTCAGAAACACTCTTGCTCTGGGGCTTGCAGCGGCTTTTATCGCTTTTGATATAATCTATCCTTTTTTCTTTGAAGTGACGGCGAGCGGACCGGCGGCATATATCTATTGGTATATGACCCTGATATCCCTGCTTTTTGTAATAGAGCTTGCATCCTTTGTGCTGTCGGGCCTGCTGAATATGCTGCATTTCAAAAAGGATCAGGGCCTGGCTTATGTTGTAGTGCTGGGGGCGGGACTTTCGGGCGATAAGCCTACGCCTCTTCTCCGGTCACGCATAGATAAGGGGATAGAGGTATACAGGAATAATCCCGGGGCAAGGCTTATATTCTCAGGAGGACAGGGCAGTGATGAACCTGTGCCTGAAAGCAGGGCCATGGCAAATTATGCCATGGAGGCCGGAGTTGCAGCGGAGGATATAATCGAAGAGAACAGATCACGAAATACAGAGGAAAATCTCAGGCTTTCATCGGCTTTGATGGATGCCGGTGCGAAGGGGAAAACCGCCGTGGTGACAAGCTCCTATCATCTGATGAGGGCTTTGCTCATAACCAGAAGGCTGAAGCTGCGGTGCATAGGATACGGAGCGGTCACAAAGCTGTATTTTTCAGTAAATGCGATACTGAGGGAGTATGCGGGCTATATAAGGGATACACGCAGAAAATGGATATTCAAGCTGGTACTGCTGAGTGTGATATATCTCATATTTGTGTATAATCACTGACAATTTTGTTTTTACAGCCGGCAATTTGCATGATACAATTATGTACCGGACGACCTGATTAATCGAGCGGCGCTGACAGAGGTGAGTATGAACATAGAGGAAATTTATAAAGAGTACCATGACAAGGTACTGAGCTATATAAAAAGCAAGGTCGGGAGTATAGAGGATGCCGAGGATATATGTTCCGATGTGTTCCTTAAAATACAGAATAAGATAAATGATTATGATAAGGAGAAGGCAGCGGTCTCAACCTGGGTATACACTATAGCAAGAAATTCCATAATAGATTACTATCGGACACATAAGACTTCGGAGGAGATACCGGAGGATATCTCATCTGATTTTAGTGTGGACAGCAGTCTGCTCAACAGGGAGACGCTGGAGGAGCTTGCAGAAGCGCTGAAGAAGCTCTCCGAGGAGGAGAGGCTCGTGATCATCATGCATTATTATCAGAATAAGTCATTGAAGGATATAGAGAAGGAAACAAATATGTCCTATGGTCAGGTGAAATTAAGACATAACAGTGCTCTGAACGCAATGAAAAAGATTTTTTCAAAAACATCTGCCATAGTTGATTTCAGTTCGTATAAGAATATAGAGAGTTGATAAAATTCAGGAGTGTATAAATAATCAGGATAAAAGGGGTCTCACGGGATGCCGGGACCGGGTAAAGGAGGAAAAATGGACAGCAGGATAATGAAACTGGATGATGATATGCTTGAGGGTGTAAGCGGGGGAGTCGACAGGATCAGATATACCGATCCTGATCTGAGGAAGGCCGGAGTTACCATACAGAATAAGGCCGGCAAGAAAGTATATTCGACCATGCTTGACGGAAAGAGAGTTGAGGTGAGCGAGAGTGTGGCGTTTGGAATGTGCGACTGCTATAATCTTTCCGGAGGAGCAAAGCTTACAGATTCGCAGCTTAGAGATCTGATATCACAAAGCTGAAAAGTGTATGATCATTGATTTATATATATTAATTTATATTAATTTAAGGAGGATGATAAAATGAGTGGAAACAATCGGCTTAATGACGAGCAGCTTAATGAGGTCAGCGGAGGCGCAGGCAAGACGAAGTACGGCTATAATTATGACAATGCCGGAACTGTCACCTTCACGGATCAGACGGGCGCAGCTATCAAGATCAGCGCAGCAGACTGGAAATGGCTTCTCGGCAAGTACAACGGACCTATCAATGATCCCGAGTATTATCTTTCTACAGTGCCTGTTAAGGATGTATCAAGTATTCTTAATCAGCATCATAATGGTACAATGTCATAAAAGCAGGGAACAGGATAAATGGTTAAAAGGCCGGGCAGGATTTGCCCGGCTTTTTTACAGATCAGCAATGTCGTAATCCGGAGTGACGTAAATATCATAATCCGGATGCAGAGCAGAGACGCTGTCCCTTAAATGATCACATATCTGTTTTTTGTCAGGGGCATCAAAATCCAGCACCAGATCGAAGCGGATAGTGCGCTCCTTTTTATCAAGATAAAACCCGTGCATCTGCAGGACATAATCCTCGGCAAGAGCCAGGTTTAATATCTCACTGCGTATCCTGGAGGCTTCATCATCCTTTGTATTCATTGAATAAATGGATAAACCGGTCATTGCTATGCCGTGCGATAAATATACTCTTTCGGTTATGGTACGGAGAAGCTTGTCTATCTCGTCTGCAGTCATTGTATCAGGTATCTCTATGTGGGCGGAGCCTACCAGGGTATCGGGACCGTAATTATGAATAACAAGGTCATACACTCCGTATACCTCAGGGGATTCAAGGATGCATTTTCTTATGCTGGCGGCGGTCTCGGCATCGATACGCTCTCCGAGGATCTCACTCACAGTTTCCTTCAATATATCATAGCCGGCCTTTATTATCACAACGGAGATCAATGCAGCGAGGTAAGCCTCAATGCTTATGCCCGTGAGCAGAAAGAAGATCGCAGCAGCCAGAGTGGCTGCTGACAGTACTGCATCGGAAACAGCATCCTTCCCTGATGCGATAAGGGAATCGGAATTAACCGTTTTTCCTACCCTGCCCACATATCTTCCAAGGAGGAGCTTCACGATGACAGCAAGAGCGACAATGATAAGGGCCGGCAGGGTGTAATCAGGCACCTCGGGAGAAATGATCTTTCTTATCGAACCTATGAGGGCTGATATACCTGCATATACTATGATACCGCCAATGACCATCGCGCTAAGGTACTCGATCCTGCCATGTCCGAGCGGATGATCCCGGTCAGGCTCCTTGGAGGCGAGTCTGGTCCCTATGATGGTTATCGTCGATGAAAGTGCGTCGCTAAGATTGTTCACTGCATCCAGAAGGATGGCTACTGAATTTGAAGCCAGTCCCACGGCTGCTTTGAAGGCGGCAAGCAGGATGTTTGCGGCAATACCTGTGATGCTCGTCCTGATTATCTGTTTTTCTCTGCTTTCATTTTTAGTCATGCAACAGATTATACCAAATGTGATAATGAAGATAAAGAGAGAGGACGAACGCATTTGACCTATGGACCCGGGAGCAGATAAAATTATGTCTGGATCAAAAGGGTGCCAGGCATCTGAAATCAAAAAAAGGATCCGGAGCCGGAACAGCTGTATCCGGATGTACGGGAGTGAGGAAAAAATGGATAATAAACCCAGAGCCAGACAGAAAAGAGTAGGAGAAGGCGGAAAAGGAGTCACACTGCACGGCCCTTCGGGCATGGGACAGGTCGGTTCAGGCTCTGCCATGGGCAGCAGCTCCTCCGGAGGAGGAGGGTCACGAAACGGGGGCGGAGGCAGGATGGGCCTGATAATAGCCCTGATCGTCATGCTTCTGGGCGGGGGAGGAGCCGGTATCTCTACGATGATCGGCAGTGAAGACACCCCGGCATATGAAGAGCAGGCGCAGGATACGGGAGCACAGCAGAGTCAGACAGCCCAGTCACAGGATGTTTCACAGCAGACAGGTGCCTCCTCTGCAGGCGGAGGCGGATATACCGGAGGCTCTCTCGCCGGACTTTTCGGTAATATAAGCTCTACTTCCGAGGGATGGACAGGGGATAATAATACGGGAGTGCTTGACACAGCTGTGGATCCGTCGGCAAGAGAAAGATTTACTTCCGTCAGGGGCGGCGGTGACGATACCGTGACCATAATGGTCTATCTTTGTGGCACTGATCTGGAATCCAGGAGCGGAATGGCAACAAACGATCTGACTGAGATGACAAAGGCGACGCTTTCGGATAAGGTAAATCTCCTTGTATATACGGGAGGCTGTAAATCCTGGAAGAATAATATAGTAAGCAGCAAATCCAACCAGATATATCAGGTGAAGGACGGAGGTCTGAAATGTCTTGAAAAAAACCTCGGGAACAAGACGATGACTGACCCTTCGACACTTACGGAATTTATAAAATACTGCAGCAGCAACTATCCGGCAAACAGAAACATGCTCATATTCTGGGATCATGGCGGCGGCTCCATATCCGGCTACGGATATGATGAAAAGCATGCTGGCAGCGGGTCAATGTCCCTTGCCGGGATAAATACCGCATTGAAGGATGCCGGGATAAAATACGACTTCATAGGATTCGATGCCTGCCTTATGGCTACGGTTGAGACAGATATAATGGCTGCAGAGTATGCAGATTACATGATAGCCTCAGAGGAGACCGAGCCGGGTGTAGGCTGGTATTATACAAACTGGCTGACGGCGCTGTCCCGGGATACCTCGATGCCTACAATAGAGATAGGGAAGAATATTGCGGATGATTTTGTGGATGTATGCGCCAGGAATTGTTACGGACAGAAAACCACGCTTTCCATAGTGGATCTTGCGGAGCTTTCGGCAACGGTAGGAGATGATTTCAAGGCTTTCTCAAGGGATACGACACAGTTGATAAAGGACGGAGAATATAAGGCTGTATCCGATGCCAGGAGCAATGTCAGGGAGTTTGCGGTTTCCACGAAGATAGATCAGATAGATCTTGTTAATTTTGCTCAGAATCTTGGTACAGATGAAGGCAAGGCTCTTGCGGATACCCTTCTGTCTGCGGTCAAATATAACCGTACATCCTCCAATATGACGAATGCTTACGGAATATCAGTGTATTTCCCCTACAGGAAGACTTCATCTGTAAGCAAGGCGGTCAATACCTATGATCAGATAGGTCTTGATTCGGAGTATTCATCCTGTATAAGGGAGTTTGCAAGTCTGGAGCTTGCAGGACAGGCAGCGGGTGGAGGCAGTGAATACAGCGGTACGATGCCCTCACCTCTTACGATACTTCTCGGAAGCGGCTCAGCCGGATCCCAGGGCGGCTCCGCAGCGCAGAGCCTCACTCAGCTGACGGACATGATCTCAATGCTCTCGGGTATGTCGGGAGCCTCGGACATATTCAGCGGAAGAAGCCTCTCCGATGAGGAAACGGCTCAGTTCATTTCCGATAACAGATTTGATGCAGGACTGCTTGTCTGGCAGAAGGACGACAGTGGACAGTATATACAGCTTCCCGAAGATCAATGGAGCCTTGTGCATTCAGTGGATCTGAATATGTACTATGATACGGGCGAGGGCTATGCGGATCTGGGACTTGATAATCTGTATTCGATAGAGGATGACAGACTGATACCCGATGATGATGGTACATGGCTCTCCATAGACGGGCAGCCGGTCGCTTATTATCATACAGATACGGTGGAGGACGGCGACAGCTATACCATAACCGGATACGTGCCGGCTCTGCTTAACGGGGAAAGAGTGAAGCTTATACTGATCTTTGATAATGAAAAACCGTATGGCTATGTGGCAGGTGCCGATCCCGACTATGCAGAGGATATAACAGAGACGGTATCCAGAGGACTGACAGAGCTCAAGGATGGAGATGAGCTCAGATTCCTGTGCGATTATTACTCATATGACGGGAAGCTGAATGACAGCTATTATCTCGGAGAGCCTCTGACTGTAGATACCGCAAGACTCGATATATATAATACCGACATAGGAGAAAGCCGTGTGGCCCTGTACAGGTTTACGGATATATATGACCAGGTCTACTGGACTGAGCCTCTGAAATGAATGCAGTAAATACGTCTGCTTACAGTATGGAAAATGTTAGGATATGTAAAAAATGCCTCCTCCGGGATCTTGCGGAGGAGGATCAAAAGGATCTGAAAAAATATCTGGCAGCAATAAAGCCTGAGGACCGGGCTTCAGAGGAGGTCTATGAGATGAGACTGGGCATATGCAGAAAATGCGAAAAGCTTGCGGAAGCTACCTGTGAAGCCTGCGGGTGCTACGTGGAGTTTCGTGCCTATGCGTCCTATAGCAGATGTCCTGTGAAAAAATGGTGATGATTTTTCAGGATAAGTTTTCCAGCGGCTCGTATCCTATACCGACAGTAATGTCCTGGGCATAATTGCCGAAGGTCTTGCCGAATATGGTCAGACCTCCTACATTTTGAGCACTTTCCTCTACCGCAAATCTGAACTGCATGCTGCTCGTGCTCGTCAGCTCAAATTCATCTATTGTTATATCAGATATCTTCCTTCCGTCTATGAAGGTACCGTGGCGATTTATCACCAGCATTTTCAGGAGACCGTATTGATTCCAGTTGGGATACCACCAGTCCGGTGTGAATATACCCTGTACATCTCCGAAATCCCCCGGTGAGGTCCAAAGGCCTATATTGCGGCCGTTCAGATAGAAGCTTATATCGCTGGGCCAGTTGCTGTTCACACCCGGAGCCTCGGAGGAGATCTCCGCTTCGATCATAAGCTCGGTGATCTTCTGGTTCGGCGGGATGAAATTAGGAATGTCATATTCCACGAAGCCCTTTGTAAACCATAGTATATCGGCATTGTACCTGTCGGGATGGGAGAAATATCTTGGGTCATCGACCTCGCCTATCATAGATTCCGGGGTGGAAAGACCGCAGGTCGGATAAACTTCATGATTTGAATAATGTCCGATCTTTATCTCAGAGCGGTATATGCTGGATGAGGAAGAGGTTTTGATCACATCTATAAGGATCTTATCAACATGCACAGAGCATATCTTCTGATTTCCGTGACGGGCGGATTCGCTGGAAATGGAAACGATACCGCAGGTCTCGAGCTTTTTGATATGTGCCGTCAGAGCACCGTTTGAGATCCCGAGTCTGTCTGCAAGCTCGTTCATATTCATGGATTTGTTTGACAGAAGCAGATTGATGATCTCTATCCTTACCTCTGAGCCCAAAGCTTTGAAAAGTTCAAGTCCGTCATTGAGGTTCTCTATATGAAGCATTATCATCCTCTTTTCTTTGTTTTTCCGTTTAACCCATTATAGCATAATCAAAATGAAGGTCAATATTTAATTTAGAAAAAACTAAAATTATTCTGAAAAAACGAAAACGATTAAGCGCCCGTAGTCAAAGTGCACAAAATAGTTTTTGAATAAGTTAGAAATACGGTAATGTTGAAGATAAATTTAGCAAAATCCGAAGTAAATTTATAATAATATAAAATAATTCGAATAAAACTAAAATAATTATTGACACAGATATGGATCGTGCCTTAATATGGGTTTCACAGGAGATGAATAATCTCAAAAAGGCAGAAGGTAAAAAGATATAACCACAAAAACAGGAGGAAACAGACTATGAAAAAGAAGCTGGTCAGCATACTGCTCACAGTAGCTATGACGGCAACCATTCTTTCAGGCTGCGGAGGAGCAGCAGGCTCTGACAACGGAGCAGCCTCAGCTGATGCCGAAGGATCATCCGGAGCAGAAAGCGAAGCATCGACTGAAGATGCCGGAGATGGGGCTTCGGCAGAGGATGAAGTTGTAACCGATACAATAGGTCCTGAGGACGGGACACCTTTGGAGCTCTGGACATTCGTTGAACTTCACGGTACATTCTATCGCGATATGTGTGAGAAGTGGAACAAGGAGAATCCGGATAAGCAGATCCGTCTTACCACAGTGACGTATCCTTACGGTGATATGCATCAGAAGATGATAATGAGCCTTCAGACGGGCACCGGAGCACCGGATATCTGTGATGTCGAGGTGGGTCAGTTCCCCAACGTTGTGGCTTATCAGTCAGAGGGGCTGGTTCCTTTGAACGATCAGATAAAGCCCTATGAGGCGACAATGGTAAAGTCCCGTCTTGAAACATACTCCGGTGAGGATGGAAATTACTACGGTGCTCCCTTTCATGTAGGAGCCACACTTATGTATTACAATCTCGCTGCAATGGAGGAAGCAGGTCTTTCACAGGCTGATATAGATGCGGTCGAAACCTGGGATCAGTGGGTTGCGCTCGGCGAGAAATATCTCGAGGGTATCGGAAGGCCTGAGGGCAAATACTGGACATCAGTCGATACAGGCGGAACAGACTGGATGTGGCTTGCCATGGCTGAGTATGGCGAGGACTGGACAGGCGGCTTTGAGAATCCTGCAAATGTTCAGCTGAATTCCGTGAACAAGATGCTCACAATGCAGCAGGAGTGGCTTAAGAGCGGTCTCGCTGAAATATCTCCCGACGGACATATAGACCTCGAGGCCGGTTTCCAGAACATACTTGATCATAACATTGTCTCCTTCCCCAAGGCAGCATGGTATATGAGCCGTTTCCTTAACTATATGCCTGAGGAGGAAGGCAACTGGTATCTGGCACCCTGTCCGGTATTTGAGAAGGGTCAGGGACATTCAGTAGGTATCGGAGGCACAGGTACAGTTGTCACGCAGCAGTCAGAGGCAGGAGATCTTGCGGCAGAGTTTATCTGCTGGGCAAAGATGGGAGAAGAAGGTGAAAAGTATATCTGGGAGAATCTCGGATTTGATGTATGTAATACAGCGCTCTGGACAGATGATGCTTTCGCTCATGACGACAGTAATCCTTATAATAAGTTCTTCCGTAATTATCCTTATGATGTGCTTAATAAGGTCAAGGACGGTATAGGCAAGATATCCGTAGTGGCTATAAGCCCCACGATCAATGAGTACTTCTGTACGACAACGGCAAACGAGGTTCTTGAGCAGAATATGGACGTGTCAGAGGCCCTGCAGGAGCTGCAGGATGCGGTAGATCTGGAGCAGTGATACTCGGGAGCAGGTTAAACCTTCATAGGGGCTGTCGGAAGACAGCCCCTGTTTTCAAAAAAGATGGATTGTTTTACGACGCAGGGACGTCATGCGAAAAGGGGTAATGAAAGATGGAGAAGAATAAACAGGGAAATGCGTTTGCGAAATTTATATATTCCCAGAAGACGGCACCTTACGTATTCGTGCTGCCGTTTATCTTAAGCTTCTGCATATTCTGGGTATATCCGATGATAAGTACGATAACAATGAGCTTTCAGGATATAAAGCCGGGCGGAGCCGAGTGGGTGGGTTTCAATAATTATGCCAAGCTTGCAAAGGATGCCGTGTTTCATCAGGCAGTCTTTAATTCAATAATGTATATGCTGCTGACACTTGTTCTGCTGCTCCCCTTCCCTATGCTTTGGGCTGTACTCATAGACAGCAACCTTGTAAAAGCAAAGGGGGTATGGAAGGCAGTACTCTATGTTCCGGCACTGACCTCGGTGGTTATCTCCGGTACACTTTTCAGGCTTATGTTCTCGGAATATAAGACCGGCTTTATGAATCAGGTGCTGGATTTCTTCGGCCATCCTGCGATCAAATGGCTGAAAATGTATCCGTCCGCATATTTTGCGCTGCTGCTGCTCTGCTGCTGGCGGTGGACGGGAGTGAATATGCTGTATTTCCTGTCCGGACTTAAGGGTATAGATGCAGCGCTTTATGAATCGGCTGATATAGACGGAGCGACTTCATGGCAGAAATTCTGCTATGTCACCATACCTCTCCTGAAACCTACTATTATTTATGTTCTGACAATCTCGATCTATGCAGGACTTGCAATGTTCCTTGAGAGCTTCATGCTCTGGGCAGGCAATTCATCACCGAATAATATCGGACTTACGATAGTCGGATACCTGTATAAACGCGGAATAGAAAAGAATCAGATGGGATATGCTTCAGCTGTAGGTCTGGTACTGCTTGTTGTAGCGCTGATAATCAATATGGCACAGCTTGTTGCTACAGGTACATTTAAGAAGGAGGAGAGATGATGGCAAAAAATAATGAGTCAAAAAAGATCGGCGGTGCGAAGCGCAGCATTCTCTCTGTACTTGCCACGGCATTTTTTGTCATACTTTCGGCTTTGATAGCCTTCCCTTTGTTTGCCGGCCTTCTGGCTTCCTTCAGGCCGGGCAGGGAGCTGATAAGAAAGGGGCTTTCGATAGATCTTGATTTCAGCACGATGACATTTGATAATTATATCTACCTCTTCGGAGGAAAAGGCGGACAGGAGGATTCGGCTAAGTATTTCATGTGGTTCAGGAACAGCCTTTTCCTTACTTTCATAACCGTTGCGGGAACTCTGCTCATATGTTACTTCATAGCATACGGATTGTCGATGTATGATTTCAGGTTCAAGAATTTCCTTTTTTTTCTTGTGATTGCGACTATGATGGTTCCCTTTGAAATACTTATGCTGCCTCTTTATCAGGAGATCATAAGCTTCAAGCTCATTGACAGCACATGGGGAGTTATCCTTCCGGGACTGTGTGCTGCCGGCACCATATTCTTTTTCAGACAATACATGCTGGGACTGCCCAAGGAGCTTTTGGATGCAGGACGAATCGACGGAGCCAATGAATACCGTATCTGCGTACAGATCATGATGCCTATCACGAAGCCTGCTTTTGCTTCAATGGCTATCCTCTCAGCCATGGGGTCCTGGAATAATCTCCTCTGGCCCATGCTTGTGTATCGTTCGGCAGCAAAGTTCACCCTCCCTATAGGACTGAACACACTTCTTACACCGTACGGAAACAATTATGATGTGCTTATTGCCGGATCGATGTTTTCGATACTGCCGGTTCTTATCGTATTCCTGGTTTTCCAGAAATACCTTATTGATGGAATGACTGCCGGCGCAGTTAAAGGATAAAAGCAGACTGAAGGAGATCAGGATTTGGATAAAGAGCTGAAATACAACAAACCATGGATACTGCAGAGAGCAGATCCGTATGTTTACAGACATACAGACGGTACTTATTATTTCACTGCTTCAGTGCCTGAATATGACGGCATAGTGCTGCGCAGGGCAAAAAGTCTGGCAGACCTGCCTGAAGCGGAAGAAACAGAAATATGGCACAGACACGAGTCAGGTCCCATGAGTTATAATATCTGGGCGCCGGAGCTTCATCATCTGAACGGAAAATGGTATGTATATTTTGCCGGAAGTGATAAAGAGGACATCTGGGCATTGAGGCCTTACGTGCTTGAGTGTGGTGATGAAGATCCGGTAAACGGTAAATGGACGGAGCTCGGAAAGATGGAGAGAGCTGACGATGATGATTTTTCATTTGAGGAATTCTCACTCGATGCAACGGTTTTTGAGACAAAGGGCAGATATTATTATGTCTGGGCTGAAAAAGTCGGGGTAGGGAAAAAGGTCAGTAATCTTTATATCGCCGAAATGGAGAACCCTCATAAGCTTAAGACTGTTCAGGTTCTCCTCACTGGTCCGGATTATGACTGGGAAAGAGTCGGATTCTGGGTGAATGAGGGTCCGGCAGTCATCAAGCACAACGGGATGCTCTATCTGACATATTCGGCAAGCGAAACAGGGGCTGCATACTGTGTGGGCATGCTGAGTATTTCTGAGGATGCGGAAATACTGGACCCAAGGGCATGGAAAAAAGAGCGGTATCCGGTGCTTAAAACTGATGAGTCGATCGGACTCTACGGTCCGGGTCATAATTCCTTTACAAAGGATGAAAACGGAAATGACATCATGGTATATCACGCCAGAAAAGAAGCGGTCATAGAAGGGGATCCTCTTTATAATCCCAATCGTCACGCTCAGCTGATGAAGATCTGCTGGGATGAAAACGACAGGCCGGTGTTTTCTTATCATGAGTGACAGTACAGGCAGACCAGAGGAAACAAATGAAGACTGTGAGCGTATATATGGCGGCTTTAGCAGCGGCGGTGCTTCTGTCGGGATGCGGGAGTACAGCTTCAGTTCCGGCGGAGCTTCCTGAGGAGGAGATCAAAAAGGGAGCTTTCAGCGCGGGAAGCTCATTGCACGACCCTTTTATAATTGAAGCGGATGATGGCAGTTTCTATTGCTATGGCTCGCATATGACTGCGGCCGTGACAAGAGATCTTAAGAACTTTACGATGTGGGCCGACGGTGTCGACGCTGACAATAAGATATATGATAATCTTCTGACAGAGCCTTTTGACGCATTTTCTTTTGTAGGAAAGAACAGCGATAACGGGTACTCGGTATGGGCTCCAAGCATCATATATAATGAGAAGCGGAAGGAATATGTCATGTATTTCTGCACGACGAGCTCCTATATAATGTCGGACCTTTGCTATGCTGTAAGCAGGGATATCGGCGGACCGTATAATTACCGGGGAACGGTACTCTGTTCGGGCTTCACCAAACCCAATGTAAGCAAAACAAATTACTAT
The DNA here is from genome assembly GCA_947165275.1 of uncultured Lachnospiraceae bacterium. Lineage (GTDB taxonomy): Bacteria > Bacillota > Clostridia > Lachnospirales > Lachnospiraceae > NK4A144. The sequence continues at coordinate 14,689 of CAMUZQ010000020.1, read as the reverse complement.
GACATAATGGGAAAGGATAAGTCTGTCAGGGACCGGTACATAACGGCAGTGGGCTATAATAACCAATACTGGCCTAACGCGATCGATCCCGCTATGTTCTACGATGCGGAAGGCCGTATGTGGATGGTATACGGATCCTGGTCAGGGGGAATATTCCTGCTTGAGCTTGATCCGGATACCAATGAGCCTGTTCATCCTGAAACAGATGATGAAGAAGGTGTGGATGCGTACTTCGGAAAAAGGCTTGTGGGAGGATTTCATCATGCCATAGAAGGACCATATATCCAGTATGACAGCAGGAGCGGTTATTATTATCTTTTCCTTTCCTATGGGAATCTGCAGAGGGAAGGCGGTTACCAGATAAGGGTCTTCAGAAGTGATAAGCCGGACGGAGTATATGAGGATGCCTCGGGACATACTCTCGGGATAAATGATGATCTGGACCATTTCGAAAATTACGGCACCAAGCTGATGGGAAATTACACACTTCCCTCGCTTACGCAGGAATATATGGCACCGGGCGGTCAGTCTGTATTTGAATCGGACGGCAGGCTTTATATCGTTTATCATCAAAGATTTGCAGGGATAGGTGAATATCATGAACCCAGAGTGCATCAGATGGCGCTGAATGAGAAAGGCTGGCCGTGTATTTTTCCCTTTGCAACTGACGGTGAAGTACTGTCTGAAAAAGGGTATGGCAAAAAGGATCTGGATGGTACCGTATATATTCTGGATCACGGTCTCGGGATTGATGCGGAAGTAAATAAAGCCGTAAAATGCACTTTTTCCGGTGGTGAGATATCCGGAGGTCTTACCGGAAGTTATAATATAGATGAAGGAACATGTTTTGCAGATATCACAACAGACGGAGTGACATATCACGGCGTGCTTGTGGAGATGACGGACGAGGCGGGAAATAGAACCTTGTGCTTTACGGGCATAGGAGATAATAATCATTCAATTTGGGGTATAAAGTATATCAGGGAAAGCTAAGGAGGTATTTGAAAATGGCAAAGCTTGTGATCAATGAAGCAAAGAAACTCGGAAGGATAGAGCCTGAGATCTACGGGCACTTTTCGGAGCATCTGGGAAGATGTATATATGAAGGACTCTACGTGGGGGAGGGTTCGGATATACCAAATGTAAACGGGATGAGATCGGATGTCGTAAACGCGCTTAAGGAGATAAAAGTTCCTGTACTCAGATGGCCGGGAGGGTGCTTTGCCGATGAGTATCACTGGAAGGACGGGATCGGAGAGAAGAGCGGAAGGAAGAAGATGATCAATACCCACTGGGGTGGTGTGACTGAAGATAACAGCTTCGGAACGCATGAGTTCATGGAGCTCTGTCGTCAGATAGGCTGCAAGACCTATGTGAACGGAAATCTCGGAAGCGGTACGGTTCAGGAAATGTCTGAATGGGTGGAATATATGACCTTCAAGGGGGTATCGCCCATGGCGGATCTCCGTAAGGCAAACGGTCACGAAGAGCCCTGGAGGGTGGATTTCTTCGGCGTCGGAAACGAAAACTGGGGCTGCGGCGGAAATATGACGCCCGAGCATTACGCAAATGAGTATCGCCGTTATCAGACTTATGTGAGACAGTATAATGAGGATCATCTGATAAAGAAGGTTGCCTGCGGCGCAAATGTTGCAGATTATTTCTGGACTGAGGGTGTCATGAAAACCTGCTTTGATCATGTGCCGGAACAGTTCCACGGCTTCATGGATTTCATCTCGCTTCATTATTACACTCATCCTGACGGCTGGGAAATAAAAGGAAGCGCTACAGAATATGATGATGAAGCATGGTACAGAACATTGAATAAGGCATTGTATATTGACGAGCTTATCCGCCGGCACAGCGCTATAATAGACCAGTACGATCCGGAAAAGAAAATCGGACTGTCTGTGGACGAGTGGGGCACATGGTATACGGTGGAGCCCGGTACGAATCCCGGATTCCTTTATCAGCAGAGCACAGTCAGGGATGCTCTTGTGGCGGGAATCTCCCTGAATGTTTTCAATAAGCACTGCGACCGTGTGAAGATGGCATGTATAGCACAGATGGTAAATGTGCTTCAGGCGGTTATACTGACCGAGGGCGAAAGGATGGTCAAGACACCTACCTGGCATGTATTTCATATGTACAGGCACCATCAGGGTGCAGAGCTCCTTGAGAGCTCTCTTACAGGTGAAGGTGAGGTCGGAACAGGTGAATGGACAGTACCCGGGATAACAGAGTCCGTATCGGAAAAGGACGGGGTCATCACTATTACGGTAAATAATCTTTCTGTTACGGAAAGTCAGGACCTGACGATTCATTTTTCAGAGGATAAGCTTTATAAGATAGCGGAAGCCAATATTGTCACGGGCAGCGATGTACATGATATGAACACATTCGATGCGCCTGATAAGGTACAGGAAACGGAATTTACCGGATACAGTACCGAGGAAAATGATATAAGGCTTTCGCTTCCCAGAGGCAGTGTGGTTGAGATAAGAGTAAAAAAAGAGTAATCATGGCGGATTCTGAAGGCAGATATCATCTTCAGGCGGTGCGGGATCTTGTAAAAAAACTGTTTCCGGATAAAACAGGAGACCAGGTGGTCATGGGAATAAAGGAGCATATAATGAATTGATTTTTTTTTCTTGACCTCAGGGGCACTTATGAGTAAAATAGATGGGTATGAACGCGCATACAAAGGGGAATGATGCAATGGCTAGCCTGGCGGTCTCCAAAACCGCTCATGGGGGTTCGAATCCCTCTTCCCCTGTAAGCCCGAAAAACACTATATTTGCGGTGTTTACGGGCTTTTCTTTTACTTTCAGATAAGTGGTGGAATACATTCATAACCACTAATAACCACTGATATTTACGTATTTACACACAAAGACGTACGTAAAAATGTATGTAAACTAATACCAAACATACCTGATACAACTTTGCATTATATAGAATCAGATATCAAAGAAATTAGACATCTAATATCAGGAACTACGTTTTAACTGAATGAACATATTCCCGAATTTGTTGGGATGGGAGAACACTGATGGTGAAAAAATAATCTGAAGAAGGAGCTCGGCGATGGCTTCGACTTCGTATGCGGGTACGAGGCCGGATGCCTGGGGTACTCACTCTACAGCCGGCTGAAAGCACAGGGCGTGAACTGCGTGATCCTTGCGCCGACAACAATGATGGAACAGTTCCTTACAGATACCTCCGGATCTCGCTGCTTAAGCAGCGGCAGTTTGGAAGCTGGCTGCCTTCGAGCGAACGATCAAAAAAGAAATCTTGTAATACCTCATCCGTTTTTCCGTCAAATAAAGGACGTGCACAGACTCGCTGCACATCATCTCCGGGTGCTGTGTTGAATTCGATCAGCAATGCATTGCCGTTTTCATCCAGCGTGAAATCCCAGCCAATCCATTTAAAATGGCTCATGCGGGGATGGATTTTCCGGACGATTTCCCTGATCCTGTCCATATTCGGAATAATCAGAGAATCATCATAGAGTCCTTCCGCCTTCGCGTCAAACCAGTTTTCTTCATCCCGAAAGGCTTTCGGATGCAGGCATCCATCCGGAAGAATTTCTGCGCAATACCCCCCATTGTCGGAAACGCAGGCAGAACCAGGAAGCCCTACACGGATCATGGTGTGGGGAATCGTGACCTCCTCTTTCCAAAAAAGAGAAAGCACACGGATGGTACAGACCGAGTCTGGATTCAGTTTCGCAAGCGTTGCGTGCTGTGCGATCTTCTCCTGCACGATGAAATTCGCTCCGGTTTTCTCAAACAGTGCCGAAACCGCTTCTGCCGTACATTCCGACGGCCGGAGCCTGCTGATCCCGGCTCCCGATCCCGTATACAGCGATGGTTTGATGAAAATATCTGTTTCACAAGACCTGCAGAGCGCAAGCGCTTCCTGTTCCGTGATCACATTCATCCGCGGGTCAAAGTATGTACCGGCAATTCTGCGCACGACCGTAACAGCCTGCAATACGTCCGGAAATTTCATATCCAGAAAACACTTGTCCTGCAGCGCATAGCGAAACGGAAGATTATTCAGATAGGGAAGGAGCTCATTATAATAAAGATCCGAGGGGATCAGACGCGGGTTCATTTGCTTCTCTCTCGAACCGTTCAGCTCAAACCAGAACTGTTTTGGAACATATCCGAACGGTTTCCAATAGGGAAGCACCGCCGTGCGATATGCCTCGCTTTGTTCGCTTTTCTTCCAGCCGCCGTTCTCCACTTTTTCAAGCAGCTTCTGATTATATTCTTCCAGCATATGTGTGAAATACTCTTTTTTTATGGCAATTACTTTTTTATATGCATCCTGATATTCTGCCTCAAAAGAACTCATAACCTCCTCCTCCTCTTCCCGCTATTGTACAGGCTCCCCCGCGATGAATTAAAAAAGTCTTTGAGGAGCGGGAGAGCCTGTAAATTCAGGCCCGTGGAGCTGTATTGGTTTTTCAGCATCCTTGTTGACTTCAATTTTTCTTAAGAGTATAATAAACTAATTGTGTTTTTTCAAGAATTTCAACAGACAGGAGATTCTCGAAGTATATGAACACTACTGAAAAAGGATTGGAAAAATATAAACGAAACTTGGGGGAGGAGGAACTTGTCAGGTGCAAGCTTTTTGAATATATTCCGATCATGATCATTACAAATCTTTCCGTGCTTCTGATCTCCTCCGTGGACGGGATCATCGCAGGAAACTTTGTCGGAAAAGAGGCGTTCTCCTCCATAAACATTTTCTTTCCTATCTCAGTTTTTATTGGCGCATTCTCAACGATTGCCGCCTGCGGGATCTCAACAAGCATTTCGACTGCCGTAGGCCGCAATGACACCAAGGCTGTCTCAAAGATCAAAGGGGCTTCCTTTTATATTATGATCGGAATGGCGCTGCTTGTGGGACTCATTCAGATCCCCATTAACATTATCATCATAAACTCTTATGGACTGTCTCCGGACATGCATCACATGATTTGGCAGTATGCCATCGGCTCTATGCTGAGCGCCCCGTTCTCCCTGATATCGACAGTGGGAACTTTGCAGCTTCAGGTCGCGGGGAGAATGAAAGTCCTGATGACGCTTACGATCACTGAAGCCCTTGCAAATCTTGCTTTTGACCTGCTCTTTGTTGCAGTTTTTCATTTGGGCGTTGCCGGAACCGGCTTTGGCACCTTAGCCGCAAATCTTATCCGATGCTCCTCAACAGTCATTTATCTCTGGAAAAAAACAGATTTTTACAAAACCCGCGACCTCAGGCCTGATCCCCGCCTCTTCGGCAGCATTCTCAAATGCGGTCTCCCGGACGCTGCCTTTCCGATCATCAGCGCAGTACAGAATTATATTGTTCTCCGGATCGTAATGAACATATTCGGAATGGACGGCGGAGTGATCAATGGGTCTGTTTCTTTCTGTCTGAACTTAGCCAATGTCTTGATCCTTGGCATACAGTCCGGCTTGAGGCCTTTGATGGGACTGTTTGTTGGAGCAAAGGACACAATGGCTGTAAAAGAGATCCTCCGGCAGGGAGCCGTGTTTGTGTTCCTGATCATAGGCACTGTCACCCTTCTTTTTGAGCTGCTCCCGGGACTTGTCTTTTCCATTAACGGGATCAGGGAGATTCCGCAGGAAGGCTTCGCCTGCCTTCGCATATTTTCGATCCTCTTTATTTTCCGGGGACTCAGCTTCCTCTTCCGGCTGTATCTGAGCGTTAAAGAAGATATTCGCTTCACAACCGCGCTTACCCTCGGAGGCAATGCGCTGGTTCCTGTTTTTGCGTTCCTCATTTCACTCATCACGCCGGGACCATTTGTTTATATTTCCTACGCTGTAAGTGAACTGATCATTTTGATGCTGTTCATTATGCGGTACCGCAAGCTGATGCTGAGTGAAGAATCCCTTGACCGAAACACGATCGTGCTTTATCTGTCTGTAAAACCCGAGGATGCTGTGGAGGCATCTAGACATATCCGCCGTTTCGCGGATGAAAAAGGGATCAGCCCGAGAATTTCCTATAAGATCGCCTTGTGTGTCGAAGAAATGGTGGCCTATGTAAGATCAGCCAATTCGCTTGTGTCAAAGACAGGTTTCCGAGATCAGGATGACGTGACCTCCGCGGTGATCCTGATCCGTTTTCTGGATAAAAACAATGCGGTTTTTGCGACTTTGGATAGCGGCCAATGCATCGCGCTGGACCAGGATACACAGAAAGAGGCCCTGATCACGGACAATTATAACCTCATCAAAAAACTGGCCGATCAGGTCAACTACCAGTATGTGCTGAATCTGAACTACACCACTTTCACTTTTAAGAACAAGGCAAAAAAATAAAAGGAGAAGATCATCTATGCAGAAACTGATGGAATTGCTGGAAGAAATCCGGCCGGATGTGGACTTTCAAACCGAAACGCAGCTGATATCCGGAGGGGTGCTAAGCTCCATAGATATGATCGCCATCATAGACGCGATCCAAATGGAACTGGATGTTGAGATAGGGCCCAAATATCTGACAGCCGAAAATTTTAATTCCGCAGAATCGATCTGGAAACTGATCACCAGACTATCTGAATGAAAACGGGGAGAAAACACAATGATACATGAGCTTATATTTTCAAAGGATGACAGGATCGCGGTGATCGCGCCGCATCCGGACGATGAATGCCTCGGTGCCTCTGCCCCGCTCCTTCTTGCTCCGGATCAGACCGATGTGTTTGTGCTGACAGACGGAAGCCATGGAAACCCCGAAATGCCGATTGAAGAGGAAGCCCTCATCCGGAAAAAGCAGTTCGAAGCGGAAATGGACTTTGTAAAGCCCCATGCCTTCACCTGGCTCGGCATCGAAGATACAAAGCTGTCACTTCATCCCGAAGCTGTGCGCAAAATCGACTTTACGCCCTATACGGTGATCTTTCTGCCCTGGCTGGAAAGCCTCCATCCTGATCACCGGCATGCGACAGCCTATTGCATTGAAGCCATCCGCTCCCAGAAGGCAAAAGCCGCATGCTATTCCTATGAGATTTTCGCTCCGTTCCATAAACCAACGCATTTTGCTGATATCACCGATATCATTGAAAAAAAACAAAAACTGATCCGTTTTCACGAAGATCAGCACACGCAGGAAGAGATCATCCTGTCGCTGAATGCGTTTCGGGCAGCACAACTGTTCAGGCATGAAAACACACGCTTTGCGGAAGCCTATCTGAAGGTGGATCCGGCCCGGCATCCGGAAGCGCCAGACCTGCTGCTCAAGCTCTATGGGATCCATGAGGATCCTGAGCTCTTCCAAAATCTTGAGGCCGGGGGAATTGAGATCAAGCGCGTGATGCCGATGAACATTTCAAAAGTCTATGATTTTATCAAGGATAATTTTGCGCTATCGTGGGCAGACGAATCCCTTCCCTCCCTGATCCGCGGAGATTGCTATGTCGCGGTTAAGAACCGGGAGATCCTCGGATTCTACGCAATCGAGACTCCTGCGAAGAATTTTCTGGGTCCTATGGGTGTGATCCCTTCCGCAAGATCCCATGGCGGGATTGCGAGAGCTTTGGAGATCACTGCTCTCAAGGCCATGCGGGAAAAAGGATACCGATATGCGATTTCGGGTATGGTACACCCTTACGGAAGGCAGACAGAGGAAATGGTCTGCGATCTGATCCCGATTCCTGACAGTGCGGGATCCTATAAAGATATGATCTGAAAGAGGGAGATTTTATGAAACTGGAAACTGCAGAAAGATGCAAGCATTGCGGCCTTACGGCAGCTTACCGGTTTGCGGAGCTTGATGAAAATGGCATATGTAAGTATTGCCGCAATTTTCAGAAGAAAACGTTTAAGGGCGCAGACCGTCTGATCGCGGATCTTTCCCTTTCGCCCGGAGAAAAAGTCGGAGTCACGGTGAGCGGAGGCAAAGACAGCATCTATATGTGGATAAAACTTACAGAAATGCTCGGTGCAGACCGTGTCACCGCATTCTGTTTTTACCGGCCGGAGATCACCAATGAGATTGCCATGGAGAATGTACGAAAGACACAGAAACTTCTGGGAACACAGCTGCTTGTGCACCGGGATGATGCGGCATATAATAGATTTTGCAGGAATCTGGGCATCTTTTTGGATGATCCCCGCCCCGAAATGGTACGGGTGCTTTTATGTGCCGGCTGCAGGTACGGGATCACGCTGAATCTTTATGAACTTGGCCTGAAAAATGGCATTCACAAATATTTCAGCGGCGCTTCCTATCTGGAGCTTGCCCCTTTCAAAGAAGAACTGATCGCCGCCTGCTCGCCGGAAGGCGATCTTGATGACGGCCTTCGCCGGCTGCTCAAGGACTATCCTGCGATTGACTATGAGGATAATCTGATGGTTATTGAACGTGACCATCATCTCAAATATAAGAGCAACAACACCGCGAACCGGCAGATGAAGGCCGGAGAAAACATTCAGCTGTTTGATTTTGATGCCTATTTTGAAAATGATCCGGACTTTGTTGAAGCGTTCGTCAGGGAAAAATACGGCTGGAAAAAAACAAACCGGAGCTGGCACTTTGACTGCGATATTGAAGATATCAAGGATGCCTTTTATTACGGACTTCTGGGATATACGGAAATGGATTTCCGAATGGCCGCGATGGTCCGGTATGGTCTCGCAACAAGGGAAGAAGCCCTTCGTATCCTGGAAGAAGAGGCGGAAAAGAACCGGGGCAGCTATTACAAAATGCTCGAGCTGCTGGAGAAGCATCGTCTGGATGACAAAAAAGAAAAGCTGAATGCGCTGTACAGAAAGAGCCCTTATCTTCCGGACCCACCAGACTTTCACGCTTTTGCCGGAAAACACGTACATATGATCGGGATTGGCGGCGCGAGTATGTGCGGGATCGCGCTCCTTCTGAAAGACCGCGGCTTTACGGTGACCGGTTCGGACAGGATCGACGGCGACAGCATGCGCCTGCTTCGGGAAAAAGGGATTTGCGTAACCGCGGGACACAGCGCAAAAAATGTTGACGGCGCAGATCTGATCGTTTATTCCATGGCAATCCCATATGATCATGTGGAGCTAAAGGCGGCAAGAAAAAAAGGCATCCCCGTCATTGAACGCTCTGTCCTCCTTGGCCAGCTGTCTGAGGAATTTGAACGTTCTTTTGCCGTGTGCGGAACGCATGGAAAAACAACCGTGACCTCCATGCTCACACAGATTTTAGTGGAGGCAGGGCAGGATCCAACGGTACATATCGGCGGCGTTCTGGATGCGATCGGCGGAAGCGTCCGTTCCGGCGGAAACGAGCTCTTTTTAACTGAGGCCTGCGAATACCGCCGGAATTTTATGAATGTTCACGCCACCTGTGCGCTGCTCTTAAATATTGACGCGGATCATCTGGACTACTACCGCGATATCGATGAAATTGAGAGCGCTTTCGGAGACTTTCTGAGGAAACTTCCAGAAGACGGCTGGGCACTCGGAAACGGGGACAATGAAAGAGTGGTCAGGCAGATGGCTGCTCTTCCCTGCCGAACAGAGACATTCGGTACAAAGGAAGGCTGCAGCTACCGGATGGCGGGGGCTTCAGAGGATGAAAACGGCTATGTCACGTTTCAAATGTACTACGGGACAAAACTGCTCTGCACCGTTCACACCGGCGTTCCGGGCATGTTCAATGCGATGAACGCCCTTGCCGCCCTTGCGGCGGCTCATCACCTTGGCACTGATATGAATGCGGCGGCAGACAGTATAAGAAGGTTTCGCGGCGCGCACCGGCGTTTTGAAAAAACAGGAATGCTGCAGGGCGCGGAACTTTTCCATGACTATGGACATAATCCGGAAGAGATGAAAAACGCGATCTGCATCGCGCGAAAGCGCTGCCGCAGCGGACGTTTGTGGGCGGTGATCCAGCCTCACACCTTCAGCCGGGTCAGAACCCTGTTCGCGGATTATCTGACCTGCGCAAAAGCGGCAGATGTCGTTCTGCTCACCGATATCTTTGCGGCCAGGGAAGATGATCCCGGCGATATCACCTCCGGCATGCTTGTCGATGGCATGCGTCAAAACGGTATTGACGCAAGGCTGACGCCTGCGTTTGAAGATGCCGCGAAGATGCTGAGAGAACATCTGAAAGAAGGGGATCTTGTGATCACTCTTGGCTGCGGCAATATCTATATGCTGAACGAAATGCTTGAAGAGAAGGGGAATGCATAAAACGGTCTTGAAACGACCGGGCAGGGGCTGATATATGGAAAAATATGTGATCAATGGCGGAAGAGAACTCTTCGGAGAGGTTACGATCAGCGGAGCTAAAAACGCTGCGGCCTCCATTCTTCCCGGAACTTTACTGGTTGAAGGCATCTGCCGGATCCGCAATGTACCCGATATCCATGACGTGCGGCTTACGCTGGACATATTGGATTCTCTGGGCGTAACGCACCGGCATATTGACCGCTCTGTTCTGGAGATCGATTGCCGGAGGATCGAAAGCCACGCAGTTCCTGCGGAGCTTGGCGTGCGGATGCGCGCATCCCATTTCTTTTTAGGGGCTCTGCTTGCCCGCACAGGAGACGCTTCATCGCCGCTTCCCGGCGGCTGCGATCTTGGCAAACGCCCCATTGATCAGCATCTGAAAGGGTTTGAGGCAATGGGGGCTGCTGTGCAGCTTTATGACAACTATATCCGTGTAACAATCCCGGAAGGCAAAAAACTCCACGGGGCAGACATATGCTTTGACATGGTGACGGTCGGCGCCACCATGAATCTGATGCTGGCCGCTGCCCTTGCGGACGGTGACACCATGCTCCGGAATGCCGCACGGGAACCACACATTGTCGATCTGGCAGGATTCATCAATGCGATGGGCGGGGATATCAGCGGTGCCGGTACGGACACGATCACAATTCATGGGGTTTCCTCCATGCATGGCGGCGAATATTCCCTGATCCCCGATCAGATCGAAGCCGGCACCTATATGGCTGCGGCTGCGGCCGCAGGCGGTTCGGTTAAAATCTGTAATGTGATACCGGAGCATCTTTCCTGCATCGCTGATGTTCTGAAAGACATGAATGTCTCAGTGAAGGAAGGGGACGGGTCCGTTCAGGTAACAAGAAACGGCAGGCTCAAAAGCACTGATATCATCACTGCTGCCTACCCCGGATTTCCAACGGATATGCAGCCGCAGATCGGCGCACTTATGTGTCTTGCAGACGGGAGCAGCTCCATATACGAAGCAGTCTGGACCGACCGGTTCCGCTATCTGGAAGAATTAAGACGCATGGGCGCCTTGAGCGATATTAACGGTCAGCATGCCGTGATCCGCGGAGGAGAACTGAACGGGGCTTCTCTGACAGCCTGTGATCTGAGAGCCGGTGCCGCAATGATAATCGCGGCTCTTGCGGCAAGAGGAAGAACCGAGATCCGCAATGTCCGGCTCATTGAAAGGGGCTATCAGGACATTGTCGGCAAACTGTCAAAACTGGGAGCGGACATCCACGCAGAATGAGGAGCCGGCATATGAAAAACATTTTGCTCTCCGTGATCGTTCCGACCTATAACTGCGAAGCCTGTCTTGCGCAGTGCCTGGACTCGGTCCTCCTTCAGCTTCCTTCCAACTGCGAGCTGATCGTGGTCGATGACGGCTCGGAAGATGGCACAAGGGAACTCCTCGCTTCCTATGAAGGGACAAGGGAGAATCTGCATATTCTTTACGCGGCGCATCGCGGTGCTTCCGGCGCCAGGAACGCAGGGCTTGATGCTGCAAAAGGAGGGTTCGCGGCCTTTGTGGACTGTGATGACTGTCTCCAGGAAGGCTTTCTTGAAAAGAGCCTTCCGCTTCTGGAAAAAGGGTCGGACCTGTATATTTTTGGCATTGAGCGCGTTCTGCTTGACGGCACAGGCTCTGTGCAGTTTCTTGAGGATAAGGACTACCCGGATGTTTCCTCCTTTGCGGACGACTACATCCGGACGCGCAGGCTGCTGATCTATTCCAACTGCAACAAATTTTACAGGAGGAGCGTAATCGAAGCGCTCCATCTTCGTTTTGACGAGCAGACGGATTTCGGGGAAGACCGCCTGTTTAACTACCGTTTTCTGGAAGGATGCGGCGCGGTTTCCACCTCTTCGCCTGTCATGCTGAAATATATGCAGCGCAGCTTATCGTCCATGTCCTCCCGACATATTCCGGGATACTTCCGCCGGGTGATGAGCCTTCATCAGGCAAAGATGGATTGCTTCTTTAAGCTGTCGAAGGGAACGACAGATGAAGAACGGGAAGCATTTAGAAACTATGATCTCTCAAGAGAGGCCGAAAAGACAATGGCCCGGTTTTCGCAGCATCCCGAAGAAGAGAAAGAGAACCTGCCGCTGATCCGTGCGGCGCTCGCTGCCGGAAAAACGGAGCACCCGGACATCTGACGCCGTCCCGGGCAGGATCAAACGAAAACAAAGAAAAAGGCTAAGACTACAATAGAGGGAAAAAATATGTTTCGATTCATAATGCCGGACAGATCGATCCCGGCAGGGGAGCGTCTTTCTCTGCTGAAACAACAGATGGAAGATTTTCTAGGGCAGGAAGCGCTTGCGGAGCTTTTTTCGCTTCTTCATACAAGCCATGACCGGATCGCCAAAGATTATAATGGCCGCAAAAGAGATGGCGGAAGGGTTCTGGAAACGCAGGTTATGGAACCTTTACAAGAGCTTTCCTCCCTTCGCCAGAGCCTGTACCCTCTCTTTGCAGAGCTTGGTTTTTTTCATATTAATGCGCCGGTAAAAAAATCACACAGCCGTCTCCTGATCCTGGGAGGGGCTGTGAATGTCTGTTTCACAAGAGCGCACTATGCCTCGCAATGGATCGATCCGTCTACCCTCTCCGTGGACGGACTTTCCTGCTATCGTCCGGTTAACCCGAAGGAGCGGGAAGGGTCCTCTTTTTCTTCTGCTTCTGAAACGGAGTTTGGCGTACTCACGGATGCGTTCTCTTCTGCCTTTGAACTGCCTGAAGGCGGATTTTCCGATTCGTTTGAAGGAGACCGGAACCTGAACCGCATCTCCTGCATCCGGGAATACGCAGAGCGCAAAAGGGGCTGTGCTTTCCGCGTATTTGCCGCGCCTTCCACAGAACCTGCCGTCCGCAGAGCTGATACCGGAGATACTTTTTTGTTTTATTTAAGCGAAACCGGCCTGCAAACCCCCGGCCCTTCCGAGTCCCTGCTTGCGATCACCAGCAACCGTTACTGCAACCGTCAGTTTTTGCAGCTTGCCTTCTGTCTCTTGAATGAAAAACTACCCCTCGATCTGGATGTGATCGGATGCATCCCGGACAGTCAGATCGTGACTGCTGAAACTTATGATCCGTTTCAGTATCTTCAGGATCTGATCGGCATTCTGGACTGGATTGCACGTTTTTGAGTAATCCAGTAGATCATTTCCTAATAAACTGGACTAATTCCAGCGGCGCAAACTTTCATCAGCAGAAGATTTACGCCGCCGAAATAAGTCCAGCTAAAGTTGGACATACTGGGTTTGCAGCAATCCGAGGTGATCAGCGATTGTGGCTTTTATCCGGAAGATAACCTGTCACTGATGTTTCAGGAATCATATAACTTCATAACAAGAGCTCAATATGACGTCAGATGGATACGACCCGAAATAGACAAGGTACTGAAGCGGATGGAAGATACCGCAAACATGTGCCCTGACGAAGTCGGAACTTATGGACTTACCGTCTGCCTGACATACGAGTTTGAAAAGGTCCGCAAATATGGCAGCCGTGAAAAAGGGTTGCAGGCAGGGGATATGGGAATGTTCAGCCGCAGGGTATATTTGCATATATTACTGTGTTTTTTGGTCTTTCGACGGCGAGTATTTCAGGTGGAATTTTCATTTCATCCCCTCCAACAAGTATAGTACAATTATATTTTTTAGAAAACAGCTTCGGGCCCATGCCGACGGAAAAACTGAATGATAAGGCAGCGGTATCAGACAGGCTTGGGATCGTCTTCACTGCATTTGTAGAAATAAAGAGGCTTCCGGATGTTATGCAGTATGATGCAGCTGTCCTTCTGGGAAATCTCGCAGATAATGCGATTCATGGTGCAGCCATGCAAAACAATGATACTCCGTTTGTATCTGTGCGTATATCTGAAAGGAACGGATTTCTATTTATGGAGATAAAGAACTCTTTCCATGGCAGGCTGGAGATCGATCCGGGAGTGTGTCTCCCGGTGGCTGATACTAACGATGAGGACGGCCACGGGCTGGGAATCCCAAACAGCCTGGCAATATGCGAAAGGTATTACGGGACGCTGGTGTTTTCACAGGATGGGAACAGCGTTACGGTGGACGCTATGATGCAGTATCCTGACCACTCATGACATAAAAAAGCCCATTTATAAAAACAAGGTTCATATCCTGCGCAGGAAGCCGAAATAGAGGACAGGCAGGACGCAAAAGCGTCTTAAAAATGTCAGGAGGTGGAGACCATCATGAGAGTTACTACAAGGATGCTGAATGAGTCATCACAGCGGGCAGGCATACCAGGGATCGGAAGCGGGAGCATTGAAAACAATGCACTGCTTAAGGCAGCCACGAAAAACAAAAAAGGGAACAGTTTGCTGAGCAGTATCGGCAGTGATCTGACTGTCAAACGGCGAATTACGCGCGGCGGTTTTGGCACGCTGATTTCGGCGATATCT